>JAWBTQ010000009.1:0-44503 GCA_038841535.1 Sulfolobales archaeon | reverse complement strand
GCTAACCGCTTGGGCATACCCATAGTCATATCACTTGTTATGTTCTCATCGATAATAGGTGTGGGCTTAGCTTCTGAGTTTAAAATATTTTATAGAAAGAGAATACTCACGTACATATTGGCTTCATATCTAGGGCCCTTCATAATATCATCGCTACTTAGCTATAGCCTCACGAATATCTTTGTGACTAACCTGGGAAGGTTTTTGACCTATAACCTAAGTACGTTTGAGACGCCGTAGTGATAGACACACTTAGAGAACCGCCCCACGGTGCACTGTCATATATTGACCCCGGGTGGTCTACCGCATCTTCCCAAGTCTTAACTACGTACACTCAGACCCCGAAACCCGACCATCGATAGGCATAAGACCGGCTATGGTCTAGACCATGGTCCACGAGTTTCAGTCTTGATTGCTACAAGCACGTAAAGAGTTCTAGGAAAACACAAAACATGAGACAACCAAATACTCTTTTAGTATGGGACCTCCTTTAACTTGAGTAGGTACGCTATGTAGTTCGTTAAAGGATGAAGCACTAGGGCTATACCGATAACTATCGCCATGTCGACCAGTCCTAGCCCTACACCGACAAGCTGGTCGACTCCTGCTAATCGCACGATCATTAACGACACTACTATAAAAGATGTTTGGTCAAGAAATGGTAACGGTTCTCCCGGTTTTATGCCAAGCCTCCTCTTTAAGAAAGAGTTTGCTAGGTCTCCAACCATAGAGCCTATTCCCTGCACAAATCCGGCGACAGCTAGTTTGACTAGAGTGCACCCATAGAGAGGAACTAAAGCAATTCCAACTACCGTACCAACTAATACGCCAGCAATAACTCCCTCCCAGCTTTTATTCTCTCCAAATATTCTTCTACCATCTGTAAAGTTCTTACCGAAGTCTACTGGATGCCTATTTTTCAAGAAGCCTTTTACTATTAGAGGAGAAGCGTTGGCAGCAAAGGATGGTGCTAAAAATAACGCTTTATAAGCAAGTTCGAAGTAGTTACTCAAATTCCACACCTTGGTCACTAATCTTAAACCCTATTTTGCGACCTTTAAGCTCCTCAGGCTTTACCATAATTAACTCTCTCTTATCTCCACTTCTTTTAACCTCTGCGATTATGTCAGACCAGAAGCTCAGGATCTCAAACCCGCTGGGAACTGCCTCTCCCTCTTCCTCCCTTACTTGAGCCACGAGTAAAACTCTGGCTCCGAACTGAATTGTTACATACGAGAGAACCGCTAACGAAGCATTGAGCAACCTATTTGCTTCATGTCTTTCAATAACTTCGTACCTATAGTGAGCATTAATAGAGTCAACGCATATGCTTCTAAACTCTTTAAGTAATCCATCAACATACATGTTGATCATTTGAATGGAGAGATCTTCGAGACTAAAGATTTCCCTAAAGTAGAGCTCTTTGTCATAAAGAGAATATCTATCTAAAAGGGCTATAGGTATGGGCCCCTCTGTACTAATATAGAGACTGGGTCCGGAGCTCTTCGATAGCATCCACAAACAGATATTAGTCTTACCGCTTCCAGCGTTACCGTACATGAGTGTAATTTTACCTTCAGTAGTTTTCATTAGCCAACTGCTCAGGTAGCTTTCCCCTTACGAGAGATCACCATACCTTAAGAGTTTTATAGCAAGACTCTTTCTATAGTTATGCTTAGAGAAACTCGTAGTAATTCAACATATAAGTGTTTGACGTAATATTATATAGAGACGTGGGTATGTTGACCGTGCCCAACATACTGAAAAAAGACAAGCTGAAGGTCGTGCTACTGATCATGATCCTCACGATCTTCAGTCTGTCTATGTGGAACTGGTACGACATAAGCATCTTTGAAAACTGGGTTAGAGTCTCAAAGTATGCCAGTCTATATAAGATTTACGAGATTCCTTTATCTTTAGGTAACATAAGCTATAGAGTAGTCTACCCACCTATCCCACCCCTTATATACATAGGGACTCATTGGTTAGTGGATGCCTTTATAAGTGCCTTAAATTCGGTTAGTAAGTCTATGCCCAGCATTGGACAAACACTACTAATGGTAGCAGACCACCTTGTTAGAGGAGTCATGAAGTTACCACTGCTCATATTCACTGTAGCTCTCGCTATCTTGTTGTGGAGGAAATTTGGCTCTGAAGCTTTCTACTGGGTTGTTATTGGAGTACCCACTCTTGTTACCTTAGCTAACTACCAGTTCGATCCGCTAGTAGCGTTCTTTCTTTATTTAGCGATAATAGTATTGGAGGTACCTCGTGTAGGTATATACCTAAGTTCCATATCTACTGCACTCGTAGTCTTGACAAAGCCCTTAGCAGCGGTATCACTCGTACCACTTATCTACTATATATATAGAAAAACGAAGATCAGGGGCTTAGTTCAGTACATAACTGTAGCTTCAATAGTAGTTCTCTTGCTCGTACTCCCATTCTTTTTAGCTAACCCATATGCGTTTATATACAATGTAGTCTTATTCCATAGCGGGAGAGCGCCTCAATATGTTTCACTTTGGAATATCTTCGTTCTACTCTCCGGGAGAAACTCTGAGGTTATAAGATTAATAAATGCCGTGTGGTTACCCGTAATGCTAGCGGTCATAGTAGGAGCATTCCTGCTACTGAAAAAGAGAATTAAGATCGATAATAAAGATGAAGTAATTCTAGCAACCTTAATTCTTCTATCTCTAGTGCTCGTTTTCAACAAAGTAGTAAATCCGAACTATCTTCTCTGGGCTTATCCACTCATTGTTCACTTGGCCTTTAGCTATAGGCTTAAACTTAGAAGCACGTTATTAACTTACAACGTAGCAGCAGTGTTAGCTACCTTGTGGGGAGGTCTCTACATGTTAATTCCGGCTCTAGTAAACAACGTTGTTGTAATCGAGGAGACCGGGGAGCTTCTCCCTGCGAGAACCTTCATATATAAGTCCTTAGATACTCCCATAAACGAGACGGTGCAGAACCTTATTAGCTTAGGAGAAAAGTACTACAGCTACGTTAAACTAGTAGAGTCATATACTAATGTAATAGGAGCCGTATTAATACTTGCTTACAACCTTGTTATGTTCACTTTAGTGGGGAAGCTAGTAAGAGTCTACTTAGAAAGACCTAAAGAATGAGAGCTAGCATACTCCCTACCCTATAGTTTTTCTGGGCAATTCTTTGGTTTTCTATGTCCATCTAGAGATGCGTCTTTTACCTGCTAGTCGGTCGGGCGGCCAGAACTTTCCCTATCTTGAGTGCTGCCCTCCTAAATATGTTCAATACAGCTGCCCAATCTCTAACTTCCTAGAAGCTACATGCTAGACGCATCACCCGCTGTAATCATTTTCCTTGAATCTACCAACACAGATGGTGTATGTTGTTGATGTTTCTTTTGGATATACCTCAATGACTAACACTCCGTGTTTTCACTTATCACACAATCTAGCTCAAGAGCAGAACTAACGAGAACGGTGTTTTCAATAAGAGGTTATCTCTGTGGTTCTACAGGAGGATACAGTTCACAGTTAGCTACGAGTCCCTTGAGGTAGGGCTGGAGACTAGGTACGTCAACCCAAGAAAGACCTCATCCACGTGCCCTAGGTGTGAAGGTAAGCTCAAAGATAGCGGTAGTAGAGTGCTACGATGCCCTAAATGCGGCTTCATAGGAGATAGAGACGTCATAGCGTGTATAAACCTGTTCATAAGATACGCAAGATGTGGAGGTCTAGGGGCGCCCTCGAACGCCTCCAAGATTGATGAGAACCCGAACGGAATGCGGATGAACAAAGATTGGACAGTGAAATCATCAAAAATGAACTTATATCAAGCTGAACCCCTCACTCGTGGGTATTCAGAATGTTATCGGATGGAAAGCCAGGGGACATGGATTACCGATAGTCTTCGTAGACCCGAAGAATATGTATAGGCCGCACGCAGTACATAAAGCTGAAAACGGATTCAACGGCTTAAGGATGGAAGTATGCGCAGCTGTCTGTGAGATTGGGATAGATGCGCAGCTGAACATCTTAACATACTCCTCAAGGCCTGGGGAAATGGTGAGAGCGATACTCTGAGCCCACTGAGGCTTGACGTAGATGGGCGTAGATGGGGTAAATAGGTTTGGGTCTCGACATCGACTATGAACTCGCAGAGATACCTAGGTCTCTATGTCGAGATAGGAGTCCCTAATCATAAAAGAACACCAACAAAGGCTAACAAAAGCGAACATTGGGGACAAAGGCTAAGCTTATATATTCGATATACTTACCCCTACTATTGGGTATTGATGATGGTTGAAGACCCGAGAACTCTTATTAGAAGGTGGCTTTCTGCGGAATCATGCGTCGTCGTCGGTAAGAGCATTGAGAGATCGGACTCTCTAGAGAAGGCCTTAGGAAGAGCGAAATTTGTTGAAGATTTTCTTGAAGAAGGGTATCTTGTTGCTAGACTAGCTCTGGCTAAAGTGCCCCATGCGAGAATAAAGAAGATCGACTACTCTAGAGCTCTAGAAGACTCTAAGGTCTTTCGTGTCCTCACTTACCGCGATATCCCAGGTGAGAACCAAGTTGGTTATGCTATTCCAGATCAACCTCTACTAGCTGAGGAGAAAGTTAGGTACTATGGTGAGGCGATCGCTGTCGTAGTAGGTAAGGACCCCGATTCTGTAAATAATGCCGTAGAAAATGTGGTCCTCGAGATAGAGCCTCTGCCCACTCTCTTTGACCCTTTAGAGGTCATGGAAAGGAGCGACATTCTTATCCACGAATCTCTCGGAAGCAACATAGCGTTTAGAACTAGAGTTAGAAAAGGTGATGTAGTTGATGGATTTAGTAAGGCAGACGTGGTAGTAGAGAATACTTATAGAACCCACCACCAAGAACACGTGTATTTAGAGCCGGAGGCAGCTCTTGCTATACCCGATCTCGAGAACAGAATAACGGTTATAGCTACGATACAGTATCCGCACTTAGGTCAAAAGATAGTGTCGAAAGTTTTGGGTCTGCCGTCCGGTTATATTAAAGTTATAGCTCCTTATGTTGGCGGAGGCTTCGGTGGAAAAGATGATGAGGGACCTCTAGTTGCTGCGAGAGCGGCACTCGCAGCATACCACCTCAAGAAGCCCGTGCTACTTTATTATACAAGGGAGGACTCTATACAGACACACCCCAAAAGAGAGGCAACCGTAATAAAGTATAAGTCTGGGGCCTCGAAAGATGGAAAGCTAACCGCAATCGAAGTTACAATCATACATGACTCGGGGGCCTACGCTAACAGAGGTCCCTTCATACTATGGAGAGCCACGATGCATGCGTCAGGTCCTTACTACGTACCCAATGCTAAGGTCGACGGTTACTGTGTATACACCAACAAAGTTCCCCAGGGTTCGTTCCGCGGGTTCGGGAATCCCTCAGTTCAGTTCGCTGCCGAGTCACAGATGGACCAGCTTGCTGAGAAGCTAGGATTGGACCCAGTAGAATTTAGGTTAAACAACATGCTTAGAGTAGGTAGAGATACAATAACTGGTCAAGTGCTGACGTCATCTATAGGGATCCATGAAGCCCTAAAGAAACTGTCTGTAATTAGTGACTGGAAGGCTAAGAGACTAGAGTACGGAGAACATAAAACGGGGCGCACTAGGAGAGGAATAGGAGTTGCTGTAGCCTGGCATGGAAATAGTACTAGTAGAGCTGTACCGGATTGGTCCAACTCCTACATACACATATCCCGTGACGGCTCTGTTAACGTTTACACAGGAATCGTTGAGATGGGCCAGGGGTCGCCCTCAAGTTCACACAGGCAGCTTGTTTCTGAGGTACTGGGCTGCCCAATCGATAAAGTTAAGGTGGTTTTCGGTACGACTGATGCCCCAGATACTGGAGCTACTCACGCCTCAAGAGGTACTAGTGTGGGTGCTATCGGGATACTCGTTGCTGCTGGTAAGATCAGAAGTAGGCTGGAGAGCTTTCTGTCTGAGTACTACAATGTTCAGAGAGAAGAGATCAAAATATTGGGAGGAGCTGTTATCGTGAGTGATAAGATCAAGATGAGTTGGGAGGAGCTTGTATCTTTAGCCTACAGTAAGGGAGTAGACCTCTCTGCGACAGGTTACTTCTTTCTACCTAAGGGGGCGTTTGATGACGATGTTGGGCGCGGATTTGCCTACCCAGCCTTCAGCTTTATCGCTGTAGTTGCTGAGGTTGAAGTAGACATGTTCACCGGGAGAGTACGGGTGCTTGAGGTACATCCTGCTCTCGCCGTTGGTAGAGTTATTAATCCTGATGCCGTTAAAACTCAAGTAGAGGGGGCGATTATACAGGGAATAGGGTACGCTTTAATGGAGAAACTAGTTTTCTCCAATGATGGGAGGATAGTTAATGACAATCTGACGGATTACGTTATTCCGACGTCTCATGAGACTCCAGTAATAAGAGACGCCATATTTGTCGAGGACGTATGGGATTACGGTCCCTTCGGGGCGAAGGGGGTAGGGGAAATGGCGTTTATACCGATGCCTGCTGCTATAGCTAATGCCGTAAGTCACGCACTAGGTGTAAGGATTACTGAGCTACCATTGACACTAGAGAAAGTTTACTCCTTAGCAAAGCAGAAAGTGGGGTAATGTACATTGTACTACAAACTCCCGACGGTAGATTACTATCGCCCTAAGACTCTCGATGAGGCCATTAAGCTATTAAGGGAAGTTGAGAATTCGAAGGTTATTGCTGGAGGAACCGATCTCTTAGTGGATATGAAGACTTCTAGGGTTAGAGTGCGGGCCTTAGTAGACATTAGTTCGATATCCGAGCTATTGGGAGTCGAAGACTTAAGTGAAACCATTAGAATAGGAGCTGCTACTAAGTTGCAAGAGTTGATAGAGTCACGCGCAGTGTCTCAGAGCCTCCCTCTCTTAAAAGCCGCAGTAGAGTCTATGGGTTCGTTGCAAATAAGGAACATGGCCACCATAGGTGGGAACCTGTGTAATGCATCACCAGCAGCCGATACAGCACCACCTCTTCTAGCTTATGATGCTGAGCTAGTTATCGCTGGCTCGGAAGGTTTAAGAACTATACCATCTACAAAGTTCTTCGTTGGATATAGAAAAACTGCTTTAAACTCTCGCGAGATACTCAAGGAGATACTTATCAGGAAATCTGAGTGGAGCGGCTGGTCCTACATAAAGCTTGGAAGGAGGAATGGTTTCACTCTATCTGTAGTAGCGATAGCAGTACTTGCTAAAGTAGTCGACAACGTAGTTTACGATGTTAGAATAGCTTTAAACTCTGTCGCTCCAACACCTATAAGGGTATACAGAGCCGAAGAGGTCATTAGAGGTAGAAGAGTTAATTGGGGCTTAATAGAGGAGGCTGCCAAAACTGTTGCGAGTGAAGTCACACCAATCGACGATGTTAGGTCAACTTCTTGGTACAGAAGAGAAATGAGCTACCGGTTAGCCATAGACGCACTAGCTAGGGCTTTAGGTGTTGCGTAGTGCGCGTTAACTTCACCTTAAATGGAAATAGAGTCGAAGTAGACGTCGAGCCAAATGAGATACTCTTAGATACCTTGAGGCTTAGGTTAGGTGTGAAGAGCGTAAAAAGAGGTTGCGAGAGGGGTGAGTGCGGAGTTTGTACTGTGCTAGTTAACGGCAAACCAGCTGTCTCCTGCTTACTGCTGACGGTACAAATCGATGGAAGTGAGATAATAACTGTAGAGGGGCTATATTCTGATGATCTATTTAGGGAGTTAGTGGAGGAATTCAGTAAGAACTTCGCTGTTCAGTGCGGTTACTGTACTCCAGCTATGTTGCTAACCACATATGCCTTCTTGAATAAAGCTATTAGGAAGCTTCTAAAGCCCACTAAAGAAGATGTGATTAAGGCTATTGAGGGAAACCTGTGTCGATGTGGAACTTATCCAAGGGTCATAAGAGCTGTTATGGAGGTTCTCGAGAGAAGAATAAGCGATTGTGGCTGAATCTATGAGAGTAGCCGTACTGCTGGCGGCTGGTGCATCTAGAAGATTCGACAAGAATAAGCTACTCTACAGAATCCGAGATAGCGAACTGGGAGAAGATCACATGGTTAGGATAACGACCAGGAAGTTCCTCGAAGCTGGAGTTTTTGATGAAATAGTTGTTGTTGTAGGGTTCGAGTATAGTAAAATAATTGAGATACTTGCAGACCTAGATGTCAAGTTTGTCTACAACCCGAGTTACTCTCTCGGAATGTCATCATCCGTCGTTGCGGGTATTAAGAGAGTAGCCAAGTACTCGAGGCTTGTAGCAGTGCATCCATCAGATGTGCCGTTTATAAAGATGCGTACTCTAGGGTATTTAGTTAGCTCATTACTAACGATGTGTAAGAGCAATTGCATACTGATTCCTAGGTATCAAGGGATAGGTGGACACCCAATATTGTTAGTAGGAAACATGATTAGAGAAGCACTGAGTATTAAAGAGGAGGAGAGGGGTCTTAAGGGACTAATATCTAGGTATAAAGAGTACGTACACTACTTAGACGTAGACGACCCGAGTATAATACTGGATATCGACAACCCGGAAGATATTCAGAGAGCAGAGAAGCTTCTGACCTCCTCCCTACCCTAAAGTGCGAGGGTCCCTCTCGGATGGAGAGATTTAGGACTACATTCCCCTCCTCTTGGAGGGTTTAGCCCTGCGCCCAAGACCGGGCGTTACCCATACCCCGCATACCGCGAGGCTCGGGGTTGCGGTTTTGCTGTAATTGTTATTAATGCCTTTTAATAACGGCTGTAAGTCATAGTAAATTAGAGAAGCATGTCTCGTAAGAGCCCAAGACATAAAGTAGTTAGAGTCCCAGAATTCAAGGATGTGGTATATGGGAGCGATAGGTGGATTCTCTTAAGGAGACTGAGGGAGGTCGCAGCTAAAGTGATGAAGATCTTAGTTCAGTGCGGCTACTCTCCGATAGTGCACGGCTCTGTTGCTAGGGGCGATGTCGATCAAGGTAGCGATGTCGATGTTGTCATACCGTATGCTATCGCTCCTGCAGTTATTGAAGCATGCCTAGATAGGGGGGATTTAAGAATATATAAAAAGACTTTGGTAAGAGCAACACCAAAGTCCGCTCTCAAGGTCTTCTACGAGCTAACACCGAGTGGTGATGTTACAGTTTCTTTTCCGCTAGAGAGATTCAGTTCCAGCGAACTCGAGTTCTATAAGTTTGGCGGTAATATATCCTACGAAGAGTTGGTTAAAGACGTTAGAACGCCCGGGGTAACTAAGTCCTTGGTACTGGTTATCCCAACAGAAAGAGGTCACCGAGAGTCACCAGTAGTAGGCTACGAGTACTATGTGGCTAAGCTTCTTGGGATTAGTATAGATACGGTAAGGGAGAGAGTGGAAGTGCTACAACGAAGAGATGAAGTCGGTAGAACTGGTTTATTCTTTAAAGTAGCGTTAGACCCTTCGGTTTCAGTTGAGGAGGTAATAGGAGGAGTGGTGAGGAGAGTGGGTCAACGAGATAAGAGCTGAGTGGTTGTTCTAGGCTAGTAGTAGTTTCCTAGCAGCCACGCATTACCTATATAGACTTCTTTAAGTCCAGCTCTTAAGGCCTCTCTTCTAGCTGCTTCAGCATGCCTCTTACTTGTTGGGGGGAGGTCCCTCAAGATGTTGTCCGGATGAAACGCGAGAAGCACATAGGGAATTCTGCTGTCTACCTCGGCTAAATATTCAGCTATTTTTCTGACTTCCTGTTCATCGACATATCCAGGTACTAAAAGGGTGCTTACTACTAGCAGTGGAGGCTCACTGCGTTCTATCCCCATTTCTGAGACTATCTTTACGTTGGTCTTTAGTCTCTCTATAGCTTTAAAGCCATTTACACCTGTTAGTGCCTCGTAGACCTCTGGCGTCCAAGCTTTCCAGTCGATTTTTACTACTCCACCTGAGACTAGACTGAGCTCCGCCATCTGCTTCATGATCATGGAGTTTTCTAATCCATTGGTTTCCCAACATATTCTCTTTATAGAATCCAGCCTTTTTGCTGCGAACAGCCTTCTAGAAGCAGCAATAGCGTGCGGTACTTGGGGTCCGGGGTCCCCCCCGAAGTAGCAGATGCAGGTAACTCTATCGTTTAAAGCTTCACGTACTAGTTCATCAACTGTCTTCATGTATTTAGCTCTTAATTTATCATTAGATAATATGGTCTTATGCTCCCAGTTCTGACAGAAAAGACAGTTAAGATTGCAGGCAATATAGAAAACTGCTAAGTTGTAGTAACCTACCTCAACCCCTCTGATTTTTGTGTAATTTGGATATCCCCTCGAAGTATTAGCAGCGCAAACGGGTCCGGCAACGCAGTTTGTAGGGTGTGGGTCAAAATACCACATAACAATTCCAGCACTAGGGTTGGCTGTAAGAGGACTTAGGGTACCACCTCTATTGACCCAGAAACCGCAGAAACCACACGAATTTTCTGGTATGTGGCACTCATTCACACAGATACCGCATCTCAATTTTCCACTTTTAGGTACGTCTGGAGGTAGTCCTAAGTTCTGCCTGTATTCTTTATGAACTCTGCGCGCAATCTTTAAAGCTTCTTCACCAGCTCTTCTTAAGCAACTTACACAAACACCTATAGTGTTGCTTACGGTTTTAGAACTAACTCCACATAGTTCGCAGAACCCCAGCGAGGGCACCTGAGTGCATTTACTTGTCGTAGCTAATAAGGTGGGAGTAAGTGACGCTATAATTTCCACGTATTAGTGCAACCTTGGTAGCGTAAATGACTGAGGACTACGGCTCCGGAAAGGCCATAGCTATTAGTGGCACCCCTGGAACAGGAAAGTCGGTTGTTGGAACACTAGTCTCCAGGTCGCTTGATATCGGGTTAGTGGAGTTAAGCGATTTCGTACTTGAAAACAAGCTGGTCGTCAGTTACGACGACGAGAGACTGAGTTTTGTTATTGACGAACATAAACTGCGAGAGCATCTAAGAAGGCTCATAGCAGAGCGAGGTAGAGTTCTAGTAATCGGGCACTATAGTGAGATTATAGACGATGACGTACTCGACAAAATAATAATTTTAAGGATAAACCCTGTAGAGTTAGCTGAAAGACTCAGCAAGAGGGGTTGGCCTCCGAAGAAGGTACTTGAGAACGTTGAAGCAGAGCTTTTAGGTGTCTGCACCAGTAACGCTCTACTTGAGCACCCACCTAATAAGGTGTGCGAAGTTGACGTTACTGGCAAGAGCGTGGAGGACGTATCTAAGGAGGTTATCGAGATAGTAACAGGCAGAAGATCGTGTAGAGTCTTTATTGATTGGTTAAGTGATGAAGCCGTAGTTAACAGCGTCCTCAGTCTTACTGTAAACCACTAGGAGTACGTGACGCATCTGACTATCTCCCCGCTCTGAAAACGGGGGCTCTGCTAACGCTTACCTAGAGGATTTAGTGAGTACTCGATGAGATATATAGAATTACTTAAGAGATGCTACCTGGGCTAGCCTACCCACACACCCCAATACTCCCACCTAATACCACTACTCAAACTACTGAGAGTAAGGCTCATCGGGGGCATAGCTTAATAGAGCTAGGACTTACAGTAGCGGTGGAAGAGTGGATTAAACAACATCTATCCATATAAACCGCCACGAAACCCAAACAGCGTATGGAGCACAAATCTAAAGACTAGTTCTTGAGTGCTTTATTAGGCTAGAAGCAAACACGTTTAAAGGACCGCGAACATGCTGAAAAAAGAGGATGAAGTAAGAAGAACCCTGGAAGATGTGGGAAGAAGACTTAAGAGGGGTGAGCTGGTTACTATAGAAGTCTCAGAAGACATCCTCGAGTTCGCGGTAAACGAAGCTATAAAGCAGAAGCTCTCTGTTATAGATGCTTACGAGAAGGAGGACTTCGTAGTTCTAGTCATTGAAAGAAGACACTACTGACACTGTTTCTTACAGATAGTGGATTACGACCTTAAAGTTCTTCTATGCTCAACCTCCACCATCCGCTTTCAACTGTCTCGATGAAGCTCAGTACCGCAGTAACTCCATAAAAGCTTGTAATGCGATACTGAACACATACCAAGAAACTCGCCTAGAATTACCCACAGGATGTGGATATTAGTAAATGTGGAAAGGTAAAGGTGGTGAGATCTTTGAGAGAGGTGTTTAGAGGGTTACCTGTAGTTCAAGAGAAAATAAGGGACGTGTTTGAATCGATCTCCAGCAAGATTTCTGGTTCTGTAGTTACTTTTTCTTCGTCTGATTCGACTACTTATGTTAGTATTCAGCTAGAGAACGAGGTACTACTTGATCTGAGGATAAGTCCTGCAGTTGCGGAAATGTATGTCTCAGGTAGGTTATTGAGTGCTCTGAAAGAGGTAGGACTGCCTGAGGTCTTCGAGGTCTTAGAGAAATACGGCTCTTATGTGAAATCTGTGTCCATTAGCAAAGCTATTCCATCAGGTTCTCTATACCTCATAGTACAGGGTGATAGTGTAAACATCCCTAACATCAGGTTGGTAATAACCGAAGATTTCTTTGACCTCTCATCAAGTTTCTGTAAAATAACTCCGTCTGACAACATGTGTCTTTTACTCACTAAAATTCTTGAAGTAGGTAAAAGCTATTTCAACGACTTTTTACGCCGTGATTAAGCCCTAACATTATTCTAACTAACTACCGTGGTTGATCACCTCCTCATTCCATCATACCCCATCCTTGAGCTACTCTAGTGTTGAGACACTAGCTCTTTACCATCCTTTATATTGTCTTTTAAAACTGATTAAATTGGGTAGGCAATATGTACGTTCGAGAACCTACATACGAAGTAAGCTACATGTTTAAGAGGATCCTGGTCCCTGTAGATGGCTCTTCACACAGTATTAAGGCACTAAATGTTGCTATAGACTTCGCAAAGAGATATGGCTCAGTGATTGTAGCGCTCATAATAGACGATGGTACTATAGGACCACTAGAGAGAGTATCGGAAACTATAGCATCAGTTTCCAAAAAGTCTAGTATAAACGTAGAAACTAAAGCTGTTAAGCTTAGTCCAACTAGTTCGATAGCCACATCCATAATTGAGGAAGTTCTTAGAGGAGGCTACGACCTTATCGTGATATCGGCAAGAGGGAGAACAGTAAACCCCGATCTGATCATAGGCTCAGTCGCGCTCTCAGTAATCGTGAACGTGCCAGTTTCGGTTTTCGTAGTCAGATAGTGAAAGCTCAACTTATTTAACGTTGTGCCTATACTTTAGGCAGTATCTATTTGTGAAACGGTACAGTTAATTTAAGTGCTCGTCCTGTTCGTTAGTGCTCATCAACACTTAGAGTTCGATCTCATCGCTATCCGGGGTTGCGGCAGCGCTTAAACCTAAAACAACACGAGCGCCCCGTACCAGCCGATCTCTGCTCACAACATTGAGAGAAAGAACGCCTTTCTATCATTACTCTCTATTAAAGGTGGGAACCCACCTAAGTTGAAGTACTTTAAATCCTCTCATCTTAAGGATAATTGTTTAATCTTCTAGTTTTCTTGGGTGACGGAGCTGAGGTTACGCTCAGGCTACTTACTGTATCTAGCAAGGCATGGAGCAGTATTTCTTAACATAGTGAGAGAACTTTTTAAGTGTGGAGGAACTAATGGAGCGATCTTTATAACAAAACCCTCTGTAGTACCCGTTTGGTTAGGTCGCAAAAAGACTTACCACATAGTAGTTCCTCCTTCATCACTAGCTTTAGACCCTGAAATCTGCGAGTCCTGCAATATCGAACAAGCAGATTATGAAGTCTCCGAAGATACGTGGATAGATGGAAAACCTGTTCCTGAGACCGGGAGTATTTCTAAAACTGGGAGTCAGTGCCTGTTGATAGAGTCTCTCGAGAGAGTTCTTGGTGACTTAAGTGAGGGGGGGAGATGTTATGTATCGTGCGAAGGTAGAGTTAGCGAAATAGTTAAAACTCTATTTAATCCTTTGGTATCCGACTTGAGTACTCTGAGCGATGCTGATATAGTAAGCGCAGAGGGTTTCATAAGCCCGCGATGGCCTAGTCACCCAGTACTTTACGGGCTTAACTTTAACAGTAAGATTGTGTTAACTATAGCAAACACCGAGAAGACGGTCCTGAAGTACTACGTTAAACCCTTGGCTTACTTAAATGAATATGCTATTCTCTTTGAAGTCCCATACTCCAAGTCAATATTATTTGCTGGTTATAGCAGCGAACTACTAGAAGTAGCCGTTCGAGCAATCCTATACTCATGTTAGAGAATAGCTACCTCAAAGCCTATCAGCTGCCCCGGTAGGTTCCTGCTAAACACAGCTATAACAACACCATTCTTTCCGGAACCATGGACTTTGACTACTCTTCCCAAGTAGATATTTCCATAGCTATCACTAACCTTTACCTTACGACCGATGAGAGAATGAACATTTTCGATTTGTGTCAGTACCTTTATGTAGACTTGGCTAACGTACTGCCTATTCAAACCCTTTCTATATCCTAACACTATTCCCAGCACTCCCTCCTTGACTAAAGAGCTCATTCACTACACCTTTGGATATAGAAAAACTAGGAATATAAGAGTTAGATTAAATGGAGCCCCGAGGAACTGTTTTGAGCTCTATAAAGGTTATTATCAATAACCGACCATAGAGACTTGCTCAAGAAGCAGAGACTCTCTGTGGCCACCGATAAGAGATTTCAGTGAAAGAAGACACGGACTAGACCACCTAAAGTTAGTGAAGACCCGGACTAGGCTCCAATAAGATGGAGTCATGGAGCGATAAAGCCTCAAGCAACTGTTTCGGGTTCGTATTGGTTTGTGTTGCTCTATAGACGCTGCGGAAACGCTTACGAGTGTTTCTGTTTGATTGATGTGTAGAGGCTGCCCGATAAGGGATCGAGAGCCACGTAGATGAGGTGCGGGCTCTCCCCGAGTTACTCAAGATGTGGGGTGCCCGAGGTCACCTCGAACGCCCCCAAGCCTGATGAGAACCCGAGAAGAATGCGGGGAAAGAGATGGGGCAATGAAGTCAACCCATATAAACCAACACGAGAGCTGAACCCCTCGCGGAACTGCGTCTGGCTTCCCTATTCCTGCATTTCCCGGGGGTGTTGTAGCGTACAATGTCGAGCATACTTAGTCTTGTTAAGTAGTTAAAGATCCCGCTCAGCATTTTAATAGCTATCTAGCGATCTCCTCTCACGGTGCTAACTATGAGCATCTCAAAGGTGAAGACCCAGGACGTACCTGGTTATCTCTACTACTCATCTCTGGCGGAGCAGAAACCCGCTACAGTTGTTCTTCACGCTTTCAATCAAAAACCTGAGGATGTCGAGTACTATTCTAAAGAACTTGCCACTCTGGGGATGGTGGCTTTTGCTCCACGATATACTGACGCCAGTGATGGAGTTGCTGTCGCCATAAGAGCTATAAGAAAGCTTAAAGTTCTAAGCGGAGTTGACCCTGAGAGGCTCGGGCTCCTAGGGATATCTCTAGGTGGAACTGTAAGTTTGCTAGCATCAACACAAGAAAGAGTGAGGTTTGTTGTGAGTGTAGGTGGGTGGGTTGATTTAGCAGACCTCTATAGATTTCTATCAAAGTTTCCCCATGGAAGCCCGCAGAAGTACATAGCAGACTTAGTCAGGTCTACTCTCGGAGAACCCGACGAAAACAGGGAGCTTTACGAGCTAGCTAGCCCAATAACCTACGTAGATAAGATTTCGGGAAGCGTGCTGCTAATTCATGGTTCGGAAGACTCTATGGTGCCCGTGTCTCAGTCTGAAGCTCTGTATAGAAAGCTTAAAGAGCTAAAATACGATGTGGAATTCCACTTAGTAGAGGGTGGGACTCACACGCTATCAGGAATGGAAAGTACTGTTGTGAATTTGCTGTCGAAATTCTTGAAAGAGAGAAATATACTGTAGGCTGTGAAACTCAGATTAGCGTCTGTTAACTTGAGGTTTTTAACTCTTCATTCCACTAAGGGATCGGTGACTATATGAAGCCTCAAATAATTCAGGCAGTACTGATAGTACTCATAGTCGTAGCTGGAATAGTTGGCTACTTCGTAGGTCAGCAAGTAGCTACCCCGACTGTCCCTGGAGTCGAGATCACAAGATATATGACTATTACTCTTAGAGAAACCTTAACACTGCCCGGACCTACTACAACGATCGTGCTAACCACTCCGGTAACACCCCCTACTACCACACCCCCACAGTTTGTTGGAACTGTAAAGGTTGGGGCTCTCCTTCCTCTCAACTTACCTATAGGAACAATGATGCTGGCAGCAATACAGCTTGCTATAGAGGAAATAAACGCTGCTGGAGGAGTCCTAAACCACAAGGTCGAGCTAGTGCCCTACGATACGCAGTGGAGTGGAGATAAGGCCGCTGAAGGCTATAGGAAGCTGGCTGAAGATGGGGTTAAAGTAATATTTGGAGTCTTTGGCTCACACGAAGCCCTAGCAATAATGGACCTTCTACCTCTTTACGAGGTCTTAATTATAGCTTCTGGTGCTGTTAGTGATGCTATCGACGCTAAAGTACTGGAGAACTATGAATATTATAAATACTGGTTTAGAGCATACGTCAACGCAACATCTCAGGCAGCAGCTACATGGGACCTGCTGGCGTACCTCTCAAGAAGGTTTGGCTGGACTAAAGTCGCGTGGATCTATGAGGACTTACCATGGGTTATCCCACACGCTCTATACGGTCAGGAGAGGTCTAAGAAGGAAGGCATAGAGGTCGTAACAGCAATTGGGGTACCCGCAGACATAACCTCCTTCACTGACGTCTTTGCCAGAGTCATGGCTTCTGGTGCTCAGTACATAACTTGGCAGTTCTCTGGCACAGAAGACTACGTCTATGCGAGGGACTACTTCTTAGGTCAGGTCCCTCTATTAGCTGTAGGAGGTGGGACATATGCTATGCTCAACATATTCTACAACCAGACTATGGGGGCTGCCGAAGGATTGATATGCATTTCTTGGGGGTTCCCAGCCCCCATTACACCTAGGACGATGGAGTTCTACGAAAAGTATAGCAAGCTATTGGGAACTGAACCTCTATTTACGACATGGTATGCTTACGACTCAGTATACGTGTGGGCTGAAGCAGTTAAAAAGGCTGGAACGTTTGAAACAGATAAAGTCATCAAAGCTTTAGAGACCTCGACCTTCGTGGGGACTGCTGGTATTTATGAATTCACCAGAAGCCATACTGCTAAGTTAGCTCCGGATAGAATATACCCAATATACTTCCAGTGGCAGCAGGGCAGAAGAGTAGTAGTTTGGCCGTTTAGAGTAGTGGAACAAGGAACAAGGTTACTGCTTCCTAAGTCTGTAGACGGTACTAGAGTCTGGGTAGAGATACCCTGGCCATAGGGAACTAAGGTTGGAAGAACTAAGGTACATACTCATTTTTGGGTTATTTCACTCATTGACGTACCTTGTTTTCTCACTGGGTTTTTCTTTAGTTTTTGGTGTTGCTCGGTTACCTAATCTCTCTTATGGAGCTCTATATGTACTCACGGGTTACTCTACGTACGTTTTTCTAAACTACTTGAACGCCCCTCTATACTTAGCAGTACCTGCCTCGATTCTGTTAACCGCTGCTGTCAGCCTTGCTATAGGTGAGTCAATTATTAAGCCAGCTATTAAGTTCCCAGTCAGCGTCTTTATAACCACGATGGCGGTAGCCTACATATTTGAGGAGCTATTTAGGATTCAAATGGGACTCAGGCCAGCAACCCTCCCCCTATACCCTGGGACAACCACGGTATTAGGTGTTCCAGTAAGCAATCACTGGCTGCTTGTTACAGCCGCCTGTTTAGTTATGGTCTTAGCGCTTCTCGTTTTTCTCTACAGAACTAGTGTTGGAAAAGCGATTAGAGCAGTTGCAGAGAGCTGGGAGGAATCGATGAGGTTAGGTGTAAACCCCTTAAAGGTTTTAAGGACTACCTTCCTGGTATCTGGAGTTTATGCTGCCTTCACAGGTATTCTGCTAGCTCCATTAAAGGCTTTAACACCGACTGCCGGGTGGTCACCTCTATTTGCCGCTTTTGCGATAGTAGTCATGGGAGGCATCGGTAATATTCTAGGAACTGTTGTCGCATCACTAATTTACGGCTTTATTGAACAATTCATGGTATACGCTCTAGGAGGAGGTATAGCACGTGTAGCCCCCCTAGTTTTAATACTCTTAGTGCTAATCTTTAGACCCCACGGACTCTTCGGTAGGGGTGAGTAGACTGGCATTCGCTAGACCCTCTAGGTTAAAGAGGGTGAAGAGAACCCTACCTATCCTCGCGAGTGCTACTATTTACATGCTGTTACCTGTAATTGGGTTAAGGGGCTTCTGGCTCGATGTTCTAACTAGAGTAAACATTTTTCTTTTAATAACTCTCTCGCTAGACCTATACTCAGGAACAACGTTTTACCTCAACCTTGGAGTACCGTTCACTGTAGGATGTGCTGCTTACTCAGTAGCTCTCTTAAATAGATATCTGGGGGTGTCGGTTGAGTACGCCATTTTACCATCAGCTGCTATATCTTTAGTCCTCAGTCTAGTAATATTTCTTCCTAGTTTAAGAGTGAGAGGAGCCTACTTCTCTATAATGTCGCTGCTACTGCCCATTGTTATGGCCGGAATAGTAACGTCACAGCCTTTCTCATTATACTTAGGGGGCGAGGGCGGTATTACTTACTCCCCCCTACTTTTCTCGTATGCTAGAGGTCTTCCAGTTAGAGAGAGAGCCTTCTTCTTGCAGTCAACTTACTTCTACATATCATCTATTGCTGCTATAATCGCCTTTATAGTTAGCTACAAAGTGGCTTACTCGGACTTCGGCTTTATGATGAGATCCGTAGGTCAAGACGAGCTTCTAGCGGAAGCTTCTGGAATAAATACCCTCAGAGTTAAACTAGTTGGGTTCCTCATATCATCATCTCTAGCGTCGTTTGCCGGTGCTATATATGCTGCAATGAGGCCTCCGATGACTGTGGATGTGTTTATCCCAGCGAACACTCTAGTCCCACCGTTGACTGCGGTTATTCTGGGTGGTATGGGAACGATTGTGGGTCCTGCTTTAGCCAACTATTTCATACTCTTAGTTTATGAAGTTCTTTGGGACGTCCTAGGAAGATGGAGAGTGATACTTTATATGTGTCTTCTTATCGTATTAGTCCTACTTAGACCACAGGGGATAGTCTACTACCTATACATGAGACTAAAGCACATAATTTCGTCGAAGCTGGCTGAGCTAGTAGCGGGTGAGTAACAGTGGAGAAATTGTTAGTTTGTGATAACGTAACTAAAAAGTTTGGAGGTATTGTAGCTCTCGATAAGGTCTCAGTGGAAGTCTATAGGGGCGAGCTCTTAGGTTTAATAGGTCCCAATGGTTCTGGAAAAACTACCCTCGTAAACGTAATCACGGGGGTACTCACACCTGATGAGGGTAGAGTGGTATTTGAAGGTAAGGATATTACAAGACTTAAGCCCCATAAGAGAGTAGTGTTGGGGATCTCACGCATATTTCAGGGTATGAGAGTATACCCTTACCTCCCGGTTTACTATAACGTGAGCCTATCTGCTCGATCCGTGTATAAAGACACGAGACTTGCTAGAGCTAAAACTACTTGGGCATTAACTATCACAAAACTCTTGGCTGAAGCCGGAGAACTCCCCGTCAACTTAACTCCATACAAGCTAAGAATGGTTGAACTAGCGAGAGCTTTAGTCACTAGTCCGAAGCTGGTACTCCTAGATGAACCATTCGCAGGGCTTTCTCCAGGTGAGATCGATGAGACTATTGAGATAATAAAGAAGCTTAATGAAAAAGAGTTGACGTTTGTTATAGTAGAGCATAAACTAAGGTACCTAATGAAGTTAATTAAAAGAGTAGTCGTACTAAACGAGGGCAAAAAGATTTTTGAAGGAAAGCCTGGTGAGGCAGTGAGCAACGAGGAGGTTGCTAAGGTTTACCTTGGGGTGATATAGTGAGGATACTTGAAGTAGCAGACCTCGTAGTCGGATACGGGAAGACCGTGGTGATAAACGGAGTTAGTTTTACCGTAAACTTAGGGGAAGTTGTTGGCTTAATAGGGCCTAACGGTGCCGGAAAAACTACACTGATTAAAACGATACTGGGATACCTAAAGCCTTGGAGAGGTAGGATTTTGTATGAGGGAAACGACATCACTGGGCTTCCAACTCATAAAATGGTCAGACTCGGTATAGGTTACGTGCCAGAAAGAGGGGGTGTCCTGAGGACCCTGACAGTACGTGAAAACATAGAGCTGGCTGCGAGTATGTCTAAGTACTGTGGAGACAGATTCAGAGAAGTGACCAGGCTGTTCAAGATCATTGAAGAAAGGAAAACTCAGATAGCTGGTACTTTGAGTGGTGGTGAGCAAAAAATGCTATCTATAGCTATAGCCTTACTGATGGCGGGTAAGCTTATGATACTAGACGAACCTTCGGCTGGACTAGCACCCATTATGAGAAAAAGAGTTGTTGAAATTCTGAAACGAATCAAAGACGAGTTTGGGATATCATTGATCGTGGCCGAACAAGACCCGACTATAGTACTAGAGACGGCAGAAACGGTTCACGTTATTGAAATGGGAACTATAGTCAGAAGCGGTAAAACTCATGAGATAATCAAGCCCGAGATACTTAAAGAATACTACTTGGGAGCGTTGTAGACCATACGCGACAGTGAGGTGTAAAGAAGTCATAGCATCATATGTAAACATCAGCTTACTTAAGGTTTATACCGAGCTATATCTAGGGCTGAAATGTCCAGACGATTTGCATATATAGCATCTACTGGGGTATACATACCCCAGATTATAATGACTCCAGAGGATTTTGAGGGGAAAACCGGAATTAAAGTAGATCCGCTGTTTATAGAGCGAACCGGGTTGAAAATAAAGAGGATAGCTCCTCCAGAGGAGACTCCGGCGACTATGGCTGCTAAAGCTGCTAAAATGGCTCTCGATAGGGCTGGGTTGACAATAAAGGATGTAGACATGATAATAGTAGGTACAGATACTCCCGAGGCTATATCTCCACCGACGGCACCTAAAGTCCAAAGTCTTCTAGGGGGAGGCCCTTATGAGATTCCCGCTTTTGACATAAACGCTTCCTGCGCTAACCCAGTATATATGCTTGAGGTAGCATCATCCATAATAGCTGGAAAACCGAAGTATCGAAATATCTTAGTAATAGGAGTCTACGCTATGACTAGGTTCCTTAGATGGAAGTTCATGTGGGAGTGGATATTCTCTGATGGTGCTGGAGCTGTAGTGTTATCTGCTTCAGACGCACCTGGCTATTTAGCAGGAAAACTGCGTGCTGATGGTTCGTTCTGGGACTACTGGGGAATATTCTTGGGTGCTTGGAAGCCGGTTGCTGAGCAGGTAACAGACGAGAATCTGCCTTTCCTCGACCTAAGAAAGGCGTACCCACCGGTCAACGACCAGTACTGGCCAGTTCTCATAAAGGACGTGATCAGTCAGGCCAACATAAGCTTGGACGAGATAGCCCAGGTAATATTTACTCAGGTACGCCTGAAAACGATACTCGATGTCATGAAAAACCTTGGCCTACCTGAGACAAAAACCCATTGGGTTATGGATAAGTATGGGTACACTGGTTCAGCCTGCATCTACATGGCGCTCCACGACGCTATAGAACAAGGTAAAGTTGAAAAAGATAAGGTCGTCATACTAGTGGCTTCAGGAGTTGGGTACCAGCAGGGTGCGATAGCTTTTAAGTGGATAAGTTAGCAGAACAGCGAGTGCTTAGTTGTTAACAAAAGCTAAATTTGGTATCTATAAGGCACTACAGTACATACGACCTTTGGAAATCCAATATGTTCGAGGACTTAGTATCTAAGATCTCCAGCGGACCCAAGAAAAGAGCCCCTCTTTTAGCTACTGAGGCATCCGGGCCATTATCTGGGTTAAGAATAGTATCTTCGGGAATTCTCATAGCTCAGCCTTTCGCTGCTTATTTGGCAGCTCTATGGGGAGCTGAAGTCATTCACGTGGAGAGACCTGGGGGTGATACGTACAGGTACTCTCCACCGTTCATCGAGAAAGGTAAAGGCAGAGTTAACACTTGGTGGGCTCAAGAGAGGAGAAACATGTTGTCAATTGTTGTCGACCTTAAGAAAGATAAAGGTAAGGAAGTGTTCTTGGGGTTGCTCAGGCATGCCGATATATGGATGGAGAGCTCAATGCCAGGAACTTACCAAAAGCTCGGTATAACGGATGAAGTCATCCGGAGAGTAAACCCTGAGATAGTTATAGTCCACATATCCGGTTTTGGGCACTTCGGAGACCCCAACTACCTCGGGCTACCAGCGTACGATGCTATAGCTGCTGCTTATAGTGGGTGGATGAGTATAAACGGCTTTCCTGAGTCACCTCCGTATAAGCCCTATCCGTACACTGGAGACTATCTAACAGCTCTACACGCTCTATCTGCTGCTCTTGCGGGCTATATACACTCTAAAAAAACTGGGGTAGGGGTCACAATAGATGTAGCCCAATTCGAATGTATAGCGAACGTCTTCGGAGGCTTGTGGATCCAGACGGCCGAGCTCAAGGATGTTCCAGTTAGGCGAGGAAATAAAGACATATACTTCCAGCCCTACGACATCTTCGAGACTAAGGACGGACAGTACGTGTTTGTTGGAGCATTAGGCTACGACGTCTTTAGGAGGTTATGTGATGCTATACAAGCAGACTTTGAAGAATGGAAGGATGTTCACTACGCTCCAGGCATGCATACAGATAAGGGAAAACGATTCGACGACATCTTGAGGTCGTGGGTAAAGCAGAGGACGGCCGAAGAAGTTCTGAGAATACTGAGGAGCTATAATGTTCCCTGCTTTAAGGTATACAGCCTTAAGGACGCTCTCGAAGACCCTCACTACAGGGCTAGAGGAGACTTTATTGAGTGGGTAGATGAAACTTTAGGAGATAGAATAAATGGATGGGGGATCGTTCCTAAGTTCTTAATGAGGGATGAGCCGAAGATATGGAGAGGCTCTCCTGTACTCGGTCAGGATGCTACGGTCGTTTTGTCAAAGCTTCTTGACTATTCGGAAAGCGATATAGAAAAACTGTTGCTAGATAATGTAGTTTGCTGTAGGTAGAGAGTATGCCTACAGTAAACGTAGGAGGTATTAAGTTATACTACGAAGTATATGGAGATGGGGAGCCAGTGGTATTCTTAAATGGAATATTCATGAGTACGGCTAGCTGGATATTTCAGAGAAGCCATTTAGTTAGGTTAAACTATAAAGTAGTGTTGCACGACATGAGAGGACAGTGGAACTCCGATAAGCCAGATGATGGAAGCCAGTACAGTCTAGAAATTCACGCAGAGGACCTGAGAAACCTACTGGACCACCTTGGTTTAAAGAAAGTGCATATCGTTGGAACCTCGTACGGAGGTGAAGTAGCCATGCTTTTCACGATTAGGTACCCAGAGTATGTCAACGATTTAACCGTGATAGCTTCAGTGAGTGAGATTCGAGAGGATCTTAGGATTACGGCAATGCGATGGCTTGAGGGAGCTCTTTCCCTAGATGTAAGAAAATTCGTATTGTCTTGGATTAGCGACGTATACTCAGAGAGGTTTATAGCTCAACAAGGAAGAGGATTATTTGATAGACTAGTTGACGCATTCTCGAGAGGCTTTAGCTTAACTTCAGCAGCTCATCTTATCAGGTCATTCCTGAAGCTTGTGGATTCACCTTTAACAGCACTACTAAGAAATATTCAAGCACCAACACTAGTGGTTTCTGCGGAGGAAGACCGGGTAAAACCACCTAAATACTCCAGGATAATAGCTAGTGAAATCCCCAACTCAACATATGTAGAAGTTAGAGAGTCAGGACACGCCGTCATCCTGGAGAAACCTAGCGTTATTAATTACTTACTCGCCGGCTTCATATACAGTAATCCCATAGGTAAAACAGCTTAAAGCTAGTAGAAGAGGTGGATGCAAGCACCGTGTGTTAGAAGAAGCATCCAAACATCATACGCTAATATTTGAATAGAAGATTCTTCATATTATCACCAAGTTAATGCGGTGTTTATTCGATATTTTAAACGGTTTTTACCTATCAACGATATTTATTTAATTTCTGCGCAGGTATAGTTAAAAGCTTAATTTACGTTTTAAATGACTGTATATGGGCTAGGAGTAGTGTATGTTGGAATATTTGATATAGTTCAATATGATTGTCCAGTCGTTTGGCTTACCGAGCACGTTAAGGATTCCAGTATACTGGTTGTAGGTGCTAACGTAGCCGAGATTAGAAGAGGTTACGAAAAGATTTACATTGTTGTCCTCGGAGATGATGGCACTATTAATGAAGTATTAAAGAAAGTGAGTTCTATAGGGAGCGTTAAGAGCTATGAAGTTTTACAGAAAAAGAGGAAATACATAAAGGCAGGTATGTTGATAAGCAAGACCAACACTATGGAGGCTGTAGTCAATCACGATGCTACACCTCTGGCGGCATGGGTAGCCTTCAATGGATTCGAGCGCTGGACTTTGGGATTTCACACAGCTAAGCACTTAAGGGAATTCATGAGAAAAGTTTCTGAATACGATTACATCGAGAAGTATAAACTTGTGGAGCTACCTGAACACTTGCTCACGCTAGACTACTTCAGATTACTCTCATTACTTGAGGAAAGCTTGGGTAGGTTAACTGAGAAACAGCTAGAGCTACTTACTACAGCCGTAGCACTAGGATACTATGAGTGGCCTAGAAGAACAGACATCAGCTCGCTAGCTAGAGACTTCGGAATTTCAAGAGTGGCCGTAGCTAAAACACTCAGAAGAGCTGAGAAAAACGCCATAAACCTAGTTTTGAGAGTTCTCGAAAGTACTTCCGCTACAAGAGGTAGGTTTAAGCTTAAGCAAGTGAACCAGTAAGAATTTTCTGGCGTGGAGGTAATCACAGGTAACCCAAAGAATGTTTAATTAGGATGAATAGACAGTAGGGGAGAAACTTGCGGGTAGGTGTAGTAGGTGCTTATAGCACCAAGTACGAACTTAGGTCTGAAAAGGAGGCATGGGATCTCTTAAAGGAAGCTGTTCAAGGAACTTTGAGTTCCGTTGATAGAGGGATCGGTGGTGAAGATATAGATTTTGTAATTGTTTCGAATTTTTCAGATAGGTTTGGTGGGATTCTTCATACGGCACCATACGCTATATCTCTAGTGGGACGGTCGAATGCTAAGGGATTGAGAGTGGAAAATGCTTGCGCTTCAGGTGGGACGGCTCTATATATAGCATGGAATCTAGTGAGGAGTGGTTTAGCTAAGAACGTTTTAGTAGTTGGTTACGAAAAGATGAGCTATCAGCCCACTAGCGCAGAAGTTAATGAGGTTCTAATGGCAGCTGGACACCCGGATGAAATAGTTGCGGGGGCTCCTTTTATATCTCTCTATGCTCTCATAGCGAAGGCTTACATGGACAAATACGGTGCTACCGAGGAGGATCTCGCTCTAGTTGCAGTTAAAAACCATGAAAACGGTTTGAGAAATCCGCTAGCTGCTATGCGTAGAAAGATAACTATTGAGGATGTAATGAGGTCTCCGTACGTTTCGTGGCCACTAAAGCTATATGATTCTTCTCTCATAACTGATGGAGCAGCCGGTTTCATAATCAGTAGTGAACCAAGGAAGTACACAGATACACCGGTTTACATCGAAGGCGTTGGACTAGCCCACGATACCCCGGGGATATTCGAGCGTCTAGACATGACGGAGTTAAGGGCTATTCGGCTCGCCTCTGAAGAAGCTTTCAAGATCTCGAACCTAGGTATTAAAGATGTGGATGTCCTCGAAGTTCACGATGCATTCACTATATCTGAGTTGATAGCATACGAAATGCTTGGGCTAGCAAGGAGGGGGGAGGGAGCTAAGATCTTGAGAGATGGAGTCACCATGTTTGATGGAGAGAAGCCCGTCAATCCTAGCGGTGGGTTAAAGTCGAAGGGACATCCAATTGGTGCTACGGGGGTCGGGATGGTAACAGAGCTCTTCTGGCAACTGCGAGGTGAAGCTGGTGATAGGCAGATTAAAGACGCTGAGAAGGGCTTGATGGAAAACCATGGAGGTACCGGGGGAACCGTGGCGGTAGCGATTTTTGCTAGGTGATCTTATGGTCTGGAAGCTAGTTGCCTATACAGAACTCTACACTCCTCTACCTCCCTACAAGTCGACGTATGCCATAGGTGTAGCTGAAGATGAGAGTGGTAATAAAGCGATTGTCAGAATAGACCGCAAGTACTTCGGCAGGTTGAGAAGCGGTATGCTTGGAGATGTAGTCGAGGAGTGGACCGTATTTGGTACTATAAAGAGATTTGTACCAAAAGAGGAAGTTAAGGTACCTAGAGTAGCCCTTATTACAGGAGGAGCAAGGGGGATAGGTTCTTCGATCGCTATAGAGCTAGCTAAAGCAGGTTTCTCGATTGCTATAGCAGACTTAGCTTACGATAAAGAAGCTGAGAAAACTCTAGAGACAGTAAAATCGACCGGTATGGAGGCAGTCTTTGTAACTATTGATGTTTCAAATAGAGAATCTGTCGAAAAAGGAGTTAGCGAAGTTTTAAGTAAGCTTGGGAGAGTAGACGTCCTAGTCAACAACGCCGGTATAACTAGAGATTCGTACCTACAGAGAATGTCGGCTGAAGACTGGGATGCTGTTATAAGGGTTAACCTAACTGGGGCATTTTACTGCTCAAAAGCAGTTTCACAGCACATGATAAGAACTGGGGGTGGCGTTATCGTGAACGTGTCCTCCATAGTCGGACTAGTCGGGAACGTGGGGCAGGCTAACTATGCAGCCTCAAAGTCGGGTCTGATAGGCTTAACGTATACTCTAGCAAAGGAGCTAGCTCCGTATGGTATAAGGGTTGTAGCTATAGCACCAGGGTTTGTTAGAACTAGGATGGCTCTAGCAGTACCGAAGTCTATACTGAGGGACTACCTAAAGAGGTCGCCCATTTCAAGGCTTATAGAACCTGAGGAAGTGGCTAGACTTGTAAGACATATAGTTGAAAATGAAGCTCTAAACGGTGTAGTCATACCAATAGACCTAGGGCTCACAATATCATCGCCTAGAGCATAAACATTTGTTTTCTTGATGCGGTGTTAAGGTCCTAGTATTGAATAGTTGTAGGTAGAGAGCGTTGGGAGATCGTAGTGGACAGAAATTTGGTAAAAAGGTATTAAGGTATAGGAACTGCGATGTTGAGAGAGTAGTGGCAATAATACCTAGAGGGCACAGGCACGTGCGCATGATCATAGAGCTCTCAGACCAGGTCCTAGTTTTTAGTGAAGCTACTGTTGCGGCTATAGCTAGAGCATATGTAAATATAATTACTCACCCCCAGAAGAGGTCCACTGAATTAGTAGTAAAGAAGTTTAAACCCGAGGAAATAAAGCCAGCTTACTCTGAGTGCCAACTTATTGAAAGCTCTGCTACTGATGAGGAACTGCAGCAAGAGTGGGGTGACGTCATTAGTAAATAGCCTACCGATGCCTCAAGAATTTATTCGGTGACCTCAGTGCTTCGGTGCTAGGTTAGGTTACTCAGAGATTCCGAACAATGGAGGAACTAGCCTAAAGCTATTCGCAGCGTATGCCCACAAGCGTAAATAGTGATTTCAACCTACTAGATTTGCCAGCGGTCTACGACCTTAAACAGTAAGTAGTACAGAAATTCCTTGTTATTTGGACTAACAGGAGTTAGTGTCTAGAAAAATATGAGTGGTTATAGTGGCTTACTCCTCGAGAGCCTCACCAGTTCGACTACGAATATCAGTAGCAAAAGGATGTTCCTTATTGCCGCAAGCCACTGCACTGGTGAGTCTATAGTCCAAGGGCTGAACCTTACTTCCACTGGAATGCCAGATCTATTGAGGAGATACCTAATGTCGCTATCGTAGAAAAAGAGAACCATTATGAGGGAGTTTGCTGTATCGGATGCTATATACGCTATTCGACTTATTTTGACGAAGAAAACCATAACTAGAGGAGAAAAAAGAAGTATCATTTGTGGTGAGAACACGTAATTAAACAGTACAGCTCCCAGCGTGGAGAGAGTTGATAGCTTATAGAGCCACGAGCTGTCTTCTATACTTTTCCTATTAAAAATAAGGAGTGCTATAGTAATTGCTAGGATGATTACTAAAGCTATCGCTAGGGTCCTATGGAGATAGCTAAATATGTCGTGAATAAACAGTAAGTAAATACAGTTCTCGCAGTACCAAGCCGAGTGATGTGCTACAAAATCAAAAAAACCTCTAGGTGAGACCATTAGTAAGGTAACGTACGGAGTAGCACCGAAGATCGATATACCAAGAAGAAACAAGCTAAAGTTACGTAATTTTTCACCTCTGTGCGACCTTAATAACAGGTACAGAGAGATAGTATAAGCTATTGATGCGGTCATAAGTTTTGTTGCTATAGATGCCCCAATTAAAGCCCCAGAAGTAAAGTACTTTTTTCTATGTAGCGCTACGAGGGAACTTAAGGCAAAAGCTAAACAAATCACGTCCCAATTATAGATTGAATAGAGTATAGTCGATGGTAAAACGAGCCAGGTGGCTATACTCAGAAAACTGGGCTTTTTAGTTGATGTTATTACTAGTCTATGCAGAAAGAAGACTGAGAGAAGGAGGGAAAGCGAGAGAAAGAAAGCATTTACGATAAAGTGTAGCTCCGCGATGCTATGAATATAGGAACTCGCATAAGGCGACGTTGATTCACTTCGGAGTGTTATTGTTATAGAGAAACACGTACTAATGTACCACAATAAGCCAACAAGCGGAGGATACTCAAAAGAATAGTCAATGTAGGGCACTGGACAAACTACTTTTCTTTCCATTAACAGCTTCAAGATCTCTACGTTATACCAATACTTAGATGATGATTCGTAGTCTGCTGAAAACCTTGGGTAAAATACGCCAAAGACGATATCACTATACTTTAACCCAAAGTTACTAAAGGGTGCTAAACTCGAAGGAACGTGTAGATAAGTAGAGACTCCGCAGGCTATTATCGCGAGAAGCAAGAGGAGAGCTAATGAATGGAGTCCCTCAATGCATCGCATACTTTGAATTATTTGTCCCATAGGTAATTATAGCCGGAATATTTAAGTATAAAAGGGAACGAAGCCAGTGTTGACTGCAGAATATGTCGTGAAGCAGACATAAACTTGCGGGTATTTACTGCCTAAGCGAGGACTAAAGATACCTGTGTAGGTATGAGAAATTCAAGATAATATCTGCTAAGACTTTAAGTGCTTCATAGCAGAACAGGGGTGTTGTTGATAGCTAATTTAATGTTATAATAAATAATAACACCTTAATGCTGTTGAATTATGGGTTGGTGCGGTGGGTAAATACAGAAAGTACGGAAGGCAGAGAAAAAGATCGAAAAGGAGACTAAAGAGGACACTATTCTTAGTAAGTATCATTCTATCACTACTCTACTTAATTACTGCCGTATACGTCTCCATCCAGATTGAGGGAAGATTTCTCGAACTTTCTGTAATCGGAACAAGAGTGATAAATACCACCCTATTTAGGGTGACGTACGTGGATTCGTCCGAAAACAGGAATTTTACCATAAAGCTTCAAGTAGGTAGCGAGAGCACCGACTTCATTATTCCTGGGGGAGAAGCCGGTAAGGCAGTAAAACCTGGGATGAGTAAACTGGTTAGAGTGGAGAGGGAAATAGTGCAACCCAACATAATTGTCCTGGGCGAGCGCGTCAACGTAACGTATCCTGCCCCTCACATAAATACGTCCATGATTGGGCGGGCCGAAGACTACATCGTGTCTCACTATCCCTTAGAATTGTACTTTATATTCACTACTCAGCTTTGTAACGTATCTATTCGCGCCCGATCCATCGGAGCTTCATTTATTGAAGCTAAGTTTCTATACAGTGATAGAGAAGGCGAAACCAGTGAGGTGCCTCTTAACTGCAGAGAAGATTTGTGCGAGGGTGCCGTTGGAGCTAGGTGCATAACGTCTTACGACCTGGTGTCCGATCTAACTTACCTAGGCTTCTTAAGGTTAAGACATGAAAAAGGAAGAACTACTCTTAGATTTATCGATAACTTGTGGATACCGGCTACTATGATTGCTATTACTTTGGGCGCCATCTTTATAGCCTTCAAAAAAGTTTCAAGAGAATAGTTAGGTGTAGAGCCAGCACCTGATTTTTCTCATATTACTAAGCTCCACTAGGGGTGGCAGTATCCGGCACTTCTCCTCTAGTCTCTGAGTGCAGTTAGTGTAATATGGGCACACTCTTGGGTCGGCTACAAAGACCTCCCTCATTTCCTTAAACTTTAGGGAGTCCACAAGTGCTTGTGTATAGGGATGAAGAGGTTTACCCAAAACATCGGCTACTGAACCTTCTTCTAGTATGAGACCTGCCATCATTATCGCCAGTTTATCTGCTAAGCGAGAGACAACTCTAAGGTCATGGGAAACCAATATGCTTGTATAACCGAAGAGCTCTCTTAGCTCTCTTAATAAAGCCGTGATATGAGATTGCGTAACTGAGTCTAAAGCTGACGTAGGCTCGTCCAGTAAAAGCATTCTTGGCTTCGCAGCAATAGCTCTAGCTATAACTACTCTCTGCAACATACCTAGGCTAAGCTCGTACGGTAAAAGCTCCATTACTTCAGGTGCTAGACCTACTGCCTCGACTAGTGTGGGCAGAATTTTAACGATCTCTCTCTTTGGGACACCTACGGCTCTAAGGGGTTCTGCTATTATATCCTTCACCTTAAAGCGCGGGTTCACTGCTACTAAAGGATTTTGAGAAACATACCCTATTCGCTTAGTAATGTTTTTCCTAGTTTCTCGATCTACCTTAAGCACATCGATACCGTCGATCTCCACAGTCCCTGCCGTGGGTTTAACGAACCCCATGATGACCTTGAGAAGAGTTGACTTACCGCTCCCACTAGCTCCAACTATTCCATAAACCTCTCTCTCGAGTACGCTAAAACTAACCCCTCGCAATGCATAAACCCTTTTCTTTACTCCGAGGAGGCCCGTAATGAGATGAAATTCTACCCAAACCTCCCGCACGTTAAGAACAGGCTTCATCAGGCTAGCCTCCAGCATCTTACCTCTCTACAACTACTCAGCTTAATCAGTGGAGGGGGTTTAAGACACTCACTACTAGCGTATGGACAGCGAACATAATACACACATCCACCAACGTACTTCCTAGGTTTATGACCAGCCCTCTCTAAGTTAACGGCTTCAATAAGTTCGCTGGAATAGGGATGAAGTGGGGCTTTGATTACATCACTTACACGACCTCGCTCAACTATCTCCCCAAGAAACATTACGACCATGTCTTCGCATACTACTTCAGCAATGGAGATATCGTGAGTTATAACTACTAAAGATATCCCGAATTTATTACTTAGATCCCCTATAAGCCGAACTATGTAACCCCTTAAATAGGCATCTAAGTTACTAGTAGGCTCGTCAGCCACTATAATGGAGGGCTTAGAAGCCAGAGCTAGAGCTATAGTTACCCTCTGACTCATGCCACCGCTAAGCTCGTGGGGATACATGTATAAGACATCTTCCTCTAAACCGACTGCTGAAATAAGCCTTAAGGTTTCTTCTCTCGCTACATGCCTGTCCCTAATACCGCGAACATCCCTAAGGACGTCGTGAAACGTCTGCTCAATGCGAATGTATGGATTGAGGGATGCTGCCGGGTTCTGCGGTATCTTAGTAACTATCCTACCCCTAATCTTATTAGCTCCGATTACTTTGGAGTTTTTAATCACTTCTATTCCTTCAACAACGAGTTTACCAGCTACACGAACGTAAGGTGGTATAAGTCCCGCTATACCATTACCTAAAGTCGTTTTACCGCTACCGCTCTCACCTACTATACATAAAGAACTGCCTTTTGTTATCTCAAGGTGAACATCTCTCACGGCCCAAAAGATCGATCCCAGGTCTTCGTAACCTAAGCTAAGGGCTTCAGCTTGAACGGCTAATTCGTTTTTCACATTTAAAACCACTGCCTCCACCTCCTCCTTAAGTTCGGACTGCTTTCCTCACTAACAGCATCCCCTACTAGAATAAACCCAAAGGCAGTAACCACTAGAAAAAGTCCTGGGAAAAAGCTCATCCACCAGTAGGTGGTTATATACCGGAATCCGTAACCGATCATCATACCCCAGTCTGGAGTGTCAAGGGATGCTGACACGCTACCTATGAGAAAATTAATAGTAGCTATCTCGAGTAACACCGATGCCGTATCGATCATAGACTGTACTACTACTGGAGGAGCTACATTGGGGAGTACATGCCGAAAAGCTATGTAAACTCTTCTAAAGCCTAGGGCTTCACTTACTTTAATAAAATCTAATTCTCGGACCTGCCTGCTTTGAACATACGCTATTCTGGCATACCACGCCCACCAAGTTAGTATGAGAGATAGAACAACAGTAAGCATCCCCGGTCCGATAATTACTGAAAGTGCTGCGGCTACGATCACGGAAGGCAACAATAAAAACAGTTCAATAGCGTAGTTTACAACGGCTTCGACTATACCTCTAATATATCCAGCGAAAACTCCTAGAATAACCCCGATTGATAGACTACCGAAGATGACTAAGATTGTTTGAATTAGAGAATAGCACGAACCAATTAAAACCCTACTCAGCATATCTCGACCGACTATGTCCGTCCCGAAGGGATGCTCTGCGGACGGTGGTTGAGGGCCTCGCTGCTTAGCGGCTTCCGTTATAAGACCTGCTCCCTCATCTGGGTAGGGTGCTATTACAGAACTTAGGGTGGCTATGAGTATGAGAGCGACTATAATAGTTACTCCGACCTTGAAGTCTGCTCTCCGCAGACAACGCCAGAGAGTTGTACGACTCTTAATGATGGTGCGGTTATAACTCATATCGTCACCCTAGGGTCTAATCTTTTTTGTAGTATGTCAGCGGCGGTGTTAACCACTAACAGGATTAGCGACACTATGAAGAGCGTCGCTATGATTAGGGGATAATCGCTTCTCAACATACCCTCAACTAAAACCCTCCCTACACCTTCTCGCATAAAGACGAGCTCGACTATTGTCGTCTCTACAAAGCTGTAGACGAAGTTTATGCCGGCTAACTGAACTACTGCTGGAATGATCCCTCTTAGAGCATACCTAGCTAAGACAGAGCCCCTCGATATACCGAGAGATACGGCTTCAATAACGTAGTCCTCGTAGAAACGCTCGGAGAGATTATACCTCACGTACTTTGCTATAGAGAATACAGGGTACACAGCTATAATCAAGGATGGAGCGATGAGCCTGGTTAACACATCCAAAAAGATGTCTGGTCTCAGAATTAAGAGGGAGTCTAATAAGTAAAAACCGGTTACTTCTCTAAGCTCGAGAGAGTATCGAGGGTCTAGTCTTCCCAAGGACTGAAAACCGATGAAGTAAAAAACAAGAACCACTATGAGAGCAAGCCAGAACCTCGGAATGCTTATGAACATCGATGATGTAAGCTTTAATAGTAAATCCGCTTTACTCCCACGCCTTAGTGCCATAAAGATGCCGAGAACTAGCCCTAAGGGTATAGCTATTGCGTAAGAGAAAAGCAGTAGTTCTGCTGTAGCTTTAAAAGACTTGAGTATTACATTTATGATCGGCTGCTTAAACGCTATTGAAACTCCCCAGTCTCCTGTTAAGAATCTAGCCATAAACGTCGCTATCTGAATGTGGAGTGGTTGGTCTAAGCCCAACTCTTTTCTGGCTAGTTCTATTGCTTCTGTTGCTCTAGGCCCTCTCGGCTTGCCTGCCCAAACATGTGCTGGGTCTCCTGGGGCTATATACACTAGTAGGTAGGTCACCATAAGTATGCCTACAATGAGTGCGGACCCCATCAGAGCTCTTTTAACGTAATATCTAATCATGGCTAAACATCGCTAGCTTAGTACTTCGACGTACTGGAACCAAACTACGTACATGTAGAGAGGGTTAAACGCGTTATTCCTAATCTCCACAGTCGGTCTGACGACGTAAGGCTGGATTACAGTCCAAAGAGCTATTGCGATTCCCTCTTTGAACAAGAGCTGCTGTGCCTCTTCATAAAGCTTGAGAGCCTCTTCGTAGTCCTCTCCCTCGAGCTCGAAGGCCCGGTCTAAAAGCTCGTCTAGTTCCTCGTTGCAGTAACCAGCCCAGTTCCACTCCTTCGAACTGCAGTGCAGTATATAGAGGTAGTCATACGGAGTCGGATATGTTGGCCACCAATCATTTATTATTAGATGTGGTGCCTCTTCAGGGTTTCTCCACACTGCCGCTCCATATTCCTTAACTAACTCCCAGGGATAGTGACGTATAGACAACTTAATACCTAGCTTTGCTAACTCAGATTTTAACAGCATCGCGAATATTTCCTCTTCTTCGTAGCCGGTTGTTATTACTATTTCTATCTCGATCTCTACCCCATCGAGACCGGCCGTCCTGAGCAGTTCTCGTGCTATTGTTATATTATATTCAAACACTAGGTTATCCATGTAACCCGGGTATCCGTATGGTATCATACCGCTTCCCGGAATTCCATACCCGTGGAGAGCCTTATCGATCAGGTTCTCCCATGGAATAGCGTGGAGAACCGCCAATCTAAACTCCGTTATATTGGTAGGCCACCTCTGCGTGTTAAACATCAGGATATAGCTGTAGTACGTGTGTTGCTTTATCAGTTTAAAGCCTTCTCTGATTAGGGACGATATCTCTGCTCTTGGAACTGACATAGCTATATGGATGCTGCCACCTCTTAAACCCATCACTTGTGTTATGGGGTCGCTAACGATCTTTATGACCACGAGGTCTGGGGCTCGTGGGTTATTAACTTCAGTCCACCCCCACCATTTCTCAAACTTCTTTAGTCTTACCTCGTTAAGGGGGTCATAGTAGTCGATGTAGTAAGGACCGCTTCCCAGGCTTCTACCCTTCTCAAACCAAAACCTGATAGATTCGTTAGTTAAGTCTCTAGCTCCAGAATACTCAAGTACTCTGGGGCTATAGATGTACGCGCCATAAGCTGACGACGCTATCAAGTCTATAGGAGCAGGGTATTTAAGTCTTAACCCGACAGCCGAGCTATTCAAAACAACTACGTCTTCAACAGAGTCCCAGATATAGCCTGGACCTAAACCGCTTTCATAGTATATTGCCTTAGTCCTAAGTATACTAAATCTTACAGCATCAGCTGTTAGAGGGGTCCCATCGTGAAAAACAACGTTCTCCCTCAACCTAAAGATCCAGAATGTTTCGTTGATCTTCAACCAGTTTTTAGCGAGCGCTGGTGTAAACTGGTTAGTTAAAGGGTTGTAGTAAATGAGGGGTTCGTAGACAACTCCTAAGACTACAATACCGGTATCGAACTCCACACTTGGGTCAATACCAGTTATAGCATCTCTGTAGGCATAAACAATTAGTTTAACCTGAGGACTCATTATCCTTCCCAGAGTCGTGAAAACCACTATACTTACTACTAAAACCAGTAACACAGCTAGTATGACTAATCTACGGTTAAGCCCCATTTACAGCTCCATGGAATCACTCGGGTCATGCTTAAAAGCTTTAAATCGTTACCACATTTCACTTAGCAACTTAAGTTATAGTTGCGGTAGTCATCGTAATGCGTTAAACATATTCGCAAATACTTTAAATAAACATTGATATGCGAGCACTACTCAAGGACCCTCGAGGTTCCTTTAGGCCTAGCACTTAGAGTGAGTACTAAGTCATCTGCGATAAGGATCTCGTAATCTCTCTTACACAGAGCTCCACACATTCGCGAAAAGCCTCGCCAGAAAAACCTGTCTCAGAGCACTTCTCTCTGCATACTTTAACCACGTGTGTTCTGCTGTAATCGTCTAAAGTCATGTTCAACACCGATCAAACAGTTACTAGCTAAGTAATTATTGAGTTTCACTACTGTGAGTTCCCGGCTACTATAGGAGTTTAACTCTCACACCAACTTATATCGACTGACCTCACTGCTTCACATTCTTTCCATCTATTCCTCGCTTTGGGTCTTCGTTCTATTCGTTAGTGCTAGCGCTAGCTGATGAGCGCGGATAACCACGTATGTTTTGCGTATCTATTATTCAAACTTTTAAGTCTATGGATTCCGCTTATAGCTCGATTAACTTTATTAAACTTATGCGTTGTCGCTGCCACACGTCCGAAAATGGGACACACTCAGGCTTTAGTCATCGCACTAAAGAAGTTAATCCAAATTATACGTACTCTTGGATAGTCGACCTGCCTCGGGGTCTAGCTCCATTACTACTGCTGACTGTAGAGGTACTTCTGCTGTGTCCGGGCTATGGATGTATCTAGCTATGGAAGAAGAGAAGAAAGCAGAGGAGTTGTTTGATGTCCTTGCTACGATTCTGTAATAGTTTACGGTGAGAGGATTCCGCAGCCTGTCTTCGGTCAAATACGAGGTTATAGAGAGCACCAGTTTTCTGTCATCATAGAGAATTATAAGAGTGTTCATAGCTGTTTTTGTATATTTAGCTGCTCTTCTTAAGGCTTCAACGAGATCACTCACGCGAACACCAGTTAAGTGTCTATATAGGTATTCACCCAGGTAGTAAGTATCTGTTGTATCGAGTAACTTAGGTATGCCCAGCTCTTTAGACAATTCGCTAGAGTCCATAACGCCGTTGTGCGCTATCCACATCTCAAACCCCTTCCAGTTGTAGTGAATTGGGTGTGTATTACCTGTTCTAGCTGAACCCTCGGCCAGCCGCCTCGAATGAGCTATGAGAACGCCAACACTGATCTCGTAAACTATGTTCTTTAGATTGTTGATCCCGGTCGAATCATAATACACGGGTAAAGTAGTCCTATAGTGAGAAGACAAACTCCACTTACCATCTCTAGCACCTACTATCGCATAACCCCAGCCGTCACTATGACCTTCACACTCAGTACGCCCCAGTAATTCCATGAGAAAAGGATCGCACCTACTTGCCTTTACGAAAGAGTCAACATACTCGATATAGCTTGATATATCCCTACCTACAAGAGAGATTAACCTGCACATAGTGCCTCACCAAGATATAGAGCCCATGTTTTTAACTTACTCTGCACTTTACTATAATTATAAACCATAATGCCATATATGGAGATCGCATGTAAAGGAAAAAGAAAAATGTGGATTTACAGCCAGCGGTGTACTACAGCTGTTAGCTCTTCTTCTTACTCCCCATAAAGACGTATACGGTAGTACCGCAGGTTGGGCAGGTACCTCTAATAGCTCTCCTACCGTTCTTCAATATTACCTCTTCAGGAGATTTCAAGTCTTTTTTGGCCCTGCACTTTACACAGAATCCAGTTACCGTTCCCTTAACTGGTCCTACAACCTGTGCCATGGGGTATCCCTCGAATATACACCCATGAGAGCTTAAAAGGTTTCTTCTACGCATGAAGCACTAAGTCTATATCAATCTCACTCGGCACATTATACATTTATACGGTTAATTTCAGAGGTAGCAAGGGTAGTTAAGTATGCATAGAGTGAAGAACATAGACCTTGCCTCGCAAGGTAAGAACATGATCGAGTGGGCTGAAAGAAACATGCCAGTACTCATGAGGATAAGGAGAGAGTTTGAGGAGGCTAAACCGCTAGGTGGGGTTAGGATTGGGGCCGTTCTTCACGTAACAAAAGAGACTGCAGTTCTTGCGAGAACGCTTTTAGCAGGAGGTGCTGAAGTTTGGCTTGCTGCATCTAACCCGCTATCAACACAAGATGAGGTGGCTGCCGCTCTCGCTACCGAGGGTGTTAGGGTATTTGCTTGGCGTGGTGAAAGCGATGACGAATATTTCTGGTGTATAGAGCGCATAGCGCGCTCTAACCCCGATGTTGTGATAGATGATGGAGGAGACCTACATGTTTTTCTTCATGAAAAAGCCCCAGATATGGCCGAGAAAGTCTTGGGAGGAACAGAAGAAACAACTACAGGGGTTCTGAGGCTTAAAGCTCTCGAGAGCTCCGGAATGCTTAAGTACCCTGTGATAGCTGTAAATGACTCTAAGACCAAGTATTTATTCGACAACAGATACGGAACGGGTCAGTCAACACTCGACGGAATTATGAGGGCTACTAATGTCCTGATCGCCGGAAAAATAGTTGTTGTGGCGGGTTACGGCTGGGTTGGTAGGGGCATTGCTATACGTGCTAGAGGTCTAGGTGCGAGAGTTATCATAACTGAAGTAGACCCAGTAAAGGCTCTTGAGGCTGTTATGGACGGGTTTGACGTTATGCCTATGTCTGAAGCAGCGAAAGTGGGTGATATCTTCATTACAGCTACTGGTAACATAGACGTTATTAGAGTCGAGCATGTCCTCACTATGAAAGATGGCGCTATACTCGCTAACGCGGGACATTTTAACGTAGAGATAAGCGTTCTAAGCATCGAGAATGTTGCAGTGTCTAAAAGGTCCATCAGGAGCAATGTAGATGAGTACTTACTACCCAACGGGAGGAAAGTATACCTACTAGCTGAAGGCAGGTTGGTCAACCTTGTGGCTGCTGAAGGACACCCAAGTGAGGTCATGGACCTAAGCTTTGCTAATCAAGCTCTCGCAATAAAATACCTGGTAGAAAACCGAGGTAAGATAGCTAATAGAGTCCATAGACTACCTGAGGAAATAGATAACGCTATAGCTCGGCTAAAACTAAGGTCCATGGGCATAGAGATAGACTCATTGACAGAGGAGCAGCTAGAGTATTTAAAGTCTTGGAAGTGAGCACCTCAGGCTAACCCGGGAGCAAAAAGCTTAAACCTCCGCTTTCTCTAGTACATAGAGACAGAGAGGTAGTAGGTGGGTGCCTACAGTTGGACGCTGAGGGCGTAGTAAGCAAGTACTATCGGTTAATTACACTAACTCCTAGTAGAAAGACTACATCACTCCTCCTGCTAGCAACTGTTTTGGCGGTATACACGTTTGCAGCTACCTTTCCCGCAGGGGACCTCTGGAAATATGCTGAAGGGTTCCTTCTCTACTCTATGGAGTCATTATTATTTATGTTTTTGCTATTACCTCTTAGGCGTTCAAAGATCTTTAACTTTAAAAGAATGGTTAACTTTATATCAGCGGTTCTCTTAATGGTCCTACCGGCCGAAGTCATTTTAAGCAGACTGGGTGGACTAAGAGGTGTGGGGCTCTCGGTAAGCCCGGGCATACTAGTCTTTGTATTTATCGGTTTGTATGAATTTGGCACTGCGGTCGTGCTCTCAGTACTTCCGATCGCCTTAGTCTTAGTTGCTGGAGGATTAGTACTAGGCTATCGTCTACACGAGTTCTTTATTTCGGTAGTCTCGATGAGTACAGTATCCCTCGTTATCGGGATCTTAGCTCTGTACTCGATCGAGTACTCTGGGAGAAGTAGGGGAGTATCTCCTCTTAGCTCCGCAAGAGCTTTTATGAAGACCTGGCTTACGGGAGATCACGGACACCTCGAAGAATTAATTCGTGATCTGGGGATAACCGATAGAGTAAGAGTTAGAGCCCTTGTTTTAAAGAGGGAACTAGGCGAACCAATAGCTTTGGTATTTCCCGATATTCACTTCGGTCCGTTTAGGAACGTGGGGTCTTCCAGGTTTCCATATGTATTAGAAGACAGCCTAGAACCTAATATGGAAACCTTCGTATTCCACACACCAGGGTCTCACGAGAGAAATATAACAACATTTTCTGAAAGCCGCGAAATAGCTAAAGCCGTTGCCTCTTCTATAAGTAGCTACTATAATCAGCTATCAGATTATGGCATATGTAAACCAAGTGTTTTAAGAGATGGAGAGTGGGAAGTATTCGTCTTTAGAGGCCCGACAGCTATAGTTTTGTTTTTAACTAACGTGCTACGTGGCAATGATGACCTACCGTACAATATCTGGGAAAAAGTTGAAGAAGTTCTTGGAGTGAACAACAAACTGAATTTAGTAGCTGTAGTAGATTCTCACGCCGCTAAAGGCCCGCCAGTCAAGGATGGAGGTGAGCTCTATACCGTGATAGAGAAGCTTAAGGATATAGATAAGTGCTCTGAGGAAGATGTTTACGTAGGCTACGGTGAAGCCGTGGGTTTTGGGTGCCGTGAGCTATGCTATGATAAAGTAAAAGCGATAACATTTCGTTTCAGCGATGGCGAGAGATACTCTATAGTATACATGTACGGTAATAACGTAGACTTGCAAACAAGAAGCAACATCGTAAACTTAATGAAGCAGATGGGATATAAAGAACCACTCGTTGTTACCCCAGATGATCATAGCTGTGCTGCCTCATTTAAAGAGAAACCCTACTATGTCGTCTCTGATTGCCCAGGCCTCTACGGGGCTATAGTCAGGGCTGTCGAGAGAGCCACTGAAAATGAAGCTAAAGCTAGATACGTCACAATCGACCACGTATTTCACGATGTGGGATTAGCTGGATACAACATATGGAGGCTTACATCACTTATTGAAGACCTTGGGAAGAAGACTTTACGCTCTCTGCTAGCGACTATAGCCTTAGTTAATCTTTTAACGTTATCGGTAGTTTTAAGCTTCTAGACTAACGACTAACTGATGTAGAAATGAAGCACTCAGTGATAATCAAAGACCCTGTCCATAACTACATTAAGGTCTATGAGCATGAAAGATGCCTAATAGATACAGCCCCATTCCAAAGGCTTAGAAGAGTTCTGCAACTTCCCACGTCTCAATACGTGTATCCTTCGGCAACACATACCCGCTTTGCTCACTCCTTAGGCGTGATGCACGTAGCTGGAGTATTTGCTGAGAGTTTATACTCCGATGGAATAGAGAGATCTGAGGTATCTAGGCTGTACGCTGTATCTCGCCTGCTCGCCTTGCTCCACGACGTAGGACATGGACCTTTTTCGCACACGTTTGAAGATCACGTTCTCTTACGTTATGGATTAAATCATGAGGTACTTGGCGGCAAGATAGTGAGAGAGCACCCAGATATAGTTAAATGTTTCGAGAAGTGCATCGAGAAGGAGTATAATGTAACGGTGGAGCAGCTCTCGAGGTCTATAGAGGCTCCGGTTCTGGAAGCGTGGCCTTTCCACTCAAAGGTAGGTGATTACAGTGAGAGCTCCCTCTACTACATCATTAAGGGTCCGTATAGTGCCGACATAATCGACTACCTCCTTAGAGACTCCTACTACACGGGAGCAAACTACGGATTGGGGCTAGATTGGGCTAGGCTCGCGTATCACTCAAAGGTTATTGGTGACACTATAGCGCTAGAATACAAGGCTCGCGACGTTTTAGACCACTTACTTCTTGCTAGGTTGTATATGTTTAAGACTGTTTACTACCATAAAACTTCTAGAGCCTTTGACAAAATATTAGGAAGCATTCTGCAGAAGGTCGAATACTCTCTAAAGATACCTGAAGCCATAGAGAACCCAGAACTGTACACTGAACTAGATGATGACTATGTTTTATCTAATCCCGAGGTCAGAAGGCTGGAGGAGACTAAATACGTGCTACGACGCGAAGTCCCCTATAAACTAGTATATGAAATAATACAGCCACTAGAGAGAGTATCGGCGGCTCTAATTAAAGTTGGGAAAAACCTGATCGAGAGCATCATAGGAGAGGCATTCATTAGGCTAACAGGTCTGTCTGACCCTAGTGCCGTCTTCGTGGATAGCCCGAGACTACCGACGAACCCTATGTTTGAAGAGACGGAGATAAGCATACTTAGACCGGATGGAACTATAGTGAAAACTCCTATAAGAGAGACTATTGCCGGGATTATGCCACACGAAGTAAACTTCTTCCGCGTCTATTTACATAGGAAATACTCCGAGCACTTAGACAAACTGAGAGCTCACGTAGCTTCACTCTTTGGTGGCTCACAAGAGCTAAGACCGTTCTACTAACTATTCTAGTTAACTTTAGTTGACTATTGATAAGCTACACAAAGTTGATCTACTAAAAGTGTAGTCTAAATATCCAGCTCTCATCATTTCACAATTCGGGGTCTGTAACTGTACAACTTAGGTGTTCTTATTCAGTGACATAGCAACCAACATACTCTTGAAGCGATAGGGGTCTGAGAGGAGGTGCTGTTCGTAGTGTGAATCTAACTCAGGAGGATAGAGGACAGAACTGTATCGTCCTTCATCAGGAGCTACTTTCGAAGCACTTAACTAGGCACTCCGCTATAGCCCTACCCTTCTCGCTGAGCTTCACCCTCTTTCCCCCCTCCTCGACCGTCAGACCGAGCATGGCGGCCTGCCTGAGTGCGAAGTACACCTGCGACCCGAGCTCCCTCCCGACCTCCGTAAACGTCGCCTCTCCCATTCTGTCAGAGGTGAGGCACGTGAATACCTTCTCTCAAGCCCTCACAGCCCCAGTCCCGGTGGTAGTGAAGACCGCGGAGGCTACGTCTGCTTGCTCTGCGGTAGAGCTGTGGGCGGCAAGCCCGCGTATCATATCGTCCTGAATTACTCGGACGTCGTCGAGGAGGTCCTGGCTCGACGTGGTAGCGGTAGGGTTCAAGAGGCCCGCTCTCAGCTGTGGGTGGTGCTCGGTCTGCCGGGTCGAGCCTACAGTCAGCATAGAACAGGTGCTACTCGACCCACCAGGGTGGATGTGGGGAGGCTACCGATCGACCCAGAGCTGCCGAGGAGGTTCCTAGAGTACCTAGTGGTCAAACGTGTACACGACACCGTGGGCAAGCTACTTTCCCTGAGCGCACTATACCGGGACGCCGCAGGTACGCGATGCTGGCGCATGTCCCCCTATCCGCTAGGACCCGCGCTCTCGAGAGCACCGCTAGGCTCCTAGAGGCCCTAGCTTGGGGCTGTTTTCTTCTCGATGTTTTGAGGAAATGTTTGTGAGAGTTGTTTCTGTTTATTTTTGTGGTGAACCTGGACGGTGGTGGGGCAGTGCTTCAAGCCGCCAGGGGCAGAGCTAGGTGGGAGCCATGTGCCGTTTGGCTCGACAGCCACCCACGAACCCGCACGGATACCTAAGTCCGTGTGGAAGAAGTGGAAGTCCCCAGACATAAACAAACAAAAACAAATATCTAGAGACAAACGGTGCGGAGACTCCCACACTGAGGCCCTACTGCTAGGGGCACTGGTCTCGTTCAGCGCTGACTACGCCCTCGAGCTAGCCCTACCAATCGAGTTGGGGAACATGTCAAGCTGGGCGGTCCTCGTCAGGCTCGACACCTCACTACTACAGGAGCTGGAGAAATGGGTTATTTAGGTTCCTAGTCTCCTACTCACCTAACACCTAGGAATAAAATCCCTGTTCTACAAGTGCTTAATTCGGCTGGAACCGAACTTTAACGAGACGGCATGTTAAATGGAGGAGAATAACGGCTTTACGATGGAAGGTATCGATCTACATATATAGTTCTTGAGGTGATATGGAATACAAGACCAATTCAAAACTTATGATCGGCGACTTTTGTAGAGAGCTGGGGAAAGCTGGTACTGAAAGCCTATCGCAACTGTTTCGGGTTTCATATAGGTTTGTATCAGGTGATGTTATTCTTCTGCTACGATTAGTACGTAGACTTCTTTTCCGTGTAGGTGTTTTATCTTCTCTTTGTCTCTTCCTAGTGGGTAGAGGACGTAGTCCCCTCTCCTATACTTAATGATGCTACATCTAACTATCTCAACTCTAGCCATGTATATCCACCTATACAGATAATGGAGAGAAAGATTATAAACTAAACTCTAGAATCTTGGATGTGGTGAGCTACTCGGTGAGGGGTGGAGAGCTCGTCGAGGCTCCTAAGATGAGGGCTCTCCCCGAGAGTAGCGATGACTATCTTACTCTACTCGAGTTTCTGAGGCTCTACCGTGATGCTCTTCAACTAGTAGTAAACAGGTTGTGGAGTTTAAATGAGGTACCTTCAATTAAAGCTCTACACAGAATGTTCTACTCAGAGCTTAAGGAACTTGGCTTTAGAGCACACCACGTAAAGCAGATCTACGTGTACGCTAAAGCAGTTGTTAAAGCTAGTAAGCAGAACGGTGGAAAGAAATTGGTTCTCAGAAGACTAACAGCTAGAGTAGATAAGTACGACTACAAGCTGGACCTAGAGAATAGGACGCTTATTCTAAAAATACATGAAAACAGAGAGGTTAAGCTAAGACTACTGACATCTACTGAGAGAGTAGAGAAATACAAAGAGTGGAGTAACTACGAGATAGCTGTGAAGGTAGTTGAAGACAAGGTCTACGTAGCAGTATACTTCAGGAGAGCGGTTAAACCGAGGAGAACTAGAACCGTTATGACTATCGACGTTAACTTCGACAACGTTACACTAGCTGTTTTCGCACTAAGTGGGGAGTTGCTGAAGCTAAAGCGGTTCAAGACACCACTCAGAAAGATACTAACCCACAGGATATGGATCGAGA
>JAWBTQ010000008.1:0-52403 GCA_038841535.1 Sulfolobales archaeon | reverse complement strand
GTGTACTTTCTCTTCATGATCTTTAGGATCCTGTCATCAGCTGACTGAAGTGGTATATGCATGTACTTATAAACGCGCGGCTCATTGAGCACTTCAACGACGTCGTCAATAAGCCCAGCTATGGTATCAGGGTTAGCCATTCCTATTCTCAGCATGTATTTGCCCGGCACTCTCTCTACGACCTCTCTAACTAAGTCCGGAAGTCTAACGTCTCCTAGGTCTAAACCATAAGACCCGGTGTCTTGCGCAGTCAACTCTATCTCGACTGCACCACTCTTAACAGCTTCTTCAACAGCCTTAACTACCGCCCCCGGTTTATACGACCGCAACCTTCTCCTAGCTAGCTTAGTTAAGCAAAAGGAGCAATCACCAATACACCCCTCAGCTATCGGAACAGCCGCTATAGCGCCGTCTACGTAAGGCTTGAGATAGGACACATCTCTCTCACCGAGTAAGGCATCCGCACCACTCTCTATAGCTTCAACTAGCCTCGTGATATTCTGAGGGGACACGAGTATAGCTCCCGGAACCACTCTCTTAATAGTATATGGCTGAGCGGCAGCCATACATCCCGCTACAACGATCTTCTTAGAGTTTCCAAAATGCTTGTAGAGGTAGGAGAGTCTCCTGAGGACTTTTAGTTCGGTGTCTAATCTTACCGTACACGTGTTTATAACTACAATGTCTGCTTCTTCAATATGCTTAGTGATTTGATGACCTTTCTCACTTACTAACGACTTCATTAAGGCGGTATCAGCCCTATTTAGAGCACACCCGTATGTTTCAAAGTACACTATCACTATCAGCTGACCAAAAACTTTTAGTAAAGTACGTTTTTGTATATTCACTTCTCAACAAGTTCATAGAGTTCTTGACTTACTATAACTTAGGAGTTTCAGAGCTGTATAAAGCGCTCATAAGGTAAATGCAAGCCCGAGCGACATGTGGAGACAAAATAAGGTAGTGACAACAACTACTACAAGCTAATCCGAAGTCAAGCTCGATAGAGTGAACATAGCTTGTTTAACACATTTATGTCGGTGTTTAATAGCTTCATAACAACGTTCTTATTTGGTGGAATAATGCCAAGACTGAGCTCCGGGTTTGTAATAGCTGGGGCATATGCTAGTAAAATAAGAAAAACGACGTTCGCACTGCTTAGGGATGTTATGAAAGAGGGAGTCATAAAGAGTGAGGATATAGCTTACGCTGTTGGCCAACTCAACAAGCTCCTCTACAGCATACTAGTAGAGGGCCTTAAGGTAGATAAAGGAGATGTTGTCAGAATAATAGTAGACTACGAAATTTCCCCAGGTAAGATAGAGTGGAAGCTGGATACACTTAGAGTAGAAGTATTTAGGAGGGTTCCTGAAAGTGAGGTGGAGACCGTTTTAAAGTCATGTCTACCTAAGGCTGAAGCGATAATGACGGGTATAGTTGAGTACTCTATAGAGAAGCTGGGTGAAACTGAGGACGGAGACGTCGTTCTTTCGTTAAAGTTTGGAGGTAGGGAGGTGGGAGCTCTTGTCCTTACTCCAATCAACGAGGAGTTTGTCTACATAAAGAAAGCGGCTGTCATAGTACCTACACCTCTAGTCGTAGAGAAGCAGAAAGTACTACTAGATGGAAAAACAATCGAGGAGGCCCTAAGGAGCAACATAGGTATTCTAACAACGGCAGCTAAGTATGTCTCAGACGAGGAAGCCAGGAGACTTTATGAGTTTATTAAGAAGAGAGTGATTCCTACAGCTGTTGTCGAGAGATTAAGGGAGGAAGAGTAGGATACAGCTCATCAAATCTCTTAATTGCTTTTTTAAATAGTTCGTAACCCACAGTTAAAATCCCCTCTCTGTCTAGTACTATGTCATCTCCAACAATTACTGTCTCAATCGGTGCATCACCTTCCAAGACCGCTCTTATAGCTGAGTGAAGAGAACGAGGAAGAGGCCATCCTGGAGGTTCTGATAGGTTGTAGATGACTATGCTGCTCCTACTACCCTCTCTGAGCGTCGAGTTCTCTTGTTGGCTAATGAGCTCTGAAGTAGTTTTTGTTCCAGAAAGAAACACGTCTGCTGGGTCAGCGTTCTGAGACCAAAGTATTTCTTTCACTACTTCGCGCACACTGTAGGAAGGTCTTATCCCGATACCTACTCCTCCACCTCCTTTCCAGCTTCGCAGCATCCTGCCGTAGTAAATAGCTGGGAAGTCCATGTTGAGCACGGGATTTACAGCAACGATCTTAGTTTTTTCAGCGCTCTTTGGAGGTTCCTTTTCTAGCTCTAGTGCGTATATAGGTAGACTCGCTTCCTTAGCTAAAGTTACGTGATCCTCCTTGAGTTCTCTGCATACGGAGATTCCAATCTTAACTCCCTCAACTCTCTCATGCCACCTTCCAAGTAGGAGCCTTAGCTCGTTTAGTTGCTGTTGATCGTCTAGACCGCAGTTGAGAGGTGGTGCTAAAGTTACGTTTATGCCTACATCTCTAGAGGCTCTTGCGACTTCGTCTAAGTAAGCGTCCACTACTAGTACTTCTGTTACACCTTTACTAGCCAACTCAGCTAGGGAGAGAAGCGAGATGAAGTACATGTCTGCTCTCTTGATAGCCCTAGCCAGCTCCCTCATCAAAAACCAGTCTATGTCTTCTAGCCCGTACCTAAGGGGGTAGAGACTTAACACCGTAAATCCTGAAGCAAAGCCTTTCGTAACAAGTCTGCCCGCACCTCCTAGTAAGAGCTCGGGGTAAAGTAGCTCTTCGGAAGCCTGACCAACCCCGAGGGACTTTATAAACCCGTTCTCTATATATAGATAACCGGTACTTATATAGCTTACACCCCTATCTACGGTTAGAACTGAAGCACCGTCGATGAGCACCTTGACCACGGCTATCACCTGCTTCTACCGCGCCATTTTTCTCTAGGTATTCCCAGAGACTAGTCGTACGGAAAGATACTTTTTGCCCTTAAGCTCCCGTAGGTTGTCCCACTCATAAAGTACTTTAACTGCCTCGTTAGCAACTCTAACTAAGTCAGTTATGCCTGCTTGAGGATCGAACTCGTCAGTAGCTCTATTAGCGATTGCGGCACACACGGCACCTGCTCTCGCACTATATATGTTGGATAGGGTGAACAACGTAGATGCCTCCATCTCGAAGTTTAGAACGTTTAGCTCTCTTAGCTCGCGCTCAATTCCCTTCCATTTCCGCGGTAGATAGCCTCTAAAGCCCGGTCTCCCCTGACCAACGTAGAAGCTATCACTACTAGCTGTTATACCCACATGGTATCTAACACCCAGGCTTTCTGCTGCCTCTATTAGAGCAAGTAAGACATCGTAACTTGCGACAGCTGGGTACTCTGGGTCAGCGTACGCCTTACTAGCTCCATCTAGCCTCACAGCTGCTGTTGAGATTATCAAGTCACCTAGCTTTATGTAGTCTTGAAGAGCCCCTGTCGTACCGACTCTAATAAAGGTATCTGCCCCAACTCTAAGTAGCTCTTCTACAACTATAGCTGTTGAAGGTCCACCAATGCCGGTGGATGTAGCTGCTAAAGCAACACCTCTGTACGTGCCAGTGTACGTTACGAACCCTCTATGCTCCGCTACTAGCCTACTCTGGTCCCAGAAGCCGGCAATTAGTGGAACTCTCGCAGGATCTCCTGGGAGTAAGACATATCTTGGTATATCACCAGGCTTGAGGTGTATGTGGTACTGCAGACCCTCCGGTGTTGCAGGTTCTCTAGCAGACTTAAACACTAGTAATCACCTCGCACCTACGGTATTCTTAATTACCGAGGTTTTAAAGTGGGGTTAAGTTTTTCTATAGTGACACCTCAGACTCTAGAGCTCCTCTAGGTTAGTACTTAAACAGCAGTTTTCTGCGGGAGCTAGACTTAAACCCTCAAGAGAATGGGCGAGTAAAAAACGTTGTGTGCGGTGTGAAAACTCTTTTCGTTAGTGACCTATCTCTCGGTGTAATGCTATGCGGCTTTCGCTCTTAGGTCCTGAAACACTCTAGTAAGTTCCTCGACCAGGTCTTTAGCGGCTGCGGCTTCTAATATGGCTACGGAAGCTGATGCCACTTGAATCCCGGCTACCTCTCCGAGCCTCTTCTTGCTGGGCACATAGATGTACGGGACCTTCTTTTCATCGCAGAGATACGGTAAGTGTAGCACAACCTCTGGCGGATCGACATCAACAGCAATTACAACAAGCTTGGCCTGCCCCCTCTCAACGGCTTTAGTAGCTTCGTTAGTGCCCTTCTTGATCTTACCTCCAGACTCTCTAGCTTTCTTTACTGCTTCATAGGCTTTTTCTGCGACCTCCGGTGGCACATCAAACCTTACGTGAGACGGTCTCCTGCTCATCCTCATCCCCCTTTCGTCGCCTCATATAGTAGTCACACACTCTTTTAAGCTTTTGACTTAAGCAACACCTAGGGAATCCTAGACTCTGGTTCGATACTTGAGTAAGAGAAGCAAGGAGGTAACGAAGAGATTTCCGCTGTTTCTAGTTCTAGGTCTTTTCGGGTTTTTCTAGGACGGGCCGCACCCCTCTCGGCGTCCACTGTGGCTACCAGCCACTCTACACGAGAGTCACAGTGCCCTCGTTGTGTTGAAGCTATAACCTAGATATAGTCTGAAATTATAGGTATTCTTGGGCTCTTTGCTAAGAGATATAGCTAGAGAGGTCTTAGGGGAGTCTTTAGCGCGCAGAGTGTGGAAGAGAGTAGAGATTATAGGTGATATAGCAGTTCTCAGAAAGCCACTAGATCTCGACTTGGGGGTGGAAGCATACAGAAACCTTGCTGTAGAGATAATGAACAGGCTTCCGTATGTTAAGTCTGTCTGGCTTGCTGTAACACCTGTAGGAGGTAGCTACAGAATTAGAGAGTTCGTGCACTTAGCTGGAGAGCTGAGGAGTGAGACCATATATAAGGAGCACGGCTGTTTATTTAGATTGGATATAACTAAGGTATATGTATCACCAGCTCTGAATTATGAGCATGCGAGGATAGCGAAACTGGTTAAGCCTGGCGAAGAGGTCCTCAACATGTTTGCCGGTGTAGGTCTCTTTTCGATCATAATAGCTAAGTACTCAAAGCCAAAGCGTGTTATATCGGTAGACATAAACCCGGACGCCTTCAACTACATGGTAGAGAATGTTAAGCTTAACAACGTCTCTGAAGTTGTTGTTCCAGTACTAGGTGATGCTCGAGAGGTAGCTAGATCCTGTGCTAAATGCTTTGACAGGATTTTAATGCCCCTACCCGAGCTCGCTTACGAATACCTTGAAGACGCAGTATTAGCACTAAGAGATGCGGGAGTAATACATGCATACGAATTCGTAACAGCTAAAACGAAGGACGAGGCCCTTCTAGAGGCACGAAATAGATACTTAAGAAAGTGCGAATCTATTGGCGTGAAAGCCGGGCTAGTCGGGTCACGAGTAGTTAGGTCGGTCGGTCCACGCTACTACCAGGTCGTCCTCGATCTTCAGTTCGAGAAGATTTCTTAGCCTTCTTTCTAGACTTATCTGACTCCACCTTCTCCGAAGTAGGTATGACTTTAACACCTAAGCCCATGAGCTTCATAGTGACCTCCTCTAAGAACCTTATGTATGAGCCTCTCTGCCCCATTAAGGGACCAAGGTTCTCACTCTCAATTCTTATTGCAAGGTAGGAACCCAGTAGGTTCACCTTAGTCCTCTTCCATATCCATGAAACTGGGTGAACGGACCTTATGTAGTTGTTTAAATCTAAGTCTAGCTCCACCCCTCTGACCCTACTACTTAGTTCTTTCTCTATAGCTGAAATTCTCTCTCCACCCTTACCTACAAGACGACCTAGATGTCCAGGCTTAACAACAACTAAGTACTTAGGTACGTGGTCTAGCGATATTCCGTATTTCTTAGCTATCTCCTCCATCTCTACAACAGTCACTACATCAGCGTCTGGTGAGTGAAGCTTTATTACTTGCAGTGCTTTAGCCTCGGATTCCTGCAGCTTCCTAGACCTCAACGCGTACTCGAGCAAGAATCTTACTCCGGTTTTCGCACCTTCTCTAACAATATCCTCTACACCTAGGTCTACAACGTATGCGTTGGACTCACTGAGGAGTATCTCTCTGAGTGTGGTTATGTGGTCGTGTTGCGCACCTCTTAGTGTCTGGAATATGGGGTCAGCCGCAATTATCAGCCGGCTTTTAACTCCTAACCTTACGATTACCTCAAGTAGTATCTCGAGTCTAACGTGTTGGGCGTCATCTATAAATATCAAGGTCTCATCGAACGTTCTACCTTTTAAGTAGTGACCATCCGTCAGCACGAGCTTCCCGGACTTCGAGAGCTCCGATATCTTCAGCGGGTCTACAAAACTCCCTAGAACGTCGGCCAAGTACTCGCTAGCAAGCTTAGTGTATTCATCACTCGCTTCTGCTAGCGTTAGCTCTCTTCCAGTGACGACATCGATTACGGGCTTGACTACCATGAACCTCCTGAACTTATTGTTACTTATTGACTCTATTCCGTATGCTAGAGAGAAGAGAGACTTACCGCTCCCAGTTGGCCCGAAGACCCCCACTATGGAGTAAGACTCCGCCTTCAAAGCTTCCAGCAACCTTTTCTGGCCATCGCTTTGGGGCTTCACGTTCTCTAGTATCACCCTCAACCACCTAAGACTCGTGATTATTTTTAGCTTAAAAGTATGTGTCGCTAAACTCTTTACTTACTTTTCAATTCCCGTTACTGGGTAGTCTGTGGGTATAGTGGACAGGAGCTTGTGGCTAAAGGAGAAGGACTCTATGCGCAGAAGGATGCTCGAGGACTTAGACGTAGGCTATCTTGACCCCGACGTATACCACGTGCTCCTCGCACTCTTTAAGAGGGAGAAAGCCTTCCCGGTGAGCTCGTGTAGTGGCAGGATAACTATAGTAGACGCACCAATGCCGTGGCATCGCAAGAGCTCTACAGTGGTATTCAAGAAGCACGAGGTAATCGAAGAACATGAGGTTCTTTCAGTAGTCAGGAACTCTCCCCCTATGAGCAGACTCTGGCTAATAGCTACCGGCCCCATATTTCACATATCTACACTAACCTTACGAGAAGCTCTATCTATACTTAAAATAGCTCGTGAAGCAGGTATGAAGCACAGTGGTATACTGTCTATTAGCAGGAGGGGGATATACGTTGAACTCAAAACAGGAGTGAGAGTCACGATTCTTCTGAGAACTGGGGGCTTCGTAATCGGTGACCTCCGGGAGGCTGTCAGAGCTGCTAACGAGGCCCTTCTAGAAGGAAAGAATAGACTGGCAAAGCTCTACGAGCTACTCCTAAGCTAGAGTTATGTTCAGCGAACACAAAGCTAGCGTTCCCGGATTTTGCTATAAGCTACAGCAGTAGCTCTAGGGGTTGCTTGCAGTAAGGACACTTATAGTGGAGTACTCTAGCATCACTTGAGCAGAAGTATGCTCCATACTTAGTGGAGCAGTTACTACAGTAGTATACAGATGCCTCACCGATTACTAAGTCCCTAGAGCACACTTTACACCTCTTAGTCGCCCACCCCGCATGTCCACCGGCGTTAGTTCCCACTAGCTTAACCAGAGGTAACACCCTTGAGGTGTTTACGCGCTGTTTTTAAGCTTTTACAGAGTACGTGAAGGGGAGTATGACATCAACAGCTAGATTACTGGCATTTGGCGACGTCCATGGTTTACAGTACCTAGGTGTTCTGAGGGCGTCCTTAAAGAGCGTTCAGCCCGAAGGACTGCACGCTATCTTGCTCGCTGGTGATATAATCGATAGAGGAGATGTTGGAGGTATGAACATAGTTTTAAGGGAGATAACGTCGAGATTCAAAGACGTTCCCATAGTTTCAGTCTTCGGGAACGACGAGTACCACGAAGTAGAAGACTACTTAATCAAGAATTTTAGCTATGTAGTATGGTTGAACGACTCTGTTACTGTTTTAAAGACGGGGGATGTCACACTAGGGGTAGTAGGTAGTAGAGGGTCTTTAGATAGACTCACTTACTGGCAGAGCAAGAACATGCCGCAACTTGAGACAGTGTATAGGAGGAGAGTGGGTGTCTTGCGGAAGCTACTCGAGGAAGTCTCTAAGGTATCTGATATAACGATATTGCTGACTCACTATGCTCCTACTTACCAGACTATTAAGGGAGAGCCCGAGAAGATATACCCCTACATGGGCTGCAGATATTTAGAGGAAGTAATACGTGAGATAAAACCTGATGTAGCGATTCACGCACACGCTCACAACGCTACCGTAACTGAAGCAGTAATAGGGCTTACCAGAGTCTACAACGTGTCTCTACCAGCAAGAAAAGGTGTGACCCACATATCTGTTGCTCCAAGGGTTAAACTTGTTCGCGTGGATACGGGAGCTCAGAGATGAGCTTCTTAGTCGAGCTAAAGAGGCTTTCCGAGCCGGCCGGAGGTGTCAAGCCCTCGTTCGACGCGTACCATGCCTACCTAGCTCTATTGAGCTTGTATCAAGAGGCTCCTATGGGTAGACTAGCACTATCTAAGAAGCTCGTCCTAGGGGAGGCTTCGGTTAAGACCCTAATTAAGAGGATGAGAAGTAGAGGGCTTATCGATGTAGATAGAGTAGCGGGGATCTTCCTAACTCGAGAAGGTCTAGAGCTAGTTGAGAACTTAAGTAAGGTCCTAGATTTTATAGGTCGACTTGATATAAGTGGTGTATGTGCTAACTGCGAAGCATACGGAGTAGTCATTAAGAAATTTAGAGAGGTCCTAGCTGAGAAGATAGGATATCTAAAGTTGCGAGATCAGGTGGTTCGAGAAGGAGCGGAGGGAGCTATCATAGTGTACTGCGGGGAAACCCCGGTAATGCCCGTGAGTGGTGGTTTCGAAAAAGCTGGAGGAGTTCTCAAAGACATAGCCCTCAAGCACTGCATTGAGGGAGATGTACTGGCTATGTCGATCTGCTACAACAACCGCGGGATCTGCGCGAGAGCCCTAGTTAATGCTGTGCTAAAGATTCTCGACCCCTAGTTAGCTAATCACGAAGCCGTTAATAGAGACCTTGCGATACGATATTGCGATAACCCACCACAACTCGGGGGTCGCATTAGGTTAACAGACCTTCGAGTATCAGTTGCGGCAATTGTATTCGAGACCCGGCTCAAGAGTGTAGAGAAGCTTATTATCGTTGAGACTGCTTATGGAAGAGGGGCAATAAGTGATTAAGCTAGAGCACGGTGCTGGAGGTTTAGAGATGCTAGAATTCATCGTGAAAAACATAGCTGCTAAGGTTCCACAGCATTTGCGTAATACCCCCGGAGGTTATGGACTAGACTACCTAGATGATGGTGCGATAATAGACGTGGGCAGCGGTAACTATCTTGCTTTCACTATAGACTCCTACACGATCAAGCCCCTGAAGTTTCCTGGTGGAGACATAGGCAAGCTTGCGGCATCTGGAACCATAAACGACCTCCTCATGATGGGAGCCAAGCCGCTAGCCCTCGTTGACGCGATTGTCGTAGAAGAGGGGATAGACGAGTCTTTAGTTGAGGATGTAGTAGGGTCTTTCGTGTCTACAGTAGCTCAGGTCGGTGCTCACATAGTGGGTGGAGACTTTAAGGTCATGCCCAGGGGCTCTATCGACGGCATCATAATTACAACATCTGGGGTGGGACTTACTAGAAATCCCATAGTGGACCGGAGGATTAGAGTGGGTGACGCAGTCATAGTTTCAGGTCCTGTGGGAGACCATGGAGCCGTCATAGCTGCTGCTCAACTAGGGTTACTTGAGAAGGTCTCAGGTCTCGCAAGTGACGTAAAACCCCTTCACGACCTGATGATCCCGCTCGTAGACCGGTACGGTAGCTTCATTCACGCAGCAAAGGATCCAACACGAGGTGGGCTAGCTTCAGCTCTATACGAGTGGGTCAGGGGGACCCAGCTGTCTATAGTCGTTTATAGAGACTCCATACCAGTTCGCCAGGCGACTAAGAACTTCCTAGAGCTACTCGGTGTAGACCCACTTAACTCGGCATCAGAGGGAGTAGCGGTACTGGCTGTTTCAAAGGAGGTGTACTCCGAGGTGCTTGAGTTCATTCGCAAGCTAGGGTACTCCGAGACAGCGGTAGTTGGTGAGGTGATCGAGCCTCCAGCAGACTTTCTATGGGGTAAAGTGATAGCTAAGACGGAGGTTGGTGGCTACACCCTCGTGGAATCTTCACCCTTACTCACACCCAGGATCTGCTGAACGGCGTTAGAGATGTTACTACTTTTTTGAATGTGGGACATAAGGTAGTTTACAGCACTAAGCTCTCCTTTTCTCATCATTTCACGCAAGAAGTCACATACTTCCCACGGGAAAATGACCCAAGCGTCAGTCATCTCTGCGTAGAAATCGGGAATCACTATAGACCTGGGTTTAAGGAACAGCACAGCAGTTTTAACGGATCTAGCCCCCCGGAGCCTTAAGTCTGCTACAGCTGTTTCGAGAGTTCTACCGGTATCGGCTACATCGTCCACGACTAAAACAGCCTTGTCTTTGACGTCGTGAACTACTGGCACCGTTATAACGGGCTTTTCCCCCCTCTCGCCAACACCCTTATAGAACTTCACACCTATAACAGCTAGTTCGTCTGTGCCCAAGAAGTCTGAGAGTATCCTAGCGACGACGTATCCTCCCCTAAGTGCTCCCACTAAGACTTGGGGTAGATAGTTTCTGCTTATTGATAGTGCTAATCTGGCTACTAAACCGTGAAGAGTCTCCCAATCAACGTAGTTGTACTTCATAGACGTCTTCACCACTTGTTCACCACTACGTGCGCTAAACCGCAATATAACAATAAGCTGAATTCACTAGCTAACTGCTTTATTATTTAGAGGTAGCGTGAAGTTTTTATTATTGCTAAGTCGCCCACTATCGATACCTCGAGAGAGCTTCCCTTGGCTAGACCTATGAGGAAGCGCCTCAGTATCTCTCTGGATCCGGATGTTGGGATGAGGATTATGGCGTTCTCTCTCAGTATCCCGATCCCGTTGCTTAAGGAGATTCTCTCGATTATCTCTTCACAGCTTATTCCCAGCTCCCTAAGAGTAACACCCAGCTTTTCGCCGCGGGTTTCCACAACCTCGAGGGCCGCAGGCTGGCTATCTAGGAGGTCCAGTGGTATGTAGACAAACCCGAGTTTCGAGAGCACTAACTCTGTTTTCTTTTCTCTTAAGACACCGGGTGCGAAGTAGCCGAGTCTCTCTACTTCTATTGCTTCCTCAAAGAGCTTTCTAAGATATCCGACCAAGCTCATCCCTCTGGATTTGGCTATGGACTTAAGCTCTTCCGCAAGCTCTAGGTCTACTCCGAGAGTTCTCCTACTCCTCACTTAGTCCACCTACTCTCAGTACGAGAACTGATGGTCCAGTTGACAGCTCGTGCTCTTCCAGACCGTAGCCCCTAATAAGCCCCTCTGCTACACACTTAGATAGCTCTAGAAACTCTCTCGAGTAGTTCACGAAGCTTACGACGAACTTGTAGGTACTCTCACCTTCTTTAACTAGGTCTACTCTCGCGCTAGGCATCCACAGCTCCAGGGAGTTTTTGACTTCAGTAAGTGTTAAAGACCTCTTTACTTTACTTAACTCTGCGTACCAAGACGTCATCTTAGTTAGCTCTAGGCATATTTCGCTTAATTTCTCCGTACTCGCTAAGGCTAGTAGCTCTACAGCAGATTTCTCAGGGAAGAACATACCTCCAAGCCTTCTTACATCGTCAAATGCGTCCACCATAGCTAGAGACTCCAGGAGGTTCTTTTTGTATCTCATTAGTCTAAGTACTTCAGTAAGAATTCTCTCAATTAAAACTGTGTAAGGTATGCCCAGCTTTTCGGCAACCCTTATAGCGTCAACGAGAAGTCTCTCAGGAAGTGCTACAAACCTTCTAGACGACACACCACCACCTAGCTATCCATGTCAGTAAGTATATAAATGTACACATAGTAATACAGACATGTGACCACTTTAATAGTCTCTACTTACTTGGGGGAGTAAGTGAGAGGTATTACCCAGCTTTACGCAGAGTTAATGCTTCTGGCACTAGTGTTGAGTATTGGTACAACTGTTAGCTACATAGCTACTGAAGTTAGTACCACTTTAAAAAACGCAAGGCTACCCCCGAAGATTTCAGCATATCGCGTGGGTAGCACTATAGTCATAGCTAACTGGGGTGAAAACCCTTACAGTGTTCGCGTTGTATGCGTAGATAGTGGGGTGTATGAGGAGCTAGAGGTGTGGCCAGGCACTTACTTACACAATACAACGTGCGCTAACGTAGTAATAGCTTACTACGACTATATCGTAAGACCGGAGAGGATATACTGAGAACTACCACTAATACGAGACCGTTCTGTTTCCGTCCTTAAGGTTTCTCCAGGTTTTCTGGGGAGGTTGTATCTCTCGTAGCTCAACGCTGCTACCGACTACCCCACATGAGGGTCTTGAGCCCCCTCGAGCCCGGCAGCACGGGGTCCACATCTAATGGGTGATCATCACCGAGAGACTCCGGGCATAGCCCGCCAACACCCCTAAGGTCGGAGAATACACTAAACCCATCACTAACGTAAAACAATACCGAAACCTCAATAAACCTTCACTAAAACAACTACAAGACCATGCTTACGGCTTCCAAGTTCCATGCGCTTTTGGAGAGTCAGCGCTCTCTATAACCACCTGGTATATTAGAAATATCGCTTACAGGTCCATAACTCAAAACAGCATCCGAACTCCTCTATATCTCGAGCCGGGGTTAGATTGAATAAGTAGTGGTCATTGAGGGAGTCCAACTTTGTAGATATTCACGCGGTCGAACTTCATTACCCCGAATATTACTTCAGCCTAATACTAGTATTATAGCATCACTCTCTGGTCTTGGGAAATCTCTGGGGTATTCGCATATAGAGTAACCCGGTCTAGGCACACCCAGAGCAGAACGCGCTAGCTAGTGGCGCACTAGATGTAGACATCTACGCCGAGACAGCAACTTAGGTAGTACTAGCTCTCATAATTAGTGGGCTTGGCGTTTGTGTGAGGAGAGCTCTAGTTCCTACACCAATTTTGCTAAGAGGCTACTCTATTAGCGGCTTTATCAACAGTTTTTAAGCAGTAACTAAAGAAAACTGTTGGGCCCGTCGTCTAGCCTGGTTAGGACGCCGCCCTTACGAGCTCCCGATTCCTGCGAGAGGCGGAGGTCCGGGGTTCGAGTCCCCGCGGGCCCACCTCGAGTTGCTGTAGGTAGTAGTCGGTGCTTAACACTTTCTTAGAGGCTTTGTTTTAGTGTTAATGAAAGTATTTATGTACTTGTGCTCTAGGTCGTTGGTGAACATATTGGTCATTCGCTTAGAGGAGTACGACCCCTTGTGGTTGGAGGTCAGGCGCTTTCTCAGCATTAGGTCGGCTAAGTCCCCTCAGGCAGCTAAAGATGGAGGCTTCGCAGTTTACTTGTCGGATGTAACAGGTGCTGACTTACCTTGGATTTGGAGTGATGATTCTGTTGAACCTCTCTTTCCCTTCGATGAGAGAGTGGGTAGCTTAGCCGTTAGTAGGAGTGGTGATATAGCTTTTCTATGGGATACGGGAGGAAACGAAAGGTGGGTTCTCGATATTTACTCGATGAGGAACGGCTCTATAAGGCATGTCCATGGCGACGGTAAGAGTGTTGTTACTAACCTAGGTGCTTGGGACAAGCGGGGAAGGCGTCTCTGCTTTACGTCTACAGCGAGAAACGGCGTAGACTTCGACCTCTACGTATACGACGAGGGTGTCGGTGTAAGGCTAGTAGCAGAGCTCGAGGGTACGAATAGCTGTAGCTCTTGGGTCGGGGAAGACAGGGTGCTCATAGTCCACATGAACACCAACCTCGATAGTGACATCTACTTAGTGAGTGCACTTAGTGGGGAAGTCCGGAATCTAACTAAGCACTACGGTGAAGCTAGAAACACTAACCCGAGAGTACTCGACGATAAGAAGTTCTTCTTCTTAACGAACGAGGGGCGAGAGTACGTCAACATAGCTCTCTACGATCTCGAGAGAATGGAGTGGAAGTACGTGTATGGTTCAGACCACGATGTCGAGGACCTAGACCTGGCGCCAGATAGAGGGTCTCTAGTGTTCGTAGAGAACTACGACGGCTATTCTAGGGCTTATGTAGCGAGCACCGATTTCGGTAGAGTCGAACTCCTAACCTCTACTGAGGGCGTCATAGGCACCGTCTCGTGGGGAGCTACCGGAATATTTTACGACGTCTCTGGACCTAGAGTAGGTCACGAGCTGTTTGCGGTAGTAAAAGAAGAGCCTGCTAGGAGAATAACGAAGTCTCCAGCGTTTGGCACGAAAGTCGAAGAATGTGTTGCCCCCCAGGTTATTCGATACGAGAGCTGGGATGGAATGAGGATTCCGGCCCTCCTCTACAGACCCAGAGTTGGGAGGCCTCCCTACCCGGCTGTTGTGGTGTTACACGGTGGTCCAGAGGGTCAAGCTAGGCCGGGCTTCGACCCGCTTACTCAGGTTTTAGTGAAGTTAGGGTACCTAGTTCTCGCACCTAACTTTAGGGGTTCTGCGGGCTATGGTAAGACCTTCCTGCACCTCGACGACAGAGAGAAAAGGCTTGACTCCCTAAAGGATATCGGGGCTCTCGTAGATTGGGTTGAGAAAGAGGGTTTAGTAGTAAAGGGGCGGATAGCTGTAACTGGAGCTTCCTATGGAGGCTACGCAACACTCATGAGTATGGTCCTCTTCCCCGATTACTGGAGCTGTGGTGTAGAGAGAGTGGGGATAGTGAACCTAGTAACTTTCATTAAGAACACCGGGCCTTGGAGGAGGAAGTATAGAGCGTATGAGTACGGAGACCCAGAGACTATGGCCGACGTAATGCTTCAGCTAAGCCCCATATCGCATATCGAGAAGATGAAGGCACCTCTAATGGTAGTACACGGAGAGAACGACCCGAGGGTGCCGATAAGTGAGGCAGAGCAACTAGTGGAAGCAATGAAGAAGCTGGGAAGGGAGGTAGAGTTCATAAGAATAGGAGACGAAGGACATGGAGTAGCTAGAGTCAGAAATAGAGTTACTGTCTTCACACGCATCGTGAGGTTCATAGTGAAGCATACACCAGTCGAGTAGGGATTACCACAGAGACCACTAAAGCGTTTTCAGTAGCACTTACTGTGTATACACATAGCTACAGCTGTGTGTACAAGTTTAGACAGATCCCTTAAATACTTACTGGTCGAGAATGGAGTTGAGGGTAAAACCACATGAGTCCCAAGTCAATAGGCTCAATCTTAATACTATCAGTAATACTAGCCAGCCTACTACTGCCAGTAGCTAACATAGTTACAGCGCAGATATCTCCCGGCAGGATAGTGGAGATTAAGACAGCAAAGATATACCCAGGAGAGCCAGTGGTAGTATCGATAGAAGTCTACATGGCTACTACCTACACCGTGAAGCTCTGCCCAGATCTTGCCTGTTCTGAAGTGTGGAGTTGGGTATCTAGGTACGCATCCGTTCCCGGAGCATACGATGTCATACTGACACTACCCGAATCCCTCCCCGGCGCTACTGACACTAATGGTGATGGACTAATAGACCTCTATGTAGTCCTAGAGATATGGGGCACTCTTGCCGATTATGAAGAGACAGTGGTGTACCCGAAGGTAGTCGTAACTCCACCATCAACTACCGTAGTCGTTCCGACGGCTACAAGCCCCTACTACGCTCCTGTAACCGTTACCGTCAGGTTCTTGGGCTACTTACCAGGAGACACTGTGAGCAGTATAAATGTTGAGGGTCCTCTAACAGGTACTTACCCCATTACTCCAGTAACCATAGGAACTGATGGGACTGGAAGCACCTCGATCAAATTACTCGACCTAACTGGGTTTGGTCTTCCGAGAGGTACCTACAAGGTAACTGGAATACCAGTAGCTACTGACATAACTAACGTGAAGCCAGGGTCACTAGAGGTAAGACCGCAGGTAATCGTAACTCCGTTCGAAAGTAATGGAAGATGTGATGCGGCAGTATGCGAGCTAACGGCCATCACTATAACTGGTTACGGGTTCGACCCGAAGGTTAGGATACTCAAGGTAGAGTTCTTCAACATAAACTTTACTAACGTAAAGTACACCTTCACTCCACCAACGACGTTTACGACTAACGAATTCGGCTACTTCACTAAGACTGACCTCAAGGACTGGACACCAGCTAAGAAAGGATTCAACATGACTGCGGGACTGTACATACCCATAGTCTACGAAGCCCCTATTCCCACGACATTCACTAACACCAGCACGATAGAACTCAAAAAGAAGGGAACAGTCATAATAAGTGAGTCAGTCATAGTTGGAGCACTAGGCACTAGAGCGTCAGTGAGTGCTACGTCTTACGTAGACGCTAAGCTAGACTACGTCCTCAAGCAGTCGAGGATGTCCTACGTCCTCACGGAGGTGCTCAGAATAAACATATCCTACGGAGGGAAGCTCTACCAGCTGGCAGCTAACCTAGTAGATGGTAATGTAAAATTCGCTCTCTACAACATAACTACGGTACCCTTTGTCACTATGTTCGAGACGACCATAACTCCCACCTACAATGAGACTCTAGGTGCATACCAGGCTGACCTATCCTTCAACATAGTGCCCACAGCGTATTACCCAGATAAGCCACCGACACCAGGTGCTTATAGGTACTGGGCAACGTTCTATAGCTACCCGAACCAGATACTGCTACTACTGAGGGAGTGGAGCCTAGTAGTAACGAAGGCCAACCTATCCGTTACCTACACGAATAAGGACACTGGAACCACGGTCAGCAGGTTCTATGAGTACCCAACCAACATGTCTGTTACAGACTACATAATCAAGATACCGACACTGAAGTTCACGGATGCCGGTATAGATTGGTCGGTCGACTGGAGCTACGATGTCGGAACTATAACCGCAACACTTAAAGTGACAGCAGCACCAGTTACCGGACCATCCTTCGAGTTCAGAAACGTCTACTATATAGTGAGACCACTACTCATACTGCTAACACCTGGAGTCATATACCCTGGCATGACTGTCACTATGGCTGCCTACGGCTACGGTCCGGGTGCTGCCTGGGGTTACCCAGGATACAACACTCTATATGTATACTGGGAGAAGATACTGTTACTAGATACGTTTACCCTAGGTAAGGACGGCAACTTAACGTTTAAAGTCAAGATACCCGAGGACGCTACTTTCGGTGTACACTACATATGGGGAGTCGATAAGTGGGGCTACGAGTACACTCTAGCTATAATCGTTGGAGCTAAGGCCTACTGGTACACAGGGAAGATCGTGCCGGAAGTCTGGGCAGGCTATAACGACAAGAGAGTTGAAGTATGTCCATGCCCAGAGAGCCTCGGTGTTGCCGGGGTTAAGTACTGTGCTCAGTGTGCTGTATACACAGCTAAGTGCGACTACTTAGGTGACGTAATAAAGGTCGTAGTAGCCGGTCTATCGCCCGGTGAGACGATAAGAGTGTACTTTGGAGGAAAGCTAATGCTGACAGCAAAGGTAAACAAGAGCACTGAGGAAGTGTCCTTCGTTGTTCCCTCAGTACCTGAGGGAACCTACACAATAACTGTTGTCGGGACTGCCTCAGGGTCGATAACAGTAACAGACTTCTTCAACACAACCAAGTTGGTAACGGCATCACCTAAGGTAGTGCCGAAGGTGCTAATACTAGACCTGAACAAAGACGTAGTGCCGGTGATAGTTGGCTCAGGCTTCGTTAGGGTGATCGGCTCAGGCTTCCCATCAGGAATAGCTATGTACGCCGTACTCTTCAACGGCACTGACGCAGCATACACTCTAAACGCTCACGTAACCAGGTGGCTTGCGGACGCTAGGGGCATACTGACATCACCATTTACTGACGTACTAGGTATCTACGTACCTGTAGTTGAACCTGGTGCGTACGCAATTAGCCTTGCGTACTCACTACCCGATGGAACCGTTAAGGTTGCGAAAGCTGGCTACGTATTCGTAGTAAACAACATCAGCACACTATTGACGAAGGCAGAACTCGACAAAGCAACAGCCACTCTAAGCTCGAAGATAGATGCCGTGTCGACTGCGCTAAGCAGTGCCGTAGCACTACTGACCTCTAAGATCGATGCCGCAGTAACTGAGCTACGTTCTAGAATAGACGCAGCAACAGGCACTATAACCTCGAGAATAGACAGTTCAACAGCTGCACTATCCTCTAAGATCGATGCCGCAGTAGCCGACCTCAAGACTAAGATAGACGCCTCGACAGCAGACCTCAAGACAGCTATAGACGGCGTTTCTAAAGCTCTCAGTACTGCTGTAACAACGATAACCTCTAAGGTCGACGCAGTCAGCGGTAAAGTAGACACTGTCAGTAGTAAAGTAGATACAGTTAGCAGTAAGGTAGATGCTGTAGCAGGAACCCTAAAGACGGTATCAGATGCTTTAAGTAGCGTAGCCAAAGACGTCTCCGCAGTTAAGACTAGCGTAGACGCCATTAAGGCCGATGTGGCAGATATCAAGGGAGTTAAGACCGACGTAGCTGCTCTGAAGACCGACGTAGCTGGAGTGAAGTCCGATGTCGCAGGACTTAAGACCGACCTCACTGCTGCTAGATCTGATATAGCGACAGTTAAGTCAGACGTAGCTGGAGTGAAGTCTGACGTTGCCGCCATTCCTGGGAGAGTAGATGGAGCAGCTATGGCATCTTACATAGCAGTGGTATTCGCACTACTAGCGTTCATAATGGCCACACTAGCATTCATAACCATAAGAAAGGTGACTGGAGCACCCAAATAAGAGACTCGGCACAAAATTAACTACCTTTTTCCTCCCTTTTCTCGAAGCTCTTAAATTCGTTATTTACTACTGACTTAAGATTGGCGAAACTCTTATAGCGAGGAACTGCAGGCTGGAAGGCTGCGAGTATGCTAAGCTCTTTATACTTAAACATCCCTATCTCTGGGTGCTGAATACGGTCAAGGTATACGCTTTAAGGAGACTAACATCACTGACTGAGGTTGGAGGTGAAGAACTTTTTGGGTATCTAGAGCCCGGAGTAGACGGAGTAGTGCTTGAAGTATGCTCTACGAAAGATAGAGTACCGGTAGTCTGCCCAGCTGGAGGGCTTAGTGAGATAAGTCAAACTGAGGTCGAACTCGCTCAGAGAGCTAGAGTACTCAAAGTGGAGGACGTCCTAAGGAGTTCGCGAGTCGAGCTACTCTTCTGGGTTAGAGATCCGCAAGTTCTAGATACTGTCGCTAAAACCATAGAGGACGCGGGAGCTATCGGCAAAGCTTACGTTCTAGTTGAAGACTTACTCTACGTTAGAGTAGTAAGGAGTAAGTCGAGTAAGGTTAGAACGATCCTCAAATTAGCGAACCCGTTTCCTAACGTCTCTCTACTAGCTAGAGAAGGAGTGAACGTGCTAGCGCTACCAGCATCAGTACTGAGGCCGAGAGTAGTTAGGGAGTGCTCGAGCAAGGGAGTGGACGTAGTTGCCTGGTTAGTGAATGACGTATCTCAAGCCATTAAGGCTGTGAGGTATGGTGTGAAGCTACTAGTTACTTCCAGGTCGAACCTGAAGAAAGAACTACAGCAGTACTTAGGAAATCTGCTAGCATAGGTTGGCTCTAGTAAAGTGCAGCCTAAACTAAAGCACCGAGGTAGCTATACAAAGACGTTCTTGTTGCTATAACGCAATAAGTATGTATAGGTTCTTTAAGGTCCGTGGAGTTAGACCTGCGCTAAGACCTCAAGTACCTAGATATCTCGTGAGAGGCCTCTTCAACGTCTTTAATCGTGTCTATCGACCTCCAGTAGTAGCCTCTAAACACTCTACCGGCGAGCCTGCCCTCTGCGGCTAGCTTCGGGAAGGTATCTCGCTCTACGTCTCCCTTAGAAGGTAAGTACTCGAAGATCTCTGGCTTCATGACGTATACACCTGCGTTAATCAAGTACTCCTCTAGAACAGGTTTCTCTCTAAAAGATACTACTCTACCTGTTCTATCTAATTCGACTATACCATAGGGAGACCTTAGTGGGACGAGAGCTATAGCAGCCACCGCATCGCGAAGATCGTTTAAGTACTTAACCAGCTCTCCTACCGGGATATTAGTCACTACGTCTCCATTAACAGCTATAAAGGTATCACTACCTATCACGCTCTCAGCGTTCTTTATAGCTCCCCCAGTCCCCAGAGGTTCGTCCTCGATAACGTATGCTACGTGAACACCGAACCTAGAGCCTGAGCCAAGGAAATCTATCAACTTCTCTCTGTAGTACCCAGCGAGAACGACGAAGCTGCTGACACCACACTGCTTTAACCACTCAATCTGCCACTCAATAATAGGCTTTCCCGCAACTTCAACTAGGGGCTTAGGTCTATCTTCAGTAAGAGGCCTTAACCTCTTTCCAAGTCCTCCAGCAATAATTGCTGCCTTCATTGTTGGTCCTAAGAAGAAGTACGCAGACAAAAAAATTCTTAAATGAAAAACTATGAGCAGCTGTCTTCGCGTAGAGAGTCTCTCAGTTTTAAGGCTGAGTAGGAACGCATTTTTATGATTTATTTTAGCTCTAAGCTCGATATCCTCAGGGGGTCATGCGTGCTTTAAGTATCGTGTCTCTACTGACTGCGATCTCGGTATTCTCTATAGCGATGGTTGTGGGCTTAATTAGTCCTATGCCTTTCGAGAGTGTTGAAGAGCAGATCTCGACACTCATGAAGCCCGTAGCAAAGTCCGAAGATATTGTGAGTCGGTTAGTGGGGTTGTTGAGCATAATACTCTACAACAACGTTGGAGTAGCTGTTAGGTGTGTTATATTAGGCTTTACTCTAGTTTACCCACTATACGTTCTCTACGCAAATGGTTACATGTTGGGATCTGTTATAAGTTTCGTGGGGTACGGCTCACTAGCTCTAGTACCACACGGTATCTTCGAGCTCCCAGCTATAATTTACTCCAGCTATCTCGGAGTTAAGATAGGGTTTTTAACAATATTATCCCTAGTACTGAGAGTACTCGGGAAAAGAGTCGCTCTCTTTCCTCTACACCAGTACAGAGAGTCTCTAAGTAGGCTCAACTTAGTACTCTTATTCCTAGTTATAGCAGCACTCATAGAGGTCTTCATCTCCCTGCCCATAGGATACTTACTAAGGTGATAGAAGCTGTCTTACTGCTATACGGCAGCAGAGAGACTAGCTAGAGCGTTAAGCGAGTACTTCAGAAAGAGGGGACACCTGACGGTAGGGTACATCGAGATCACTAGACAGCCAGATGTAAAGGTATCTCTGCGAGCAATAGCCCTTCACTACGAGAGCACGGAAGAATTTCCCTACCTCGAGGACGCACTAAAAGCTCTAGATAAAGAAAGATTATTCAAATATCTTGAGGAAAAAGTGGGCTGGAAGTCTGTGTACGTAGAGGAAGAAGAATACATATCCATACCATCGCGCCAGTACGTAAGGTACGTAAGCGCCTCAAAAGACTTCTTTAAGAACCTCTTAGAGCAGTACTGCGCATCTCAGCAGTAAGCACGAATGCTTACTGCTTGATACCTCCAGCGTATATAAGTCGTGAGTGACTGGAGATTATGGATAGCAAAAACTCTCGGCAAGTCGATGGGGAGAGTCATGCCCACTGATACGTGATGTTGTTTGGGGTATCCGACTTGAATCACTGTTTATTGACTTACCTAATACGTTCATAAGCCTACAGAACGTCTCTCTTTGCTCCACAAAATCATTTTAGTACTCCTTCGCAGTGTAATCGATCGCTTTTCCCTAAAAATAACGTAAAGAAAGCGGTCTTAGTTGAGGAGAGGTTTTCACTACTGAATTAGGAGTAGAGACTCTATAGTACTAAGTTCAGGCGCATGTACTTTGCTGCTGCGTGAGAGTTTGGGTGGTGCCTTCTCGCTTCACTTTCTAAAAACCTCCTGTCTCTATACCTAGATGATATATGGTAGAGAAAGAGTAGCTTTGCTCCAGCTCTTGCTGCGAACATTGCTGCCTCAAGTGCTGTCGTATGCTTAAACTCTCTTGCCCTATCTAGGTCTATCCAGGAGAAGGTAGAGTCATGTATTAAGACAGAGCAACCCAAGTTGAGGTCTTCCCTAGTTAAAGGTCTAGTGTCAGTAAGGTAGCATAAACTGAAGTCTCTACTCAAGTTTACTAAGTACCCGATGGTGAATACCGTGTGGTCTAAGAGCTCTGCTCGAATAGCGGCACCCCGTATCTTTAGCTCTTCCGATCCCTTCAGCTCTTGAACTTCTAAGCTGTTGCCCGGGTCGAAGTATAGAGAGCTAAAGCTTTCATTAAGGTACTTCGCCAGTCCGGGGGGTCCTAATATGGCTATCGGAGGTGCTGGCTTAAACATGAGCGTCCTAGTCTGTATGAATGGAACAAGACCTAGAACGTGGTCACCATGTAGATGCGTAATTAAGATGTTACTCACCTTGCTCAACCCTATCCCTATGTTTACAAGCTTATGTTGAACTCCCTCCCCGGAATCAAGAAGGAACAAGTTAGAACCAGCCTTGAAAGCAACTGCTGGCATATCGTCAGAACCAGCGTCCGGAGCTCCAGTACCGAGGAAAAATAGAGAAGCTCTCACGCACTACCCTCACTAACTCAGCAGCAAACTATTAAGCTGAACAACCAGAGGAGTGGAGGGAGCCTTGAGTAGCTGTTTCGGGTTTCACATCTCTTCATATTTGTTTATGTGGATGGGGGCGCTTGTAAGTACTCTATGTGTAGTGGTGTGTGGGGATAGTTCGATGAGGGGTTGAGAGCTCCCTAGGGGCTCTCCCCGAGTTACTCAAGATGTGGGGTGCCCGTGGTCACCTCGAACGCCCCCAAGCCTGATGAGAACCCGAGAAGAATGCGGGGAAAGAGATAGGGCAATGAAACCAACCAATATAAAATTACATAAGAGCTGAACCCCTCACTAGCTACTCCAACCGATCCTTTGTCTAATTCTAGTATTTTCTAAACTGGGTGCTTCTTTGGATGACGCGAGGTAGTGGAGATTGTTAGATCTCTTTTTCGCTTGCTATTCGACTCTAAGTTCTGTAACTCGAGGAAACCAAGCTTTTCAGGACAAGGCGGAGATTAGGAAATAGTTATATTGCTCTCAAAGTAGGTGATTGGGGTGAGTGAGGATACTAAACCTAGACTACGATGAGCTACTCGAAAGGCTGTACTCTAAGCTACCTTTAAAGAGGGCTGAAGCACCGATCGAAATACCACCACTTGAGACAGAAGTAGTCGGTATACACACTAAGATCAAGAACTTCAAGCTAGTCTGCGAGATTATTAGTAGAGACCCTAGGCTAGTCTTAAGGTACCTGCTTAAGAGTATGGGAGCCAAGGGTAGCCTAGATAGAGATGGTAACGCAATAATACACCAAAATGTTAGTAAGGCATCTCTCAACAAGTTGTTTGAGAAGTTCGTCGAGCTTTACGTTAGGTGCCCCACGTGTCACTCATATCAAACAGAACTAAGGAGAGAAGGCCGTATATGGATCCTAAAGTGCTTAGCTTGTGGTGCTGAAGCAACGGTAAGACCTGCGTGGTAGTATTGAGAGTTTACATAAAAGTCGTTGAAGTAGATGAGAGTGGCTCTCTCAGGAAGGTTGCTGGAGTGTGCGACGAGGAGCTCCTGGGAAAGGTCTTTCGTGACGGGGACTTAGTTCTCGAGATTAACGAGGAGTTTTTTGGGGGAGACATTGTGGAAATAGATGAGGCCATAGCGTTAATAGAGTCTTTGAATAACGTATTAGCAGTTGGGGAGCACATAGTGAGCAAGCTTATAGAGGCAGGGTTAGCGCACCCATTAGCAGTTAACAGAATCTCTGGAATACCGTACACTATAATACTTAGGTACGAGTCTTGAGAGCGTTTTGCGCTAAGTGCGGACGCCAGGAGTCTCAAGACAACCCTCTAATACAGGGCCTCTGCGCCAGCTGCTTTACTAGCACTAAGAGACTAGTTCAGCTTCCAAACTACGTCGAGGTGTTTATATGCCGCTCTTGTGGTGCCATAAGGTCTCGTGGGGGAAAGTTCTTCGACATCGGTCTAGTCGAGTACGTTAGAAGCTTAGTTGAAGGCTACGTCGCTAGGGGAAGAGTAGCTGAAGGAGTTAACCAAGTTACTGTATCCAAGATCGAACTCCATGCCGATGAGGCGGTAATTGAAGTAGGGGGAGTAGCTAGCGGGGTTGCTTTACGTCAGGAGTTGAGAGTTAGATTGGTTGTGAAGAGCACTATATGCCCTGAGTGCTATAGGTACAGAACTAAGAGCTTCGAAGCGATACTGCAGTTAAGGCCTGGCAACTCGAGGGCGTCAGCACTAGTCTCGAAAATAGCAAGTGATGCCTATAAATACCCTGGTGTAGTAGACATTAAGGAGTATAAAGAGGGTGTGGACCTACATATAGCAGAGAAATCCTCGGCTCTACGGATAATTAGAGACTTAGAGTCTAGTTACATTACTAGGGTACTGTCTACGTGGAAGGGATTTAAACACGCTCATAGAAGACCTAAAGCCGTATTCTCCGTTAGGATTTACGAGATTAAAAGAGGAGATCTCGTCGAGTTGCAGAGTAGCATATATGAAGTAGTTGAGGCGAACCCGAGGATGGTGGTTTTACGCGATTTAAAGACGGGGGAGACCCTCAGCTTCACTCTTAACAGCTTATGGAGGCAGAAGCCCGTGATACATGAAAAGAGCTAGCAGTGGAGAGAAACATAATTAGAGATACTATAACGAAAACAGCAAACAATACAAAAGGAGTTCTAAGTAAGTTAAGTAATCGATAGCTTGTAGCGTAAAAGCGCTTTGGTATGAAATACGAAGTTCTTCTGTAGATATAGGAGCTTAAGTAAATATCTAGTGGTGAGAAAGCTGAGTCAGACTAAACCGAAAGACGTGCCGATCCCGGAGAGTAAGACGCAGGTCATTTGCGTAGTTAGCCAGCTAGTTGGTGCTAATTACGTTAAAGTAGTCTGTACTGATGAGCAAGCTCGAGTAGCTAGAATACCCGGGAAGCTCAGAAAGAAGGTCTGGATATCCCCACTCGATGTAGTTCTAGTGGAGCTTTGGGCTGAAGTCAGTGACAGGGGTGATATAGTATACAAGTACTCTAGGGATGAGAGAAAGAAGCTTATTGAACACGGCTATCTTGACCCTAAGCTTATTGAGTACGCTGGTGGTACCGTATAGGACGTAGTGACATTGATAGGTTGGTAGACGAGTACTATAGGCTCACCTCTAGAGAACCCCGTAGAGTAGATAAGGACCTATTCGAAGTAGTTGAAGAAGTATTTGATGCGGCTACAGTTAGAGCTCTCTTGGAGCTTGTCCGTAAAAAAGTTATCTACGAGGTTAAGGGAGTCGTAAGTGCTGGAAAAGAAGCTAGGGTCTACTGGGGCAAGAGCTTCGAGAAGAAAGACATCGCTATAAAGATCTACTTGACCTCATCAGCAGAGTTCAGGAAAGGTATAACTAAGTACCTAGAGGCAGACCCAAGGTTCTCTGGGAGAGTACCTACTTCAACTAGAAAGTTGTATTCTCTTTGGGCAAAAAAAGAGTTCAGTAACTATACGAGGATGTACGAGGCAGGGGTCTCCGTGCCTAGGCCTTTAGCAGTACACGAGAATATTCTCGTCATGAGCTTCATAGGACATGACGGGGTTCCAGCACCATTACTTAAGGACCTCGACCTAGATTTAGGGGAGCTTGAGAGAATCTTTAAAAAGTTATTAGAGGACTTAAGGAAGATGTTTCAGAAAGCTCGATTAGTTCACGGAGATCTCAGCGAGTATAACGTAATGATTTGGGAGGGAACGCACTATATAATAGACGTAAGTCAAGCTGTAACTCTAGACCACCCGAACGCGATCGAGTACTTAACCCGCGACCTAGCTAACTTGATCAAATTTTTCGATAAGCGTGGACTACCCACTCCATCGTTGAGTGAACTACTGGACTACATTAGCACTCAACAGGACTAGCTCTTATCGCGAACTCTATCGCATGACTAAGTAGCAATTTCAGTCACAGCAGAAATTGCGAGAGCGACGATAGTCCCCGCAAATAATCTTCAAGTAAGTTTAGAACGCTATTGTCCTCTAAACAAGTCTTACTCAATGTAATGTTAGTCTATACTCATAAGAGATCAAGTGAAAGCAGCTTACCCACCACTCACTCTTTTCTACGTTAAATCGAACTTCGTCTCCACCGGAGATAGCTCTTCACTAGAGTAGAATATTACCCTAGTGGGAGTACCATAGTAACTGAAAGCTTCCCCATTCAGAGTAACGAGGGGGTAGACAAGTTATCTTAGGCTAAAGTCAGCACCATCGTTAGTCAGCACCATCTAAGTTTAAACACTGCTATAGCCGCATTCGATGTAGACAATGAGGGCTAGGAGAGAGTCGCGAGTCATGGAACGCACATAAGGTAGCCGAGGTTAATATCCTGGGGCTGGCAGTTGAAGAAACTGAAAGTTGTGTTGGTGGTTGCGGACGGATTGGGAGATAGACCCGTGCCGAAGTTAGGTATGAAGACTCCGCTTGAGTTAGTAGACTTTAGTGTAGTAGCTGACTTAATTCGTAAGTCCGCAATAGGCTTGTGGGACCCTATTCAGCCAGGTGTTAGGCCTGGGAGCGATACAGCACACTTAGCTCTGTTTGGAGTTAACCCGCTCAATAATTACCCCGGTAGAGGCCCTTTTGAAGCCATAGGTGCTGGTGCCGTACTATATCCAGGGGATGTAGCATTTCGAGGAAACTTTGCCACAGTCGATAGGGACATGGTAGTGGTAGATAGGAGGGCTGGTAGAAGCATACCGGAAGCGAGGCAGTTAGTCAAGTACTTAAACGAAAATATCGGTGAAATTGATGGCGTCAGAGTCGAGATACACCATGCGACCGAGCACAGAGTCGCCGTAGTGTTTAGAGGTGTTTCCCTATCCGATGCGGTAAGTGACACAGACCCCCACACCGAAGGTGTGAAGGTGCCAGAATCTAGGCCTCTAGTAGTTGATGAGGGAGCAGAAAGAATGGCTAGAGTTGTCAACATCTTCACTAGGAAGGTTTACGACTTACTGAGCACGTGCCCCCTGAACTCTAAGAGGATCGAAAGCGGTATGCCTCCTGCTAACATAATACTACTCAGAGGAGCGGGTAAAATGATGAAATACCCTAAGTTCTCTGAGCGAAGAGACTTTAACTTAGGAAAGGCTGTAGCTGTATCAGCTACTGCGCTAGTGAAAGGAGTTTGCGCACTCCTAGGTTTTGAAACAGTAACTCCCAAGGGTGCTACTGGAGGTGTAGATAGCGATATAATGGTTAAAGCACGGGTAGCAGTAGACTTCTATAATCAGGACTACGACCTCATCTATGTACACGTCAAGGGAACTGACTCGGCGTCCCACGACGGAAATCTGGAGGCAAAAGTCGATGTGATCGAGAGAACCTTAAAGGGAGTATCCTATATAGTGGATAGAGTAGACTTAGAAGAAGTAGTGATTTCATTTCTCGGAGACCACACCACGCCTGTTACAGTGAGAGACCACACGTCTGACCCAGTACCTGTTATGGTTTATGCTCCCGGGATCTTGGCAGACGGATTCTCTAGGCTTACGGAAAGAGAGGCCAGGAAAGGCTCGCTTGGAAGGCTCAGAAACACTGAGCTATTTGGGGTTTTAATGGACTACTCGGGTAGAGCTGAGAAGTTCGGTGCCTAACTTGAAGAGCTCCTTCACGGAAATACGGGATAAGCTTAGAGAGCTTGCTGGAGGAGATTACCACGAGCTGCTTCAGGTCTTTAAGAGGAGCGTTAGTGCTGCACAAGCACTTAACCAGAGGAGGATTATAGCTCTCTGCGGAAAGAGCGACTTAAAACTGGCAGGACTAGCAGCTGAGTTAATAATAAGGTATCTTAAGGTAGTTAGGCAGCTAGAGAAGAGAGAACGCACTGTGAAAGTCCTCTACTTCTATCACGATGAGTTCCCAGAAGCTGTGGCGAGGATGAAGTTAGTTAGAAAAGTACTGAAGCACTTTGCCAAGCCTTCAAGCGGGGTCACAGCAGAGCTGGAAGTAGTGGTATACGAGAAGAGCGCCAAGTATTTGGGAACAACAGTACAGGTTCTAGTATTAGACCTTCTCAACGATTTGAGGCCGAACGATGTAGGGAGGTTACTCGGGATAGTTGAGGGAGGTGGTATTATATTACTCCTTACTCCACCCCATGACGCCTGGCCTAAGCATATGACCTTATTTAAGCAGAGCCTAGTCGTACCGAATCATCCTAAGCCTAGGCACGTTTTTGTTCAGTGGTTTATACGCCACCTCTACAGTCACGACGGAGTCGTAGTCTACGATGTAGAGAGCAATAAACTACTAAAAAGGGATGTCGGTATCAAAGAGGCGGTTAAGAACCTGCGAAGCGAGAGGGAACTAGAGCTGCCTCAAGTGAGGCTTTTTCCAGACGAGCTCTACAGGCTCGCACTAACTCAAGACCAGGTAAGTGTCATCGAGGCTGTAGAGAAGAACATGGTCGAGAAGTTTAAGGAGTTTAGGCATCAAGTAGTCGTAGTTATAGCTGATAGAGGGAGGGGCAAGTCATCCGCTGTTGGGATAGGTGTTGTAGGACTCATACGAGAGCTTCTGAGGTTTAAGAACAGGGTTAGAGTAGCAGTAACCGCTAACGAACCTAGCTCTATTCAGTCGATGATGCTTCTAGCGACTAAAGCTCTAGAAGTCCTTAAGAAGGAGTTTAGAGTTATAAAGAAAGAAGGCTTCATAATAGAGATAAAGGGTGATAGGTTCAGTATTGAGTACTGGTCTCCACTTGACGTACTCAAGCTGGGCGTAGATATGGTCGTAGTTGATGAAGCAGCCGGGATTCCGGTACCTCTTCTCCACAAGATCTGGAGGAAGTTTGGGCGCACTATATTCTCTACGACAATACATGGCTATGAGGGCGCTGGTCGAGGCTTCTCAGTGCGCTTCTTAAAGAGGATAAAAGATGACAAAAAGACTAAGCTAGCAATAGTTGAGATGAGTGAGCCGATAAGGTACTCTGCCGATGACCCGATAGAGAGGTTTCAGTTTGATGTGCTCCTCCTAAATGCAGAGCCTATAGAGCTTACTGCAGAAGACATAGAGTCCATAAAGAAGGGTGACTACTCTTACGTTGCTTACGAACCGGAAGAACTCTTTAAACCAGAGAACGAAGTACTTCTAAGACAGCTGTTTGGTATTTACGTTTTAGCGCATTACAGAAATGAGCCAGATGATCTGGGAATGATAGCAGACGCTCCACACCACGCCGTGAGGGCCATGGTTTTAAAAAACGGAAAAGTCATAGCAGCTGCGCAGTTAGCCGAAGAGGGGGGTCTAACGAGCGAGTACATAGATGAGTTGCTTAAGGGAGGCAAGATATCTGGGAACATAATACCCGATAGGCTCCTAAAGCACCTCAGGAGGAGAATCTTTGGAGAAGGTATCGGGTGGAGAGTCGTTAGAATAGCTGTTCACATAGATGCGCAAGGTATGGGTGTAGGGTCTGAGTTCATCAAGAAAATTCTCGATGAAGCTAGAGCTAGAGGCTATGATTGGGTGGGTGCGGGTTTTGGTGTAACGTACGAGCTTCTGAACTTCTGGCTTAAAAATGGGTTTAGAGTGCTTCACCTATCTCCAGAAAGAAACCCAGTGAGTGGTGAGTATACGGCTCTCGTAATACACCCACTTACAGATGCGTGGAGAAGTGCTGTTGAGGTCTCTTTAGGGGACTTTATTGTAAAGTTTGTCGAGTCTCTTCCAGCGGTCTATAGAGACTTTGAAACCGATACTGCCTATTTGATACTGAGTTCTCTTGAGAAACCCCTCGAGATATCTAAGGCGATAGATCTTAGAGATACCCAATTAGAGAGACTATCTCTCTACATATCCGCAGTATTCACTCTAGAAGTAGTCTTTGACTCCGCATTACTAGCTGTTAAGAAGCTTGTATATGAGGGCAGATTCGGTCGAGTAGAGCAAAAAAGTGGTCAGATATTAATTGCTAAAGTGCTTCAAGGCAAGCCCTGGGAAAGCTTGCGTGAGGAGTTTAATATGGGTAAAGCTGCTGCTACTAATGCCGTTCGAGGATCTTTAGCGAAAGCCCTTGAAATTCTCTCAGAGAAGTTAAGCGAAAGCTTAGGTTAGCAGTTTTAAGCTGACTCGTGCTATATACTCCGGGACGTATATGAAGATAAAGTGGTTGGGTCATGCAGCATTTTACGTAATAATAGGAGGTGCGAGATTTTTAATAGACCCTTGGCTTAATAACCCGACATACACGAGTAAGCCGGAGGACTATGCCGATGTAGACTATGTAGTGGTAACACACGACCACGGAGATCACTTAGGGAACTCTATAGATGTGCTAAAGGTAGCACCTAGAGCCAAGGTGATATCCGTATACGAAATCGCGGCATACGTAGGGGAGAAAGTCGGCATGGATAGAACTATTGGGGCAAACATAGGTGGGCCGATAAAGCTGACAGATAAGCTATCGGTAGTGCTAACACCGGCGCAGCACTCATCAGCACGAGGTACTCCTACTGGAGTGATAATAAGGTCTCAGGAAGAAGCTCTCTATCACGCTGGTGATACGGGAGTCTTCTATGATATGAAGTTAATCGGAGAACTCTATAAGCCTAAGGTAGCTCTCCTACCGATCGGGGGACACTTCACCATGGGTCCAGAGGAGGCAGCGCTAGCAGTAGATCTTCTTAGACCTAAATACGTTATTCCGATGCACTACGGCACGTTCCCAGTGCTCTGGGGCACACCTCAAGAGTTCGTAAATGAGGTTAAAAAGAGAGAGCTAGCTGTTGAGATAGTAGTCCTTAAACCAGGAGAAGAAGTATCACTGTGATTCTGCCTAGTCTACTCCCACAGCTTACTATCGTTTTATTTCGTCAAGTGTTAAATTCTCTTAGCAGTCAACATTTTCTACCTCCTTGAGTGCTGAGTTAATACTAGCCCTCACTGAGAAGCTTTAAGCGTTTCACTATTCTAGACGGGCTTATAAGACAGCCTCACTGTAAGAGCCGGAACTTTCGGTACTTCTAGACTTTTAAGCTTTTACCCTAAGCTTTTAGGGTGCTGAAGCTAGAATGAACAAGAGGAGGAAGAAGGGCCAGTCGCATTCGACAAGACCCTCAACTGGAGTGGCACCTAGGTGGGTTCAGTTCACACCCGAAGAAGTAGAGGCTGTTATAGTGGAGTTAGCTAAGAAAGGATACCCACCCTCCATGATCGGAGTAATTTTAAGAGACCAGTACGGGATTCCACTAGCTAAAATTGTTGTAGGGCAAAAAATCCAGGAGGTTCTCAGAAAACACGATGTAAAGCTAGTTCTGCCAGAAGACCTCTATAATCTGATAAAGAGGGCTGTAAACTTGAGGAACCACCTGGCGGTACACCCTAAGGACACTCACAGCCTGAAGGGGTTGATAGAGATAGAATCTAAGATCCACAGGCTGGCTAAATATTATAAGAGTGTTGGGAGAATTCCCGAGAGTTGGTCGTACAAGCCAGAGGAGGCATCTGTGCTAGTTTCTCAGCCCTTATATAGACTAGAGAGTAGTGAGTAGGGAGATTTTGGGGTTAATACCGCAACAGAGGAAGGAACAGTACCGCATTAAGAGTCTAGTTGAGATAGTCCGTAAAGGAGAGCTTCTAGTTGTCGTTGGAGATGTTAGTGCTGAGGCTCTAGTATCAAGCGGTGTAATACTGCGGGCACTGAGAACTCTAGGAATAGACTTCGAGTTCTACCTTGCGGTAGATCCCGTAGACTTCAGTCAGCTAAATAATAAGGTCATAGGTGTCGAGGCCTACATTCAGAACTGCGTGGGTTGCTTAGAGTTAGCTGAACTTAGATCAAAAAAGCATTCTCAACATGTGTTCCACGTGGTTTTAGACCTTGTACGAGAACTAGTCACTCTCTCGAGAGAGGAGTACACCCTTTTACTATCTTCTGCTCTAACGAAGTACACGCCCAGGTCTCTTGCTAGCAACCTCAGTCAGGAAGTACAGGAACTTGTAAGCAATATGGAGAGTTCCGGTATCCTGCGGGAAGTTGTAGCACCTAAGCTCATAGGCTGGGGCTCGATGCCTCTAGAGGATGTAGTAAGGTACAGCGTCGATACATGCGTTTTAAAATACTTCGGTAAGCCTGTTAGTAAGGTAACCGAGAGCGATATAGCTAGGGAACTTAAAGTAGAGTCTCTCAAGTCATTAGAGGACAGGACGTATGTTCCCAACTACGATGCCGGTATCATGGACCTTTACGAGGCAGCATATATTATTGAGTACGCTACGGACGTAGAGGGACCTGAGTACACGGCTTTCATGCCTTTAAACTACGACTACTTCCTCTGGGCAATAAGAACCTTTAGAGAGTCTGTAGAGAGTATACGCAAGTGTATAGATTCCTTTTTGGAGAAACGCTTCGAGCGCGAAGGTCCTTTCTATACCATAGAGTGCGACTCCGAAGCATCCGGAACAGTTGTAACGAAGATATTGAGGGGACTAAAGCTTATAGAGGAAAACGCTGTTGTAGTGCACAGAGTAGCAGGCGAGTTTTACGTACCAATACAGACCCTAACTCGCACGCAGAAAATAAAGCTTGCGGGCTCTAGAATCGAGGGAGGCTACGCTGTAGTAGATAGTGGCACTCTGGCCAAAATTCAGAGAGCTTAGCCGTATCTTAGCTACGTCGAACTACTTAAAAGCTGAGTTTTATATCTATTAGCGGTGTCTCGTATTGTGGAAGAATCTGTTCAAGTAGGTCCCTGGGCAGCTGAGGCTTTTGTAGATTATGATAAGCTACTGAAGGTCTTTGGAGCTAAACCACTAACAGATTCTGAGGTGCGGTACCTCGAAAGACTTGCTGGGGAATCTCACACCATGCTGAGAAGGCGGGTGTTCTACTCTCACAGAGACTTGGACGTGTACTTGAGTAAATACGAAGCTGGGTATAGGTGTGCTTTATACACTGGTAGAGGTCCTTCAGGATCTACGCACTTAGGACACATCCTACCCTGGATATTTACTCGATGGTTACAGGAGAAACTAGGCTTAGACCTCTTCTTTCAGATGACGGACGATGAGAAGTTTCTACATGAAGAGAAGCTCGACCTCTTGGAGAGCAACAGTTTTGCGTACGAGAACTCCTTAGACCTCATCGCCTTAGGATTTGACTATAAGAAGACCCACATCATTATAGATACTGAGGACATAGGTTATCTATACCCTATAGCAGTGAGAGTCGCAAAGAAGCTTACTTACTCGACACAGAGAGCAACATTCGGATTTGCGGACTCTACTAACGTAGGACTAATATTTTACCCAGTCCTACAAATGGCTGTATCGTTTCTTCCTACTGAAATATTCGGTGAAGAGACATATGTCTTAATACCAGCAGGCATAGACCAAGACCCATACTGGAGGATAGCTAGAGATCTAGCGCAGAGCCTGGGCTATCCTAAACCGTCCCAGGTCCACAACAAGCTACTCCCGGGTCTAGGTCCTGAAGGGAAGATGTCTTCTTCTAAACCTGAGACTGCTGTATACACCACAGACTCTCCAGACGTTGGTGCTCAGAAAATCATGAGAGCTTTTACTGGTGGTCAACCAACTATAGAACTCCAGAAAAAGCTTGGAGGTAACCCAGACCGCTGCTCTGTCTACAAAATGTATGAAATGCTGTTTGAAGATAGCGATGCGATGCTTCAAGAGAGATACTGGAGTTGCCGTACTGGCTCTCTAATGTGCGGGGACTGCAAGGCAGAGCTGGCTTCTAGAGTCCGAAGGTTTCTACAGGAATTTCAAGAGAAGAGGGAAAAAGCTAGAGACCGGTTAGATATGTATCTCATCAGGACAAAGTTCGATAAGCCAAGCCTAAGAAACCGCGTCATTATGCGCTAAACCTACTACTTCCCACTCTCACTCTATATCGTTTTAGGTGCTTAGGTAGCTAACTAGTTTTACGGTGCTATGTCAGTAGTAAAGCATGTTCACGTATTAGGTTGGAGTACGCAAGTTTCGAGCTATTTTGTGAAGTGCTATGTGACGCAGGAAGTAGCGTGCGGGGTTTAATTAAATAAGGTATTTAATTCGAGGAAGAGTTAGTTTGGGAACAAAAGGCCACGCCCTCTAAACCTGTCCATATGTAGCTTCATATTGATGATGAGGGTTAAAAGCGATGAGTAGTGATTTAAGCTGGGATTCTGACTAATTAAAGTAAAGCTCCAGGTTTAGGTTTTAAAGCGTGTTGCCACATGTGTTGTAGTTATAAGCTAGTATCACTATAATAGAGAGTCTGGGAGTGGAGTTGGAGCTGTTCGGAGAGAGACCTCCTAACACTAGCGTAAACATTTGGCTACCTAAGTTGACGAAATTCGAGAAAGCTAGGATCATAGGTGCTAGGGCCCTGCAGTTGGCTATGGGAGCAAGGCCCTTAATAGATGTCAGTAAATTATCCACTAAGGACTTTGTTTATATAGCTAGAGAGGAGCTCATTAGGGGGGTTCTTCCCTTCACCATAGTTCGTAGGCTTCCGAACGGTACTCGGGAACTTATACCTGTCCCCCTCCTAATAGAGTCTGAGAAAAAGATTTTTGGTGAAGTAGAGCTTTGAGAGAGGAAGTCGAGAGCATTCTTACGAAGTATGCTAGTATAGAACTAACGTATGAGGCACCATCGTTTCTAGAGTACATTGTTACTAGTGGTAGCGTAGAAAGGTACTTTAATGAGGTCTTCAGAGAGCTAGTTAAATTAGGTTATCAACCACTACTAGCTGTGCAATCTGGTCACGAAGTTCTGCGAGTGTTTAGAGTAGGTGTGGGAGAAATTAGGAGAACTGTTTATTACGCTTTAGCACTAGCTACAGTAGCAGCAGTAGTCGCAACAGGATATTTCAATACCCTCTCCTTCTACGAGTGTTTAGGAGTTAATACTGGTGGAATTCTTTTATCGATTCTAGCTTTTACTCTATCTATACTCATCCCACTAGCTCTGCACGAGATGGGCCACTTCGTAACGTCCAAAGTGACTGGTGTTCCAACCCCATTACCTCTGTTCATTCCGGCCCCAATAGTATCTCCGCTAGGAACTTTTGGAGCTGTAATTACCACTAGGTTCCTGCCTCAAGACAGAAAGTCTCTAGCTTTCTTAGGTATTTCGGGACCTTTAGTGGGTGTAGTTATGTCTCTACTAGCTCTAGTTATTACTCTAAGGATCTCTCCAGTTGTAAAGTTGGAGGAGCTAGCGTGCGCCGACGTCTCACCGATAGGCTTCGCCCCGTTGTCCATGTACGTAATGTTAATATCGGGATTTATACCTCAAGTAGAGGGCACTGTGATTCTCCTTCACCCAGCCGCACTAGCTTCAATGCTTTTACTCTTAATTCACTTTGCTAACTTACTACCTATAGGTCAGTTAGACGGGGGGCACGTTATTAGGTCATTAACTAGCATGGAGCTACACAGAGTAATAAGTATGGTAATTCCAGCGTTTCTTGTGGTGCTTTCTCTGTTCGTACCAGCATATAGGTGGCTAGGCTTCTTCTCCATTCTCGCGATATTCATCAGCGGCTTCAGACCCCACATAGGGTACTCCAATCAGGCCTCAAAGTTGCCTACAAAAGACAGGGTTCTACTACTGGTCGTGTACCTACTACTCTTACTCGTTACTCTTCCAGTACCTCTCTGAGGCCTGGGAACCTGCCTCTCCCGAGAAGCTATATTCTAGTAATAGCGGAAAAGCCGAGAGCAGCAGCTAAGATAGCTGAAGCATTAGGAGCTAAATCTAGGTTAAGTGTAGATAAAATACCTATATGGGTAGGTAAGCTCCGCAACAAGGATGTCGTTATCGCTCCTACAGCTGGCCATCTTTTCACGCTATACACTAGCGAGAAGGGTTTTCCAACGTTCAACTGCTCTTGGGGCCCTAGGTGGGTTTACGAGTCCCGCTCGAAGCACTTGAAAAGGTTTTACGAAGTACTTAAAAAACTCTCTCTTAGCGCTGAATATTACGTAAACGCGTGTGATTACGATATTGAAGGTTCCGTCATAGGTTATAACATTATTAAGCACTTTGGAGACGTAAACAGAGCCTACAGAGCAAAGTTCTCGACGCTAACGAAAGAAGAAATAACTAAGGCGTTTAACGACCTACAACCCCTTGATTGGGATAACATCGAGTCAGGTTTAGCTAGACATACCCTAGACTGGATATGGGGTATTAACGTTAGTAGAGCCTTAATGAGCGTCTACGGCAAGCTCTCTGGTAATAGCACCGTCCTTAGCGCCGGGAGAGTTCAGTCACCTACGCTAATCGAGCTAGTGAAGAGATACTTAGATCGAGAAACCTTCGTTCCAGAGCCTCTATTTACGGTCTCAGTGAAAATAGAGTTTAATGGCGAGGAGTACTCTCTAAGTAACAGCTTTGACGCTTTTAGGAGATTAGAGGATGCCGAACATCTAGCAAAGACATTAAGGGAGAGAAAGTGTCTAGTCGTAGGGAGGGTGGAGAGGGGCGTAGTCAGCCTAGAGCCGCCTCCTCCTTTTAACCTTACGGAGCTCCAGCTTGAAGCTGCTAAGCTCTACGGATACTCTCCAGCTAAGACACTCGGGATAGCAGAAAACCTGTATCTTGAATCTCTCATTAGCTACCCAAGGACTAACTCAGAGAAGATCCCCCCGACTATAGACAACGCTCAAATACTGAGAAAACTATCAGCACTACCAGAACTTGGCAGTTTTGCTTCAGAGCTCCTACAGCGGAAGCTCTTAGTTCCCAAAGAGGGTCTCGGTGAGGACCCGGCACACCCTGCTATACATCCCACAGGCTACTTACCTAAGAGGGGGCTCAGCAAGGAGGAATCAAACTTATACGAGCTAGTAGTTAGAAGATACCTAGCGTCTTTTTACCCGAGTGCTAAAGTCGAAGAAGTAGTCAACATTATTGTAGAACCTAAGTCGGGTGTAACGTTTAAGCTGGTAGGTAGGAGAATGATATCTCGAGAGTGGCTGAAAGTTTACTATTATAGGAAAATCAGTCTAGTAGAAGTACCAGTACTCCGACCCGGCGATGAAGTATCTATATCGTCTGTTAAACTACTTAAGTTATACACTAGACCTCCCCCACCTTATACGAAAGCCTCCATCCTCAAATGGATGGAGTCTGCTGGAATTGGAACAGAGGCAACTAGAGCCGAAATAATAGAGACTCTGTTTAGGAGAGGATATGTCCAGGGACGGAGTATAGAGGTCACTGATCTCGGTCTAAGAGTGGCACATATATTGACAGCTCTGTTTAGGGAGATTACAGAGGTTGAGCTAACGAGAGAGTTCGAAAGAAAGCTACAGGGAATAATGCTAGGTAGAATAAGTAAGAAGGAGGTCATTGACGAGGCAATTGCGAAGTTAAGCTATAAACTCGAGGAAGTAAAGAGAATAATAAGAAACCACGAAGAAACGGAACTAAAGAAGAAACTGGGTCTCACAACGGGCTACCGATGCTCAATATGTGGAAGTGACTCTACCGGAGAAGAGGATGGCATGGCTCTCTGCCCTCTCCACCTTAGGGCCTACCAAAATCTAAAGAAAACCTATGACGCGTGGAGAAGCAGTGCTAACGTGAACTTCGAAGACTACATTAAAACTGTGAGTAAGCTGACGAGTGCCGGGAGGTTCATAAAAGAGGTCATAGAATACCTAGCAAAGAGAGTTAAGTAGCCAACTAGTGGAACTTTGACTACGTTACCTCCTAGCTCTAGAACTTTTCCGATAACTGCTTGAAACCTTATCGGAGGATCTGGTAGCCAGTTGTTGTCTCCCTTAGTAATGAGGGTGTCATCCTCTACTCTAAGCACTCGGTGGATTATTAAAGTTCCACTGCGACGATACACGATCACGTCACCGACACTAATGTCCTTTGTGGAGACCCTCTTAATGACTATAACGAGGTCTCCTGACTGCAGCGTCGGCTCCATAGAGGTTCCCTCAACGACAGCAAGAGTTATGTAGTCTAGTAACGTCAGAGCTATTAATGTGAGTAGCACTACTCCCACTATTATTTCTAATGCCATGGCGACTTTAATACGCATTTGTATTACTACCACCTACTCGCCCTCTTCAGATAGGACGTCGCTTACGTCTATTTCTATCACTTTTCCACCTTCGCGAGCACCCTCTCCTCCGCGTCTTCTCCTAGGCTTTCTCTCATCTCCCCCAACTTCTACGTCGTGCTCCCCCCCAACTTTTAAAACACTAACCCTACCTCTCCAGCTATGCCCGCAGTTGGGACACTTGAAGGACCCCATTATTGTTATAGAGATTCTGCCATCTGCGTCGGGAAGCGGAGATGTCAAGTGCCAAGTTTTCAGAGGTTGAGTATCGTAACCACACCTAGGACACTTCACCTATATCCCCACTCAAACTAACCAGCTATTAAAATATACTGACTCCATAATACAGAGAGCGAGGGCATACACTGGGGTTTTAGTTTTGGGGTTGAATCTCCTGGCTTCACGGGGTTTAGCTACGTACCAGCTAAGGGCACGCTACCTTCATTCCGCAACGCGCAAGGCTCAGGTGCATGTGAATGTGCTTTGCTTCGAGTACTGAGTTGGTGCTCTAGCACGGTCTGGGTTAAAAAGCTCGATATGGTTGAGGTTTTTAGGGAACAATGACTTCGCGCTTCAACTAAAATTGCGGTCCCCAAAGCTTTGGAAGAATATAAGTCTAGAAAAAACTATGGTCTTCTCGGAGTACAGAGCGTGAGGAAGGCTATAGCTCTCTATAGCGGTGGTAAGGACTCTCATTACTCAGTTCTCTCATCCTATTACCAGGGCATTATCACGGATGCTCTAGTGGTAGCACTCCCACGTCGCGATGACTCGTGGTTGTTTCACGCTGTAAACGCTTTGTGGAGTAAACTCCATGGAGAAGCTATGGGAGTTCCTGTCTACATAGTGCCTGTGAGTGGTGTTAGGGATGTAGAGTTATCTGAATTGAGGGATGGACTAAGTAGGATACTGAGGGAATATCCGTACGTGGACTATCTAGTTACGGGAGCTGTTAAGTCTAAGTACCAGTTAGAGAGGTTTAGAGCTTTGTCAGAAGATCTAGGGCTGAAGCTCCACGCACCCTTATGGAATCAAAACGAAGTCGAGCTTCTAAACAGAGAAGTGAGGGATCTTAGCTTTATTGTAACTGCTGTTCAAGCCTACTGCTTAAGCCTGCGCGTATTAGGAAATCCATCAGGGTCGGAGATACTGCGCTACTTAGTTACTGCTCACAAAGATTGCGGTGTGAGTCTTGTAGGTGAAGGAGGAGAATTTGAAACATATGTAATCGGATCCCCGCTGTTCAAAGGAAGGGGAATAGCAATAAGCAAAGCTACAATGATTCTACACCCAAACTTCCATGCTGGTTACTTCATCATCGAGAACGCCGAGCTCCTATAGAATCACCCCACGCGGAATCTTCATCTTCTTTCTTCGTGTATCGTGCTGTTAGGCAATGCTCTACACGCACTAGTTGCGTAATAGAGTTAGCAAGCACTAGCAAGTTGCTGAACGCTACTACCGTGGGGTTACACTTAGAACTCCTGAAAGAGTATATGGGAAATGCTGGATTTAGGAATTACGAGGGCTCTATCACCAGTTCTAACCCCTATCTCATACTTAGACACCTTCGATAACTTCCCGACGATCTTTGTACTATCCTGAAGGACTACTGTCACCTCCGAACCGGTCATCTCGGGAGTTATGATGACGTCTTCTAGTTCTTCACTTGAAAAACCGTGGATGTCTACCTGGGATACCTCGATGTAAGCTACTGAGTGTCTAAAAACCACAGCAGGCCCGCTCGGGGTTCTAACCCCTATCTCGTACCTAGACACTTCATCTACTACACCCTCTAAAGGCTCTTTAGCACCAATGAGGTAAATTCTCACAGCTTTTCCTTCAAACCTCTTATCTAGTATGTTATCACGCACTTAAACCTCCACCTACGTTTACGAAAGAATCCTAATAAGTGGTTCCACTCTAACTGGTCTTTAAGCTTTGGAGAGCAAGTAATTACCTAAACATATGTGGTAATCCAGGGAGGGTGATTACGTCTAGAACCTAGCTCAGAACTCATGCGTGTCTTCGAGTACCACTCTACGTGAAGCATAGCAACACACCAGTAGCTTAATACGGTCTAGACTCCTTAAGAGAGTGAGTGCGACCCAAACTTCTCGGTCTAGGTAAGCATCATCACTTTAGAGCAAGAAGAAAGCTCGTCGTTAGAGAATGTCTTAAACGTGTAAACATAGTAATGCGGTTTCCGTGAGGGAACTCGACCGCTGACACGCAGCAGAGTCAAATGCTGAGGAAGCCCAGATTCCATGTAGGGGAACGCAGAACTTGCGGTATTACCAGTTTTTTAAAGCGCCGCAATGATTAACGTGGTTTCACTAAGTTAAGTGTCGATAATGCACATAAAGTAGGTGTTGAAAGTGCCAGTCAAGATAGTTAAAGTGAGTAGGGAGAACATGCTTTCATATATAACTGACATGACGCAAAAAGGATTTAGGTGTATGGAAATAAATTCCGGCGAATATAGTTGCACAAAGAGAATAAACGAAATACAGGACTACATCGTTATACTGTTGTCTACACCAGGGTAGTTAGTACGGGTCCTTCATTTATTAAAAGAGAAAAACCCCAGCTTTAGCATAGTTGCGCTACTGCAGGTTCATGGTTATAAGCGGGACTATGAGCTCAATCGCTATTTAGAAAACAGCTACTTTAGGAGGTAGTCGTTTAAAACTTACTAGTTCCATAGTTCTCAAGCACTCCGACAAATGGCAGAAGAACCAGGTAGACGCTGAAGGTAGTTGGGTGCGAATGCTTTGAGTTAACAGCGTTTTAATGCGAACACGGAACTGCCCCATAAGTTGAGACGTGTGTATTGTGGGATTGATCAGAGCTTTGGCCCCACATCACGGAGTCAGGCTCACTTTAATCATCACATTTTTCTCCATAGGTCTGTAGCTTCTCTTCTTTTTAATTCCCTAATAGTTCTATCAAGAAACTTATACACGGTAGAATGCTGGCGTCCTTGCGCTAACATCTCGATAGCCTGCCTTGCCAGCTCCGTCCTACTGTAGTCGCCTATGATAGCTACATACTCTCGGCAGACACTGATGTAAGTGCCGGTCATTTCTTCCAGCGTTCTCCTAGCCCTACCTTCTTCCCCTATGATTCGTCCCTTAATTCTCTGAAGATGGTTTTCACTAGAACCAGCATAATCCTTTAGATCTACTACTACCAGCATAGCTTCATCGTCGTACAGTCTCGATGCTCTCTCATACGAGAAACAGTAGTCTATAGCTTTAACTATCTCTTGGCACTTTATAACATTAGTAGCTGGCGTGTAAGAGCTAGCTGGCTCTATCAACACAGAGCTGTCTACGGAGTTAATAAAGACCTTAACACCTAAGCGTGCCTCCAACTCCTTAAGTACTCTACCTTCTTCTCCGACGAGAGCTCCTAATCTATCTTCGTGAACCCTTAAGTACACCCTCGTAACTCCAGGTACGGTTCTGTGCTCTGACATCGAGTACGCGCGCCCAACTTACTGATAGACTCCGTAAAATTATATAGAAACCAGCTGCCGTGCGCCAACTCGCCGTAAAGCATGTTGGAGGAGTTCAGCTTTCCTCGAGAAGTTCGACCCTCTTAAGACTCTTTGAAGCAATAACCGTGGCTGCGGCAAGCATTAGCGTGGAGAGAGAGAATGGAGCTATAGAAGATACGGATTCATAGAGAAATCCTCCCAAGTAGGGTGATGGTATGCTAACGATACTTCTGATGGCGTTTATGGAGGCAAATGCCTCACCAACGTTCTTAAACGCTTTGGCAACGTAGACGTTGTAGCTGGGTACCCAAAAGCTTATGCTTATCCCTATAAACAGCATTGATGTCGTGGAGAGGTATATCGTGGCTGGAAACATGAGTGTTAGTGCGGCTAAGGCAGCTGTTACCTCAGAGAGGGCTAGGATAGTAGCGCCCCCTAGTTTATCTACGAGCTTTCCGGCTAGTGGTGTTCCTACGGTTTCAGCAATATTTGAGGCAGAGATCAAAGCACCTACAGTAATCTCACTATATCCTTGACGTAGCAAGTACGCACTCAGCATTGGGTGCCAGAGGTTCCACGCGGCACGATCGAGTGATGCGAAAATATATAGCAAGAGTAGCTTCCTATCTGGTGCGATAGCCCTCTTATAGGCCTCGGTTAAACCAGATCTACCCGTTATCCCGACTTCCTTAGGCTCAGGCTCGTATGAGTATATTAGGAACAACATTGAACCGGCAGCCGCAATACCAGCGAGAGCTAAAAATGCGTTCATATACCCGGAGCTCACTACTAGAAACCCGCTTACAACTGGACCAATAGCCCTAGACGCAGTAAAAGTAGAGCTCGTTAAACCAACAATCGTCCCCAACTTCTTTTTGTCCACTGCTCTGGCCAAGAACACCATTCTAGCAGGTTGAGCGAAGTACATGGAGAGATGGAACAGAGCATAGCTAAGAGCTAGTGTAATAATGTCCTCGGAAAAGGCGGTAAGGATTAGTGAGGCGCTGATCATGAAGCCCGTGAGGGCAGTGATCATTCTACTACTGTAGACCTCGAGCAAGTAGCCAACAAGTGGAGATATCAGCGCTCCGAGAACATTTGAGAGAGTTGCGACAGCCCCGATCTCACCTAAAGAATATCCCAGCCTGCTCATGTAAGCAGCAAATAAGGTGTTAAAGCCGCTAGTGGCTAGACCTCTAAACAAGTTAAAAGCAGCTGTACTTACCACGTTCCTGGTCTCAGCCTTAGTCAGCTACTACACCACAAATGTTTGGAATCCATAGACCTATAAACTTAGTGTTCGACGTCATAGTGATGCCTAGGACACTCTCAGAAACCTATATGTGTATACGTGCCGATTCGCTTTCGGTACTTGCAGTCCTGAGCCCAGTAAACGAGGTAGTACCCTTCTAACAACATAGAGCACTAGCTGTTTAACCATGTTTCTGTACATACTTGCGAGCTATGCGACAGCCCTGAACTCTCTTCTCGAGAGCTTCTTCGATTCAACGATAACGTGCGCAGTAAGGAACCTAGTACTTCGCGCAGAAAGCCATAAGGTAGGACCCGGTCCCAGCAGGTATCTACCATCACGCTGCATTTACATAGCGTGTCAAGATGTGTCGACTTGTGGCAAGAGCGTTCTGAGGCTGAAGAAGAGGGTTTATGATAGGAAAGAGCGCCCGGAGGATGAGAGCATCTCCACCTGGCCCAACGGCTACTCAAGTAGGGCTAGTGGTTTAACTTACGTCAACACCGCTACTCATAGAGAGTACTGGAGCTACTCTGTTGAGCATGGTTTACTGAAGTTTCTTTGGGGATTCTGTTAGTGAGGGGCTTAACAACTTCGCGGGCACTAAGCGGTGGAGGCCGTGCCCCGAGCTGCCCAAGGAGTGAGCACTCGTTAGACGTAGATGCAGGTTTTGTGCCGCCAAGTTTGATAGTCACTCATGACTCTACAGAAGAGATATCAAGATCCCTTCGGACTAGGTAGTAGTTCCTGGACCGTGTATGAATGAATATCAGAGAGCAAGAATGGATATCCTGGTACAAGCGTCATAGCCATGGCGTGTTTTTAAAGTTTTTTTAACTAGTTACGGAATCCGTATCTCACTTTCGGTAACTATGGTCTAAAGTTCTCTAGCCATTAGGTAGGCATCTTCGCCGTCCATGTAGTACCTTTTTAACACCTTAACTTTCTTAAAGCCGAGCTTTTCGTAAAGCTTTATTGCCGGATCGTTACTTATTCTTACTTCAAGATATACCTCGCCTGCTCCATACCTCTCTTTCATGAAGTCCATAGCTTTTACCATTAGGGCTGTTCCTATGCCTTGGCGTCTAAACTCGGGTAGTACAGCGATACTTACTACATGCCCTTGTTTAACGATGCCCTTTCTAATGTGTCCTATGCCGTATTCTATTCTACACATGTTATACCCTACAACTCTCTCGTTAACGAGAGCCACTAAAAATATGTCCTTCCATAACTCGTAGTGCTCATACCAAAAAAAGTATGGGTAGTGTTCAGGTAGAGTCTCCATGTTAATTTCTATTACTCTTCTTAGTTCTTCTTCAGAAGAGATCGGTCTGATCATGTAGCTTCCTGCTCCCATGTACACCCCTAAGAACGATTAGCTAAACAAAAAATTTAGAGTTAAGAGCAGAGTATGACTAACTGGAACTGCTTTATATTTTCCTGCTGTTTGTGTGCTTGGGTAAAATGAGTGAAAAAGCTCAAGTGGCATCCGGCTAGCGAGATTAGGGGGAAGCTAAGTAGTGTGCTTTCCGGTAAGTCTATAGCTCTTGGAATTACTTCGTCTGTGTCTCTATATAGGAGTGTTGACCTAGCGAGAGAACTAATTAGGTTAGGAGCAGATGTGTACGTAGTTATGAGTCCTGAGGCTACAAAGTACGTAACTCCGCGGCTCTTTGAGTGGGCAACTGGGAACGACGTATTCGTAGACTTCGCTGGTGAGGTAGGTCACATAACTTTAGCCGAGATATGTGACGCCTTTGTGATAGCACCGGCAACGGCTAATACTATTGCTAAGATAGCGCTGGGGGTTTCAGATACTTCAGTAACAGTTCTAGCTCAGTCGTTCTTAGGGCTTAAAAAACCCGTAGTGATGGTTCCAGCGGCTCACTATAGTCTCCTAACATCTCCTCCAATTTCTGAAGCAATCGGAAAACTAGAGAAGCTAGGTGTTACGATAGTTCCTCCTGTTATTGAGGAGAGAAGAGCTAAGTACCCACCACTGGAGGAAGTAGTCGCAGCCGTGGAGACGACAGTATTGCGCAGTAAGGACCTCAAAGGCCTTAAGTTCTTAGTTACAGCTGGTCCAACTAGGGAACCTCTGGACAACGTAAGGTTTCTAACAAACTCCAGTTCTGGTAGAATGGGTTTAGCGATAGCTAGAGAAGCTTACTTTAGGGGGGCGGAAGTAACCCTGGTTCACGGTCCGTTAGCTATGGCAACACCTCACTATATAAGGTCTATAGCAGTGAGGACTACTCAAGAAATGCTAGATGCTGTTCTATCAGAGCTTAAGTCAGAGATTTATGATGCGATAGTCCTTGCGGCAGCTCCAGTAGACTTTAGGTTTGCTGACGTAGTTAGAGGTAAGATCAGTAGCGAAGTCGATAGCTTGAGTGCGGTAATGGTCCCGACTCCCAAGATCTCTTCAGAGATAAGGAAGGTGTTTGAGGGCTTAGTAGTCGGGTTTGCAGCAGAATTTGCTGGTGGTAGGTTCGACGACTTAGTATCTAAGGCTAGGGAAAAGCTTGCTAAAAGAGGTTTTAACATAGTCGTAGCTAACGACATTAGTAAGCCGGATATAGGATTCGCATCAGAATATAACGAGGTTGTAGTACTAACAGATAAAGGCGAAAGCGTAGTTGTCAGTAAGACGCGTAAAGCTGAAGTAGCGAGAGTGATCTTAGACCAAATACTGAAGTACCTAGGGAATTAAGGAAGAAGGAAGTTGGTTACTATTCAAGTACCTTTAAACATAAGCGGTTTTTGGGTTCCTCATCGAGGTAAAACTCACGAAGACACAGGGTCCCTGGGAGCTAGCTTAACTATCGAGCCTCCAGCGGTCTTTAAAATCACTAGAGGGTCTTGCCCAGTCTACATAAACGGTGCGTGCATGGAAGAATACCACCCAATAACTCAAGAGCTCTCAGCTGCGGGAGTCTCCGTTTACGGGCTATCCCCAATTCCTCTGGGGGTCGGGTCAGCTGTTAGTGGTGCGCTAGCCATAGCTTTGGCTTACTCATACCTATACCTAAAACAAGGGATCAGGCCGGATCCTAGCGATGTGGGTCTACTAGCCCACAAGATAGAGGTAGAAGTTGGTGGAGGATTAGGCGATGTTATATGTCAAACCGTCGGTGGTGGGCTAGTCTTAAGGAAGAAGCCGGGTCCTCCAGGAATTGGTGAGGCCATATCTCTACCAGTCGAAGACGTGGAAGTCACACTAGGAGTTTTAGGGGATAGAATGACGACTAAAGAAATGTTAACTAGGTTTGCTGATAGATTCATGAATGTAGGTCTAGAGGCGTATAGAAGGTTCATTGCGGAACCTAATCTAAGAAGCTTTCTGAGACTTTCTAGGGAGTTTTCTAAAGGGGTCGGGTTTATGCCGCAAGAGATTGTAGATAGGCTAGAAGCCGAGTTCAGCAGTCTCCTAGATGGTGTTTTAGGCTACTTCATAAAGAAGTCCTTACTCGTCGTAGTTCATAAGCCAGGAATGAGCTCGTCAATACGTAGAATAGTCGAGAAAATATGTAGCTACTCAATACCATCATTTAAGCTATCTAAGCAAGGGTTTACGGTGTCACTATGAGGGTAGAAATACCTAGAACGCACCCCAGGTACCAGTCTCTTATGATCAGAGAGAAGCTGGTTAAAGGCTTCGAAGAAGGTTTAGTCGTTCCACAAGGGCTAATTGCGCACGGAAGAGGCGAGTGCTTTGATTACCTAATAGGAGAGAAGACTATTGAGCCTGCGCTTAAGGCTATGCGTGCGGCAGCTGCGGCACTGCTACTTGCTAAGCACCCTGTTTTGTCAGTTAATGGTAACGTAGCAGCTCTTGTGCCAGAAGAGGTCGTTAAGTTAGCTAAAGCCTCTAACGCTAGAATAGAGGTAAATCTATTCTATAGAACTGAAGAGCGTGTGAGAAAGATTGCGGAAACCCTTAAACTTCATGGAGCAGATGAGGTACTTGGTGTTGAAGACGCTACAGCCACGATTCCCGAGCTGTTTAGTGAGCGAAGGAAAGTAAGTCCTAGAGGAATATACGTGGCTGATGTAGTGCTGGTTGCTCTAGAAGATGGGGATAGGACGGAAGCACTAAGGAGAATGGGTAAAACAGTTATAGCCATAGACTTAAATCCTCTTTCGAGAACTTCTCTTGCTGCGTCAATAACCATAGTTGACAACGTTGTTAGAGCTCTACCTAAGCTAGCAGAGTTCGTAGAGGCTATGAAGGGCGAACCTAGAAGCCATCTAGAGGAAATTCTTAGAGGATATAGTAACGCTAAAACTATTTCCGAGGTTCTAGATTTCATTGACCGAAGACTCAGGGAGCTCTCGGAGAGAATAAATGAAAAGATTTAGTCGCCAGGGGAACCCTGAATCACACTGCCGCATGAGCGGCTGTCCTCAGGGTCTAACCAACTCTTACTTACAGAAGCTTTAATATATAGGTGTCGTCGAGTGAAAAGAAGAAGGTTAAAGAATGTCGTGGACTTGGGTCTCGAGCTAGGTAAAATAGATCAGAGGACACTTGAAGAGCTTTCTCAAATACTGGGAGACCTCCTCGTGAACAACCTAAACACGGTTTTAGGTACGAGAATAGAGTTTCAAGTGTCCATAGAGCTGGGAGTAAGTGATGCACTCAACCTCTCCGTTGACCTGTATCTAGAAAGTCCATCACCTCTAGCTCCAGAGATACTAGCAGAAATAGATAGGAGAATAGATGAAGCTATAATCGAGTTTGAGGAGATCATCGCACGGAGGTTTAGGAAAAACTAAACAGTAATTTAAGGAATATTAAACCACGAAATCGCCGAGTAAAATACCCCTAGAGCTTCTCGACGTAGCTCTTGATCAATGTGGGTCTCGTAAGATTGTCCTCAATTGGACACCTCTCCTTAACTCTACTAAGCCACTCACTAAGTGTTTCTAGGCCTGCCTCTGAAACAACGCTAACCTTCACAGCTATTTCCTTATAGCCGGCTCTCTCGCCTAAACCGGTTAATAGCTTAGATGGGTTATAGACCCCAGTTATTTCCACCTTCATGTCATGAATTTTAATATTCATATCTCTAGCAACTATCTCTCCCACTATGTTGATGCACCCTGCGTATGAGGCTAGTAAGTACTCTATCGGTGAGGGAGCTTCACCACCGAGCTTGTCTAAGATGATCTCGTAGTTCCCTGCTTTAACAACCATTTTCATTGGTTTATCCTGAGACACTCTAGAACCTACTACCGCAATACTCTGGTCTTTATAGCTAATACTACTCATGAATACTCCCCAAATAATTTGCCCTGACAATAATAAGTTTAATCTTAGCCTGTTTACACTTCGAATTACGCACTTTATTATTGCCGGCTTCAATACAGTAAATACGGTTACGAGAGATGAGCGAGACCTTCGATGTAGTTGTCGTAGGACTCGGCGTCGCGGGAGCGTACACAGCATATAGACTGTCTAAGTCGGGCCTAAAGGTTCTTGCTGTCGATATGAGGGCATACGGTAGACTTGGAGATAAACCTTGCGGTGACGCTATAGGTAGGCATCACTTAGAGTCTCTAGGGCTAGAGCATCTTCCCCCAGAAATCGTAGAGGGCCACGTTAAAGGCATCGACATATTCTCACCTAGCGAGAACTTTAGGTTTAGAGTCTTAGGTGACGGATATGAAGTTGATAGAATCGGGCTAGTTAGATACTTAGTCAAACGTGCGCTAGACTCAGGACTAGAGATCGAGACCGAGACATCAGCATTAGGCCCTATAGTCAGGAATGGTTTTGTCCGGGGCGTGGTTCTCCGTCGAGAAGGTAGGTCAGTAGAAGTAGGCGCTAAAGTGGTAGTAGACGCGTCGGGAGGTGCGAGATCTGTAGCTAGGAAATTACCTAGCGAGTGGCCTGTAGCCGAAGGTCTAGAAATGGTCGATAGTAACATAGCGTATAGAGAGGTCCGCGAGCTGCGGCATGAAATTGAAGAACCTGAGATGCTCAGGATCTACGTTAGCAAGCGTGTGGCTCCTGGTGGCTACTGGTGGCTGTTTCCTTATTCGTCACTACCTGGATATGTAAACGTAGGGTTAGGGGTTCAGGGAGGACGCGGCTATCCGCATCCTAAGACTCTCCTCTACCAGTACGTTCTAAGTAGAGAACTATTTAAGGGTAGTAGATTAGTAGAAGCTGGAGGAGCTATAGTTCCGACTCGGGACCCGCTCAAGAGCCTTGTTTGGCACGGTATAGCTGTAGTGGGTGACGCTGCATACACTGTTAATCCTGTTCACGGTGGTGGAAAGGGGTCAGCTATGGTTTCAGCTAATTGTGTAGCAAGTGCGATAGTAGAAGGCCTTGAAGTTGGGAGAGTAGATGCAAGTGGCTTATGGAATGCTAATATATGCTACATGAATAGCTATGGAGTGAAGCAGGCAGTACTCAACGTGTTCAGGCTGTTTCTACAGGAGCTGTCTGACGAGGACATAGAGTTCGGAATGAGTAAGAAGATAATAAAAGAAGAAGACCTTAACGCACTATCTCTAAAAGGAGACCTAGAACTGTCGGTGGTGGATAAAGCAATGAGGTTCCTAATGGGTTTGAGGAGACCGTCTCTACTGCTCAAGCTGAAGAATGTGGCAGAGTACATGAACAGAGTGAGAACACTCTACTACGGTTATCCCAGATCACCGGCAGAACTTCCACGATGGTCTCAGGAAGTCACCAACTTACTAGGAGAGTATAAAGCTAGAGTGTTGAAAGGTATCTAACCTAAGTAACCTTCTCTTTAAGTGATCTATACGTTAGTACTATGTTCTTAGGTAGATTGCCGTAAACTGTGTCGAGTCTCTTAACAGAAGTATTTTGAGGGGATTTCTTAACTTCGCTTGGGTTAGTGTAAGCTGTATTGATGATCTCCTTGTAGGCGTTTATAAGGTGGTCTATGTTTTCTCTAGACTCAGTTTCTGTTACTTCGATCATGTGTGCTTCAGGAACTATGAGTGGGAACAGTATTGTTGGCGCGTGTAGGCCCCTATCAAGCAGGGCTTTCGCAACGTCTTCAGCGCTTACACCTGTTTCCTTGTACAGCTTCTCGAAACTAACAACAAACTCGTGTTTTCTCCATCTACCGTACCCGTATACTACGTCTACTCCGGGTAAAGACGATAGCTTCTTGAGCATGTAGTTAGTGTTTAAGTTAGCTACCTCAGCCACTTCTTTCACCAAAGGGCCGAGGGCTGCTATATAGAGAAACGATTTTACTGCTGGAATGATGTTTCCGTAAAACCAGCTGATCCTACCGATGGTTCTAGGTACGTCGTACTTAAAGTAGTACTTCCGACCATCGTACTCCACTAGGGGGACTGGGAGGTAGTCGACTAAAGCACCCTTGGCGCATATTGCTCCAGCTCCTGGGCCACCGCCTCCGTGTGGTGCCGCAAATGTCTTGTGCAGGTTTAAGTGGGCTACATCAAACCCCATATCGCCTGGCCTAGCGTAGCCGAGTATTCCATTTAAGTTGGCACCATCGTAGTAGAGGAGTCCACCTATCTCGTGAACTTCTCTAGCTATATCTACTATGTATTCCTCAAAAAGACCTAGTGTGTTGGGGTTTGTGAGCATCACACCGGCTGTTCTCTTGCTTAAAGCTGCTCTGAGAGCCTCTATGTCGGTATTTCCCCTAGAGTCGGTAGGTATTCTAACCACCTTAAACCCAGCCATAGCCGCACTAGCAGGATTACTTCCGTGAGCGCTATCTGGAACTATCATCTCGTCTCTGTGGGCTTCACCCAAGTCCCTATGGTACTTCTTTATCATGAGTGCGCCAGCGAGCTCACCGGCTGCTCCAGCAGGCGTCTGTAGAGAGCATACATCCATTCCGACTATTTCAGACAACCACTTCTGAAGGGTATACAAGACTTCGAGTAGTCCTTGAACATCCTCTTCATCCAAATACGGATGCGCTTCCACTATTCTTCTATCACTAGCCAACTCTTCGCAGATCTTCGGGTTGTACTTCATAGTGCATGATCCTAAGGGGACTGGTCCTAGGTCAACACCATAAGACATCTGTGAGAGCCGTGTGAAGTGTCTAACTACTTCAACTTCACTTAGAGATGGGATGTTGAGGGCATCCCGTATTATATGCTTGGGTATTTTACTGAGAAACTTTGATGTATAGTCCTTAAATTCCTCATCTAATAAAGTCCCCTCTTTACTGTCATGACTTATGTCGTAAACTACAGGCTCACTCCACCTAGCCTGCCTAAACATAGTCAAGGAGTAACCACCTCCGAAAACATTCTAACCAGTTCAGCGAGAGTTTCGATATCCTCCTTTGAGTGAACTTCCGTGACACAGACTAGTCCGCAGTTACTTAGCTCCGGGTAGAATCTATCGACTAGTGGTCCAATATATACTCCGTGCTTCTTCAAAAAGTTGCGGAGGTTACTAACGTGGGAATGCCTGAAGAGGACCTCGCGGAGGTATACACCTCCTTTAAAAGCAGGTTCGAGACCTGCGCTCTCAAGTCTCTCTATCAGGAACACAGTTCTACCAGCAATAGCTTCACCAAGCTTTCTTAACCCACTGGAGCCTAGGAGGGTAACGTATACAGCTGCTTTTATGGCTTCTAGAGTAGAGTTAGTAGTTATATTAGATGTAGCCCTCTCTCGCCTAATGTGCTGCTCTCGAGTTTGTAATACCATGATGTAGCCCTCGTCTTCACCGTCAACAGTCTTCGTGTACCCTATCAATCTCCCAGGTAGCTGCCTCAGTAGCTTTCCCTCAGGGTCTCTAATTCCCAATATCCCAGCCGATGGGCCGCCAAAGTTAAGTCCGCTACCCATTGAGGAGGTATCGCCAACAATTATATCAGCTCCAAGCCTTCCCGGGGCCTCAAGTATTCCCGTGAATATAGGATCTTCGTAAACTATCAATAGCGACCCGCTTTCATGAACAACTTGCGAAATCTCCTTTAAATCTTGCTCTACTATACCGAAGAAGTTCGGAGTCTGCACAGCTACCGCAGCGGGCTTTAGTTTCCTCACTCGGTCCTCAAGCTCGCTCAGGTCTATTCTACCGGTTTCTCGGTCATAGCCTACCGTACTTACAGATATTCCCACCGGTTCAGACCAGGTTCTAACAACTTCAACGACTTCTGGATGCGTACTCCTAGAGAAAACAGCAATTCTTCTTCCAGTAGCTCTTACGGCGAGTCTGACGGCTTCAGCCATAGCTGTAGATCCGTTGTATACTGAGGCATTTACTACGTCGACAGCGTAGAGGTCTGCTACCAGGCTTTGGTATTCAAATAGTGCTCTAGTTATTCCTTGGGTGATTTCCGGTTGATACGGAGTGTAGGCAGTATAAAATTCAGACCTGCTAGCAACGTGCTTCACAACAGAAGGGAC
>JAWBTQ010000007.1:39450-71059 GCA_038841535.1 Sulfolobales archaeon | reverse complement strand
GACCGTCCTCCAAACCACTCTCAACAACCCTCCAAACGAATCTAAAGAATAGAATTGAAAGGAAAGCTAGAAGATGAAGGGTTTGATATAGACGTGCTAGCCCGAATCTAAAGAATAGAATTGAAAGATTTTTTCTAGTACTTGAGGGTGTGTGGAGATATGTGTTTGAGAATCTAAAGAATAGAATTGAAAGGAAGTTCTGGGAGTCGCTACCTACCGAAGACAAGATAGTGAATCTAAAGAATAGAATTGAAAGAGTCTAACCTAGCGTACCACATCTACACACACGATGAGTTCCGAATCTAAAGAATAGAATTGAAAGCAGCAATCGCCAAGAACATTATACCTATCAGCCTAGATCTTGAATCTAAAGAATAGAATTGAAAGACCCCTTGCTGGCTCTACTGCTTAACGACGCAGTAGCGTGGTGAATCTAAAGGATAGAATTGAAAGCCTATGTGCGGCTTAATCTCCGCCCTAGTCACGTTGAACTGAATCTAAAGGATAGAATTGAAAGTTCTGCAGCAAGCAGTTTAAGTACAAGTCAAACCTAGCCAACCACCTACGCTCTCATCTTTCAGTCTTTTCTGATTGCTTCATACCGTCGACCGCCTGCCTCATCTCAACGATCACGTCGCCCGACGTGCTTTCAGTCTTTTCTGATTGCTTCCTATCTTTGCTCTATTTCGGGGTTTTTATAAGTTTTCATGGTTGATTTCGGAAAACCCATCGAACCCCATCAGGAGCCGGATGCCGGATCATAAGTGTATGCTTCATATTTAAATCTCTTTAATATCGAGTCCTTGAATTTCGCAATCTCTCTTATAGGTAGTATCCATAACGATTTTCTATTGTACAGTCTCTCACCTTCACGCGATATCCTACCATACAAATGGCTAGTGATTACTTCAATCGTTTTAGGTGTTAGCATTCTCGAGCCTCTCAGCGTTCTCAGTCTTGCTTTTCTACTTGCTTGAATGACAGCGTGGATGGCTAGTGGTTTAAACACCTCTGAGAGGTCGTACGTAAGCGATAATCGACCGCTCTTCAACGCATGAACTAGCCCATAGAAGGGGTCTAACCCAGTAGTAACTATTGCTTTAGTTACGACTCCGTAGAGCACAGCGTAGAGGAAGTGGTTGCCCGTGTCGTTTGTTTGGGTTTGTTTAGGTGTTTTGATTGTCTTGGGTATTGTCGACACGGGCTTCTCCCTCATCACCTGCTCATTGTTCGCAGGGTCATTGGGAGCTACATCGACGGGCACCACAGAGCCCGCCTCGAGGTATATATGTATCCTCCCGCCTCTGATGGCTACCACGCCGTCATCGAGGCGGGATACATCCTCCAAACACTTATAGTAGCTAAAACAGCTTAAAAACTTTTACAGAAGACACAGTCTATCGAGGAGTTTATCACATCCCCCTTCCGTGGCTCCCTACCGTTTCCCGTCCTAGGTTTTGTAGGTTTTCCTGGGGCGGGTCATCACGGTTTCCCTGAGCCCCCTCCCCACGGTCTGCCGTAGGTCTCGGAAACCCAGGGTCACCAAAGCATTTATATGTACTCACTAGTTTATAAACCTTGCTAAACTTAATCACGTCAAGAGCTCTAAGCATCCTAGAGAGACCTACAAAAACCTAGCACACTAAAACAGTTACACACCCGTGAATCCGTATCCCGATGGTATGAGGTTGACGGCTGTATTCCAGAAATACTTAGAGCCTTATGTTTTAGACCTCCTTAGCATTCATGTGGATATAAGACCTCTAGCTTCTATTCTCTTCTCATTCCTCACGTAGCTGTGGTCTACTAAGAGCTCCTTGGGTACTGTTTTTGTTGCGTTTATGCCGTACTCCCTTGCTATCGAATACGGTATCCTTAGTACGTTTCTTGGCTCACCTTCGACCTCTACCTCTATGTCTAGGGTACCTCTCGTTTCGTATTCCGTCTTTGATAGGGCTAGCAAGTGCTCGAGGAATGTTCCCTCTAGGTGGAAGAGGGAGTAGAGAGATATGGCTAGAATCCTAGAGTAGGGGCTGTTGTAGGCGTCCACGAGGTTGGCTACCGACAGTCTATCCTTGGTGTACCTCTCGTCGATCTCCTTCAGCTTCGGCGATAGGTCTCCATCCCACTCGACCCCACTTCCCAGCTCTGCGAGCAGTTTTCTAACCTCTTCGAGGTATTTCAGCTCCTCCAGTATCCCCCACGTACTGTCCAAGGTGTTCACTATAGTCGCTTCGGAGTTCTTCTTCGCATACCTCCTGTTCACCCTGCCCATGGTCTGCTCCAGACTTCTATACGGTGTTAGCTCGAGGACCCCGGCGTCGAAGTCGAGGTCTACACCAGCCTCTATAACTGAGGTCGACACCAGTATCACATTCTCGTCTCTACTTACGTCATCTCTAACCGCTCTATACACCCTCTCTCTATCGTATATGGGAATCCTACCGTGGAGCACTCCAACCCCATACCCTTGGCTCACGTGTTTTAATAGCCTAGCGTACACGGAGTAGGCTATCTCCGGCGTGACCACCCTTACTAGGATCTTGCGGAAGCCCTTACTTACGTACTTATCGGCGTGCTCGACTAAAGCTCTGACCAGCTCTTCATGATCTTTGAACTCTCTGAGGTCCAGCTCAATGCGTGCCTTCGGAGGCTTCTTCTCTGGCTTGGGAGTGCCGACTTTGATTAAGCTAACACCGTTCCTCTTAGCTACGATCTCTAGGTGCTCCTCAACGCTCTTGGGTAGGGTCGCGGTGGCGATGACGACTGGAGTGTACATAGGGAGGGATGCGGTTAAGTGTACGAGGGTCACCATCGGGTTGAAGGCTTCGCTCGTATAGGAGTGCGCCTCATCGAAGAAGACCACAGGTCTACTGCTCCTAACTAGGGAGGTGTATAGGCTCGCCTTCCTGGGGGTCCCTATCGACAGGATCCTGTAGACCATTTCATCGATCGTTGTGACTAGGATGTCTGCTCCGAACGGCTTCATAGTCGGTCTCTCTCCACACTCGTTCTCGGTGCACTCGTAGATATAGTGTCTACCGCCGTAGTCTACCCCAAGGGTGCATCCAACGCCAAGGGTTTTCGATAGCTTCGCAAGATATTTTTCGAATCTCGCCACCATGTCCTCGATCAGTGCTCTATAGGGCTCCACGATGATGACCTGTCTGCCGAGGAATAAGCTCGGAAGAACCGATGCCTCAGTCTTACCGCTACCCGTTTCAGCTCTGAGGATCAGAACACCTCCTTTCTCCTCCAGCTCGAAAAGTCTCTCTGCAACCTCCACTTGCCATTCGTAGGGTTCGAACCCTGTTACCAGCTTGAAGAACCGCCTGTAGTAATCCCTGCTTGACTCGACCAAGCTTACATCACCAATTCGGTTTTACCCCTGATCAGTTTTTCATTGATCAACCTTCGCTTGTGGACAACGCTGACGTGTATAACCCTGGTGGTGCAGGAGTCGGGCTCGAAGACGGCTCTTCCGGTTCCACCGAGGACGTGTAGAGTACCCTTGCACACCTGGTAGTTGAGGTCGAACGATGCACCGTTCTCGAGCACTCCTCCGCGGAGAACATCGCTTAGCCCGTGCAGTACAACCCGTAGTTCAGCTCCGTCGCCCGCGAAGCTGATGGTCATGGAGAGGGGTAGATGTGGTTCAACGGCTTCTAGCGACTCAGTGTCGTAGAGCTCTGCTTCACCGGTGTTCTCCAGGAGGGCTTGCTCAGCGAACCCGGCTACCATGTCTGCAACGTGCAGTATGAGGAGACCGTGGAGTACTCTCTTCTTCAGATCGCTCAGCTTTACGTGTGCTCCTCGCGAATCCAGGTAGGACTTTGCTAAGGCCATGGTGTACACGAAGCTGTCGACGTCTCTGACGTTGATGAAGTGGTGTAGCCTACCGATGGCTGTGGCAACCGCTACGTCTGCTACGCTGTACCCGGCACCCGTGTTCTCGAAGTCGGTGAAGGAGAGCATGTAGGGGTGTCCTTTGAACCCAACCCTTTGTTCTCCACCGCGTGCTTCAAGCCTCATCGTAGCCGGCTTGAACTTGTCGTGTACGAGCGCTACGCTCTTCAAGAGCTCCGGGTCCACGAAGAGCTTCTCCACTATCTCAGCTACTGCTTCCTGATGGCTGTCCAGCGCTACGGCTACAGCCTCGTAACTCTCACCAGATACTCTGCCGCGGAGAACCACGCGTGCAACGGATGCCAAGTCTACGCGCCTCCTCCGGGTGATTTCAGGTAGTTGAGCCAGGACTTGTCGACTGCGTAGAGAGAACCGTTTCTCCCCTTGAACAAGAGCTTGTCGTCCAAGTTCACGTCCTCGGGTTTCTCGATGTAGAGAAAGCCTTTCTCAACGAAGATGTCCCGTCTTCTACCCGCTAGGGCATCCCTGGAGATTAGGCTTGAGACTACTGTCCTAACGGGTTTACTGGGCATTCTGATGGAGGGTACAACGAGCAGTCTCCCCGTTTTCTCCGTTGCTGGTACCAGCACTTCATCGAGCTTCACAGCTACAAGGGTCTTAAGCCTCGATTTGTTTATGAACCATCCATTGAAGAGCAACTCTACTACTGATTCGAGCTTAGCGTCGTCGACCAGGATGAACCCGTGGAGGTGTGACATGGGGATGTCGAACCTGACTTTAACCACATCGTAGGTCATGAACGTCTTCCTCCCCTTCACGCCGGGTACGGTTATTCTTGCACCGTCAGCCGCGGCGAAGAACCAGGTCTTTATTCCAACGTGGAACGGTGCTAGGAGGTTCTCATCTTCGTAGTCTATGTACTTCAGCGTGTTCCAGTACTTCTCTATGTACCCCCACTTGGAGGACTTTCCCAGTAGTGTTGCCTCGTCGTAGGCTCCGAGGGATACTGCGTTGAAGTGGTATTCGAGGTAGGGTGGTTTAGCATCCTCGATAGCTTCTTCTCTCTCGGCGATGAACCACTCAGCACGCATCCCCTTTAGCCTTAGGAGTAGTCCTCTCCCAATGCGGCAGGGTGTGTAGTCCCCGTACACGTTCCTCGGGTTGATGGAGAAGAGCACAGCTCTCAGGAAGAGACCCGAGAGCGTTGAGGGAGGCAGATGCGTGTGTGTAGTGGTCCAGTACTCGCGGATGGGGGATACGGGGAGAAAGGAGTGCGATAAAAAAAGAACCCTTAGCTTGTACAGCTTCACAGCCCCTACCTCTACTTCTGCTCCTCTTTTGCTGTTTTCTGCTCTTCCTCACACTTTTCCTTGGATGTTTCTTTAACTCTGAGTAGTTCAGGTGCATCTATCTTCATCAGGTAGTTCTCTGCGAACTTCTCTGCTAAGTTCCTGAGGAAACTGTACGCTGTGTTTCCGATGAGCCTGCAGTATCCTTCTTTCAGCGCCTTGTCGAACACTTGGTCTGGGTTGTCAAAACCTCTGCAGAGGTTTTTCTCGTCTACGCTGAGGGCTTTCCTTCCGAACTCCTCTAAAGCCGCTTGAACCGATAGTATCGCCGGCGAGATCACCACGGGTTCAGGCAGTAGCGATGCGCTCACGTCGACTACGATGACTCTCTCCTTGGTGTCTTTGCTCAGCCAGTAGGCTTCCAGCACGTCCATTCCCTTTGGGGTTCCTGCACCAGCTAGCCTTAGTCCCATCAGGAAAGCGTAGGCTATTGCGTGAGGCTCCATGTTTTTAACCCCGAGCAACGTGTAGCTACGGTAGACGGGTATGAGAACGTGGGGTTCAACGTACTCCTTGAGCCACGTCGTCTGAGCTGTCACCCCTGCTCCCTCTCTCTCCTCCTTCTCGACGCGCTCGAAGAACCTGTACTCAACGCGGTTCCTGCGCTTGATGAGTATTGATCTCGGCTGAACGGCTACTCCACCACCGTAGCCTACTCTGCCACGGAGGTAGAGGGTGGGTTTAGTCCACGTGGCGCCCCACAGAAAGGTCAGTATGTCCCTTGGGTCCGGTTGCCCGTTCGGGTAGGTGTTGGTGACGTCTATGCTTAGATTGAAGAACTTGTAGTACGGCATCTCTGCACCGCTGGATGTTCTCACCTTGGAGTAGGCTATGGCTCTCCTCTCTACGCCTCTCTGCTTGGTTGGACTATAGAAGGGTTTCTCTACGGTAACGTACTTCGTGTTTTCTCCTTCGCCGATCTCCACTTGTAGTGTTACCTTCTCCAGCACGTTCAGACCTCTCTCAGTATGACTACCGAAGTACAGCTCCTGCGGTGCTTCCAGCATAGCGTAGATAGCCATGTTGACTAGTTTGCAACCGGCGAACAGGAGGTCGTCGGCGGACTTAACGTCGATCTCCACATCTCCCTTTCCTTTTCTGCTCTCTTTCACCGACTGGTCTTCGGACTGGTCGCTTTCTTTCTTCTCCTTAGCCCTGGGCAACGCTTTCACCCTTGGACTCTTCTGATTCACCCTTCTTCCGGGTGGCTATCTCGGGTGATAGTACTAGCAGTACATCGTATGCTCTGTTGAAGACTCTTTGGCCGAGCTCTTCGCGGATCTTTACCTCGGCTGATGGTATGGTGTTCAAGTAGACGAGTATGGTGCCATCCTCCCCCTCATCGTATCTGAACCCGTACTCGCCGAGTACTTCCTTAGCTAGTGTTCTATCGATGAACTTGGATAGTGCGATCGCTGAGGGTGGGGTTTCCATTCTCTGGATGGCGTAGGATAGTGCTGTGGTTAACCCGCCTGTGGTGAGGTTGTTCGCGACCTCTTTGAGGGTGTAGTTGTCTGCTCCGTCCTGCTTTAGGCGGTGGATCACTCCCTCGGCTATTGCCGCCAGTGTGTACGCTACTCTCAACTCCTTCTCCCTGTAGAGGTAGGGGGTTATGTACCTGGGTATTTCCTTCGATACGTAGCTCATACCTCCCCCCTTTTCCAATTGCTTCAACAGAACGTAGACCAGGTGGGATATGAAAGCAGGGGGTTCGGAGAACATGTAGTTGATGAGTTCTCGTTGCACGGCTTCGTCGTGTAGAGCTAGTGGAAACACGTGCGCTAGGAGAGCGAGCCTTTCAACAGCAACCTCGTTCAGGTTCTCCACCTGGAGCTTTGCTCTCTCCTCTCCGAAAGCGCTGTTCATCACCATCGACGCGGTCAGCTCAGCCGGTTTCCTCGCCAACTGCTTTGCTAAGGCAACTGCGAAGTCCACCGTTGTACCGCTGGGAAGCCTCCCCTCGGCTATGAAAACACCCAGCAAGCCGTTGAACGTGTAGAGTAGAGTGTTCTCACCGCCTTCGAGAACGTAGTACATTGAAAGGAGAACACACCTGAGGCAGACAAGCGCCTCACCGGATAAATTGGTCTTCTCCACCTGTGGAAGCCTGTACCTGCCAACACCCAGCTTGCCCGTAGCCGGGAAACCCGGTTCTTTTATCTCCGATCCACAGTAGCAACACCTTTTAGTATTCCTGCTCACGTACTTTACGTCGTCGCTGAAGAGCGAGGTCTTCCCGAGCTCCTCCTGAATCCTCGCCGTCTCAAGGGGTACTACGTCTCCGTTTTTCCCTACGATAACCAGGTCGTCTTTTTTAACACCTTTGTCCTTTAGCCTTTGAACCTCCTTGCTGATCTTCCCCTCTATTTTCTTCAGGGCTTCAATGCTTTGCTTCTGTATAGCCCACTTGTTCAACTTAATGTCCTCGATGTAGTTTTTCATGTACTTCAGAGGTAGAATCACGGACGTGAGCCCGGTTTGTGGTCCTCCCTCGTTGCGTCTCCTGTAGAATACTGCTAGCAGGTCGTCGAGACTAGCCGTGCGTATTCTCTCGATGAGTCTTGGTGCAAGGTACTGCTCTACGAACTCCCTGTACAAGCTTAGCACGAGCTTCTCTGCGCTCCTACCGCTCGGCAGGGCTTCAGCTGGAACCTCTACGTCTATGGTTCCGGCTGGGGGAGTGTAGTTCCTGATGATAACGCCCATCCGGAGGTATGCGTACTGGGAGAACCTGTAGACCACGTACTTGTACGCGTTGGCAACAACGTCGTTGTGGAGGTGGATCCTTACTAACGGTACCTTAACCGAATACGTACTACCGCTCTCCCTGTACACCGGGACCCCGTAGAGTAAAGCACCCAGGCTCAAGTCGAGACACCTCCCTTTCCTATTCTCTTCTGCTTCAATCTACCACCGCTAGGAATACTGCAATCAAAACTTATAAATTTTACTAGATTAGTAGATATTAGAGGTAAGTAATATGAAATTAGTAGTAGTTACTGTCGGATTCGATGAGAAGCTTCCGCTGAGGGGGATGCTGAAGGTTGGTGTAGATGTCAGCGACACGGTCATGCTCGTCTACTCGAAGACCGGTGGGGAGTTCGAGGTTAAGAAGGTTGGGAGAGCTGTTGAGGTGCTTAAGGAAATCATTCGGAGTACTGGTGCTGGGGTTGTCGAGGTGGAGGTATCTGGGACGAGCTTCTACGACGATGTGGCGGTAGTGCTGAGATCTCTGAAAGAGCAGAAAGCCGATGAAGTGGTAGCCGTGCTTGCTGGCGGTATGAGGCTGGTGATCTTCGAGGTCCTCTTCGCGCTACTCACGCTCTACAGGCTCGGCAGGTTCCAGCAGGTGAGAAGCAAGGTGCTCCTGATGCGCGAAGACGGGCTGTACGACGTAGCTCTCCCGCTAGAGTCGTTCTACGTAACTATACCTAGGAGCGGGCTAGCCGTAATGAGAATCATCCACAGCCACGGTGAGGTGAAGAGGAGCCGGCTGGTCGAGACAGCTTCGCGTGAGGCAGGGCTTTCGGAGTCAGCTGTGTACAAACTTGTCAAAAGCCTGACTCAAAGAGGGTTAGTGGTCGTTGACAGCGATGTTGTAAGGCTAACCGAGCTAGGACATTTAATCTATGTAGGAGCTGGTGGGTAGAGGGATGGAGAAGTACTTACTTAGGGCTGTAGTCAAGGTTAACGAGAGGGCTGAAAATCGGGGCGGTGGGGGAAGATCGAGAGCTGACTCCTTCTCCGGAAAGCTAGTGAAGTCCCTGCTGATAGACGGCAACCCTAGGCTGAAGCCCTTCTTCGAGAAGGCTTCCGGAAGATCCCCCAAGCTCGTCCATATAACTCCCCTCTACATCGAGAGAGTTGAGGGTGGAAAGCTACGCACGAAGTGCATACACTCGCTTAGGTACGTCAACGGCTCCTCTAGGTACAGCTTCTACGTAGGGTTCATCGAGACGTCTACAGCCATCAGCCCCAAGTTCAACGATGTGTACGATGCCATCCTAAACTTAAGCGGTCGCAGACGCTTCGGGGCGAACGTATTCGACGTTGAGCTAGTATCTGCAGAGACCGTAGACGTGGTAAGTGAGGCTAAGAAAGCGGTGCATGACCTCATTAAGTTGGGTAAGATAAGAGTGGTCTTTGCATCACCCACTCTACTGAGGGACCCCTTTAGAATCGGGAAGCACAAGTCTCTAACACCTACACCGATAAACATATTCTCCACACCGGTCTATGTGAACCTTTACCTTACAGGCAAGCTTAAACAGAAGCACCTTATAAGGATGTTGATAATACTCCACAGGCTACTCAACGAACCGTACTCAATCCACAAAACAATCAAGGTCATACGGCTCAAATATGAAGAAGGTAAAAACCCGATACCAGCTCTCATAGGGTACGTAAACCTCTACCTCAATAAACATTACCTAGATCTATACACAGCCAAAGGCATAAACACAGAAGCACTACTGGAAGAAACGTTCGCAACAGCACTCACACTCGGAATAGGAACATCGAGAGCAATAGGCTTCGGACACACCACAATAACAACACCAACATCCGGCTCCTGATGGGGTTTGATGGGTTTTCCGAAATTAACCATGAAAACTTATAAAAACCCCGAAATAGAGCAAAGATAGGAAGCAATCAGAAAAGACTGAAAGTGAAGTTGGAGCGTGGTTTGTGGGGTTTATTTAGCTTTGGCAGTAGCTTTGTCTTCCTCGGTTTGTGGGTTGTTAGCGAGATATTAGCCTTGAGGTAGATATCTTATTGGTATAAGTATGCGGGTTAGGAGTATTCTTAGCTTGAGGTATCCTACTTTAGGTAGGGATTACTTGCTTACTCACGCTAGGTCCTTGATGAGGGATCTGGGTTTGAGGATGGTTCCTGTTGTTGATGGTGGTAGAGTCGTCGGGGTTTTAACTAGGGAGAGTGTGTTAGTGGTTACTTCGACTAGGTCTAACGTTCTAGTGAGGGACGTTATGGAGTCTCCTAGAGTGGTCTTCGGGCTCGACGAAGACCTCTGGACTGCTTTAAGGGTTATGCTGGAGCTCGACGAGTGGTATGCTCCTGTAGTCTCTCCTGCGGGTAGGTACGAGGGGGTTCTCGAGATCGACGGCTTCATTAAGAGTGCTCTACTAGAGCTCTCGGAGAAGAGGAGCTTGGGGTTAGTTAGAGACTACATGTCGTCTGAAGTAGAGTACGTCACCCCGGAGGACTCGGTGGCTAAGCTGTGGAGGAAGATGGTTAAGACTAAGTACGCAGGGTTCCCAGTAGTGAGGAGCGGGAGAGACCGAAGAGTCGTGGGTATAGTGACTCAACACGACTTACTGAAGAAGGGTTACACGAGGATAGAGCTTGAGTCAGAGTCGGGACCGAGGACCCCTAAGGTCAGGGAGGCCATGACCTCTCCAGCACTAACCGTAGGAGGAGGTGAAGACATGTATACATCAGCAGAGCTAATGGTAAGAAACAACATCGGTAGAGTACCCGTAGTCGACAGTAAAGGCAGTCTACGGGGTATAGTAGATAGGAGTGACGTGTGTAGAGCATACCTAAAGCTAAAGCAGGTGGGAAAATGAAGCTCCCGAACCCTAGGAGGATGTACGAGAAAGCGAGGTGGTTGAGAAGCGACGGAAAACCGAACTTCAAGACAGCTATCCGCGGGAGAGAGCCTGAGATAAGGTCTCTACTAGTAACAGAGATCCCAGTAGTATCACCCCAGACACCCCTCATAAAGTGCGCTGAAGAAATGCATAGATCGAGGTTTAGAGCGGCCATAGTTGTTAAAGCTAGTGAGCTATCGGGCATAATAACTTTTCACGATATCGCAGACTACCTAGGTGGAGGGGGGAGGCACAAGATAGTAGTCGAAAGATACGGAAGCAACATCTACAAAGCTCTAGCAGTACCAGTACAAGAGCTAATGAGCAAGAACGTCGTATACGCCAGCATTAGCGATACCCTAAGCAAAGTCCTCGAGCTAATGGTGACCTACGGCTACGGATTAATACCCGTCCTAGGACTAGACAAGCAGCTAGTGGGAGCAGTAACTGAGGGAAGCATAGTCAAGCTCTACTCAGGAAGAATCGGTATGAAGCCCGCAGGCAGCTACATGACTAAAAACGTAATAACAGCAGATGAAGAAAGCCCACTAACAGACGTACTCAAGCTGATGGTATCAACTGGTGTGAGGAGGATCCCACTAACAACAAGTGACAGAAAGATAAGGGGAGTAGTTACGTGGCGCAGCATACTTGACTTCGTAGGGTCCCACCAGATATTCGCAGCCTCCGAAAGCGGTGTAGTAAGCGAAGTTCTCAGCATGAAGGCAGTAAGTCTAGCAGATAGAGACGTAATAGTAGTCGAGCCATCAACCCCGCTCGAAGACTTAGTGAGGAAGATGCTCGAAAAGAACCTCGACTACGGACTAGTAGCCGAAGGAGGAGTCCTACAGGGAATACTAACAGAGAGAGATATAATGTACGCAGTACTTGGGTCCTAGGAGGTGGTTGTGTGAGAGTAAAAGTAGAGCACTACATGAGCCACCCAGTAGTAGCGGCACACCCACAAGACAACCTAGCGAGAGTTAGAAACCTCATGCTAAAGTACAAAGTTGGGCACATAGTCATATCAGTAGATGAGAGACCTCATGGAATGATCAGTAGGAGCGACTTCGTCAAGCTAATGTACAACCGGAAGTGGCTATATAAACCACTCACGGACATTAAAGCCCAAGACATTATGTCTAAACCCGTCTACGCCATACTACCAACGAGGAGCGTAACGTACGCAGCAAGAAGAATGCTCGAGAAGAGCGTGGGCTCACTAGTTATAGTGAGGGATATAGCTACAATGAAGATAACTGGCATAATTACGCGAACCGACTTAGTTAGAGCATACTCCGAGAACTTCGAAGGTCTACACAAAGTAGGAGACTACATCGAGAAGGAAGTCCAAACATGCAGCCCTGAGCACTCGGTTTTCTACGCCATAGAGAAGGTAGTGGTAGGACAGCCCGTAGTAGTAGTAGACAAGAGTAGGGTAGTAGGTGTAGTAACAGCGAGAGACCTAGCTTTCTTGAGTATGGCGGCAACAGGCATTAAGAAGCCTCTGAGAGTCAGGGGGATCTCCCCTAGAGGGCTCGAGACAGCTATAAAGGTATATCCAGCAGTCATGGTGTCGGAGATCATGGATACTGACGTCGTGACTGTGAAGCTAGAGGACGACCTAGCTTCAGTAGCTCAAATAATAGTTCGAAATAACGTCGACGTATTACCAGTTGCTAGCGGCAGTGGAGAGTTACTTGGAGTAATCACTAAGTACACTGTACTAAAAGCCCTCAGAGATTCCAGCTTAAAAAAGACCTAGAGGAGTATTCGTAGGTAGACATGAAGCCAAGATTAGATAGACCTTGGGTCCGCGAAGCCCTCTTCTGGAGGAAGCTAGAGGGCGATAAAGTCAGGTGTGATTTATGCTACAAGCGTTGCCCGATAGCTGATGGGGGCTTCGGAGCCTGTGGAGTTAGATACAACGAGAGGGGAGTTCTCTACACTCTAGTGTACGGACTACTAACAGCAGCTAATGTCGACCCAATAGAGAAGAAGCCGCTAATGCACTTCCACCCAGGTTCAGCAGTCTTCTCTATCTCGACCGCTGGATGCAACTTCATGTGCTCCTTCTGCCAGAACTGGACTCTCTCGCAATCAAGAAGAGACGAGATATTCGGTGAATACGTCGACCCCGAAGAGCTAGTTAAGCTAGCTAAGAGAGCTGGAAGCGATGGTGTTAGCTACACCTATAATGAGCCAACCATATTCTACGAGTACATGTACGACGTAGCGAAGTTAGCGAAAAAAGAGGGGTTGTTTAACACTATGGTGACTAACGGGTACATAAGCGAAGAAGCCCTCAGTGAGCTATCTAAGTACATGGACGCAGCTACCGTAGACTTTAAGGGAGGTGGCAGCAAGACCTTCTACCTAAAGTACATGGGTGTTCACGACCCAGAGCCGGTCTTCAGCACCATATCGGAGATGAAGAGGAAAGGCATTTTCGTTGAGATTACGAATCTGGTAGTTCCGAGGTATGGGGAGGAACCAGCCGACATAAAGAGGATAGCTCGGTGGATAGCTGACGAGATCGGTGCAGAAACACCGTTCCACCTTCTGAGGTTCTACCCTCACTACAAGCTGAGCTACCTACCCCCAACCGACGTAAAGACCCTCGAGAAGCTGGCTCAAGTAGCTATTGAAGAAGGCTTAAAGCACGTGTACCTAGGTAACATCCCAGGCCACAAGCTAGAGAACACGTACTGCCCTAAGTGCGGGTACCTAGCAGTAAGAAGGTACGGCTTCTACATCATAGACTGGAACTTGAAGCAAGGAAACATGTGCCCGAAGTGCGGCTATAAGCTAAACATAGTGGGTGAGTACAGGAGTAGGGAGCTCACGTACTTCTAGCAGTAGAAAGTCCTTAGAGAACAGCTTTTAGTGAGTAACCATATTTGAGGTCTCTAACTCTTTCTGTGGGTGTGTACTTGAAGGTCTACGTAATATCTGATACTCACGATAGGCTAGACACTCTCGAGAAGTTCCTCAAAATAGTGGGGAAGTCTCTCGAGCCAGGATACTTAATACACTTAGGGGACGTGGTATCACCGTTTACACTGAAGTCTATAGTGGGTGCACTACCGGAGAGGCTTAGCCTCAAGGTAGTATTAGGAAACAACGATGCCGACAAGGTGCTCTTAAGCAAGATCGCTAAAGACGTAGAAGACCAGCCCACTGAGGTAGAGGTCTGCGGGACTAAGGCGCTGCTCCTCCACGGGTTTAAATCTCCTGAGCTTACGGAGAGAGTAGTCGATAGCTTAGCTTGCTCCAACTACTACGGTATCGTTATGTACGGACACACACATAGGTACAGACTGAACAAGAAGTGCTCGAGCTACGTACTTAACCCGGGAGCGCTATCGGGTTATCTAGCGCGGGAAGTCACGTACGGAGTAATAGACTGCGATACTCTAACAGCCTCTATAGTCGATTTAGGGACCAACCAGTCGATTATGAGCCTATCGATTACATAAAGAGCTAGTCAACAGCTCCCACCACTAATTCTTAAACACCTAGAGTGCCTTAGTGTATCTCTAGTGTTGGCTGACCTAGTACACTCTCTTTACCACACCCAGGTACCTGTCTGTCTTCGAAATAGACGCTTTAGCCTCCGTCTCAAGCTCTGCTACTGCTCTAATGGCATCTACGTTTTCTGGGACTACGTTGGATTCATTCGGCGTTGCCCACATCAAGTACACCTCCGACCCATCTCGCGAGACAGAGATGCTGTCCCTCCACACAGGTATTTCGTAGAGGTCTCCCCTAGGTCTCCCCAAGTCTCTCGATAGCTCGAATATGGCGTTTAGACCGTCAACACCGTCTTCACCACTCACAAATAGGACTCTCGGTTCTTCCTCTATAACTCTGAGCACATCCTCTAGTGTGACCCTACTCCTCAATTCGACCATGGCCATGTGTAGGTGGTATAGGTTGTGGCTCCCCTTAGCTGCCATGGTCACTATGTCTAAGTCCTTTATAACGGTTTGAGCGTCGGGTCCGTGGTGTGATGGAACCTGGAGTTCGGGTACTACGGTGTTCATAATGCCAGTCCTACTCGATTCCCACACATCAACAGCTCTCCTAAATACTACTACTCTCGCCTTCTTCACACCGATCTTCTCGTGGATCCCTCCGACTACTCTGCATATAGCTGTAGTATTGCAGCTAACTACTCGGACAAACCGGCGCCCTAGGGCCTCACCATAGTTTCTTTGAGCAACGAACGATACTCCAGCAACCTCGTGCTTCTCACCTCCCTGAAAGACCGCTTTAACACCGTACTTCTCGTAGAGATCTCTATTTCTAGCTCCTACCTTAGCTGGAGTGCAGTCAACAACTACATCAACAGCACCACTTCTCAGAAGCTCCTCAAGCACACCACTCAGCTTTAAGCCTTTCTTAACCATATCGGTAGCCCTATCAGCAGTCGAAGCATATACGGACAGGCCCTTATAGGCTGCTAGCTTGATCCTCCAGTCTGCGACTACGTCAGCGACACCAACCAGCCTCATATCAGGCTGGTGGAGAACGGCATCAGCAACTCTCTTACCTATGACTCCATAGCCATTAACGATTACACTTACTGTAGCTTTAACCATGTGAAGCACCAACTATAGCTACAAGCCAAGGTATTTATTTCCTCCCTTAACTATAGGTAGGTGCTCGTTTTGGAGTTAGAGGAATTAGTCAGGCTGATTAGGAAAGTAGTCACAGTCCCCAGATACAACTTAGTGGGAGTAACCAAGAGCGACTACGTAGTATTCGGCTCCACTATAGAGGGTGTGTACAAGCTATACAAAGTCGAGCCAGCATCTGGCGAAATAAGCAAGCTCGTCGACCAACCGGTATACATGATTGCGAGAACTTCGAAAGCTTCTGATGTCGTGCTGTATACTATTGATGTTAGTAGAGGTTACGAGAAAGTAGTGGTCTACGGTATAGACGCTAGGTCAGGCGAAGTCCGCAGTCTCTCGGATGGAGTCGAACCGCACAGGATAGTAGGTCTCGGTTATGATGGTTTTAGAATTGCTTGGTCAGGTTCGTTCGGCCCGAAAGCCTACATATGCATGTCTACAGTCTCTAGTGGAGTAGCTGAAGTTGTGGCTGAGATTAAGGGTAGAGAGCATGTTTCTGATGTAAGCGACAGATACATAGCCGGGTCTGGACACCTCAGGGACGACCCCTTTAGTACTGAGCTCTTCGTCCTAGACATACAGACTCGCCAGATGAAAGTGTTTACCCCGAGAGAGGGGAGTGTCAACCGAGATCCAAAGCTCTTCGGGTCTAAGATACTGTTTGAGAGCAACTACGAGGACCTCGATACGTTCAAGCTCTACATCTACGATATAGAGACTCAGGAAGTTCAGAGACTTAAGACGAGCTACGACCACATGGATAAGTACGGACCTGTTGAATTCGTCGACTTCGGGTGGACTGCTGACGGTAGGGTTTGGGCTATAGGTAAGAAGCAGGGTAACTCGAAGCTATTCATAGACGGTGCCGAGGTGAAGACTCCTGAAGGCATGGTCCTCAGTGCTGAAGTAGGAGATGGCTATGCTTACATAACCCACTCATCGCTAAGGGAACCACCCAGAGTCTTCAGAGTAAACTTAACGACCTCGGAGCACCAGCTAGTTGCTGGAGCAGAACCCCCAAGTGAGGTACTGGAGTCACTGCGTGAAGTGCTATTCGCGGAAATCGAGTCAGAAGGCGGCATCAAGACTCCTGCGTACGTATTAGTGAGCTCGAAGAGCCCCCGGCCCGGATCTACCGTAGTCTATCCACACGGAGGTCCTTGGGCTGAGGTTTCTAACTCTTGGTCGCCTATGTTAGCTCTGCTAGTAGCTCTAGGCTACCACGTAGTAGCACCAAACTTCAGAGGGTCGACAGGGTACGGTGAGAAGTTCAGAAAGCTCGATTTAGGGGATCCAGGTGGTGGTGACCTTGCGGATGTAGCGAATGCAGCTACTTGGTCAGTAAGTGCGGGTATAGCAGACAGTAAGAAGTTAGCTGTGTTTGGCTATAGCTATGGAGGTTACTTAAGCTTCATGGCTATGGTGAAGTACCCTGACCTGTGGAAGTGTGGTGTAGCCGGTGCCGGAGTGACTGATTGGGAGGAAGACTACGAGCTTGCGGACGCTTTCTTCAAAAGATACGATGAAATACTGTTCGCAGGTAAGAAAGAGCTCTTTCTAGAGAGGTCTCCAGCAACCTACATAAACAACATCAAGTCACCTCTGTGTATAATCCACCCGCAGAACGACTCTAGGTGCCCACTCAGACCGATAATGAAGTTTGCGTACAAACTCATGGAGCTGGGCAAGACGTTCGAGCTCCACGTCATCCCCGACATCGGGCACGCCATAAGCTTAGACGTTAAAGCTATGGAGAAGTACCTGCTCTACTCTATAACGTTTTTACGTGCGTGTCTCTCTAGCTAGCCCAGAGCCCGAGATAGAGGCCACTAACTGCAATGCGGTGTGTCAGCACCACGGAAGCTGATTAGGTTGTTTGCTTTAAAAGAAGCAACTCGTTGAGAGGAATTGTAGGTGAGGGAATGTCTGAAAACGTTGTAGAGTCACTAAAGTACTTAGTAGTTAAGGTGCTAGCTGGCGACTTCGTTACTCTCCACGCTCTCAAGGAGTACTTACTCGACGGAGAGTCTCCATCCATATTGAGCCACAAGTACAGAATAGGGAAGTTTAAGCTGAGAGGGTACATACAGAGGGTAATCGAGAAAGCGGGTAACTACAGAGTAGCTCAGTACGTCATCAAGGTTTCGTACAGTTCCCTATGTAACCTAACTCCGATAGTGATTAGAGTCCCAGGAGGCTATTACTGCACTGTATGCGAGAAGGTCTTGACCATGAACCCTGAGAGACACGTGAGATTGGAGCATAAAGACCTTGTTAACAAGATCATAGCAGACTGCGTTCGCATAGCTAAGAGAAGTAAGTCTTAGGGACCTACTATGACGTTTCTAGACTTTCTTAAAGTTGCTCAGGACTACTCGACGAGGAGGAAGCTACTGCTCGAGAGAATGAAGAGGGTTCTGAGTTCATGTAGTAAGCGTGAAGAATGTATTATAAGGTTATTCAAGGTCTTATCGGATTTCCTCGAGAGAGACCCGGAGGAAAACGCTCGAATAGCTCTCAGTGTAGTCAACTCCCTTCCCTCAGAGTACGGCAATAGCATCGTGAAGTTCATAGAGGCATTCAACACCCGCGAGGCAGGCATATACTACCCTAGTGCCGGGAGTCACAGCCTAGATGACGTAGGTAAAGCACTTACTGGCGACATAGGGTGTTCAGACCTTGAAAGCATCGTTTACGTAGCTAGTGAGTCTAAGGACTTTATAGCAATAGCACTAACTCTGGCAGTACTAGAGAAGGCGAGTGAGTTAAAGAGCTGTGACCGAGATCTGGCGCGCAGTCTGCTAGCTCTCATAAGGAGGCTCTACGAGCGCGGTAGTAAGGACTTGGTCGCCTCAATACTAAATAAGTACTCTGTTAAGATATACGTCCTCAAGAGCGGAGAGGAAATAAAGAGTGCTAGGATAACTATAGGTAACGAGATATCTGTTGACCTAACAGAGGTTATGAGCTTAGTTTACTCAGACTTAAATGTGATCATGAATTCTGGAAATACTAAGAGCTAGGTTGCGGTGACTAGTGCGCGCATTATCTAAACTAAAAGTGACTTAGGTCCTAAGGTCTCAAACGGTTTTACTAAGTCTTCGTGTACAGCAAAGATAGTCTCACTGCGTTGGGCTATTCTTTCGAAATGCGCAAATAAATACGCCTAGATATACCAGTAAAGGGGGTTAGTGTGAATGCCGATGCTTTAATATCAGTTCGACTTCCTGGAGATGTTGTGGAACTCATTGATCACCTAGTTAGGGCTGGTGTCGTTAGTTGCCGTAGTGAAGCGCTAAGGTTAGCCATATTATATAAGTTGAAGAGCCTCGGTTACGATGTAGATACTAAGGGGCTGGATAGCGTGTTGAGTAGACTCAAGCGCTTAGAGGAGCTGGGCAAATGAGTTACTGGGAGCCTCGCTGGGTAAGGAGGGAACTCAGTTCTTACGGGATTACTGTTGTTACGTGTCTCGACCTCACTACGTCACTAATGGTTTGCCCGGTCTGCAGCACTATAAGCATCGAGGATCTCTGTCCCAGTAATCGCGAGGGTAACCTCCCGGTTGCTGACGTACCTCTCTTTATCTCGGTGGAGGACTTAATAAATCACATGAGGACTCATTGGCACACTAAAAGGTATAAGAAAATCGGAGTACCAACTACAAGGGAGGCGAGTGAGGAAGGCGAGAAGGGTATTCTTAGGGAATTCGTTAACGACAAACCTTCTAGCAAGAGAAGATGACGTAATTATCGACTTCTGGGAAGGTGGTAGCGACCTCTACGGGTGGAGCTTGGGTTCATCTTGCTTAGACCGCATACCCGTATTTCTTCGTAGGAGTTGTTGCCAACAGCTTTTTGGTAGTAACTTAAGAGATGTAGATGTAGAGATCGTTATCGAGGGTTTTGAGGCCAACGTAGCTGAGAAGCTAGGTGATATTAGTAGGTCATTCATAGGCTTCAGCGGGAAAGTTCTAGTTCCAGAGCACCCTGTGTGTGCGTATTACAGGAGGCTTCTCACTAAGTCTAGAGCCACTAGAGTCTTTTCACCTATCTCTAAAGTAAGCCTACAGTCTAAACACGTAAAAACGTATCACTATGAAGTAGAGTACGAAGAGCTCGTAAACACCCTACCCCTCCACTACTTTCTATCTAAGAGCGGTCTAAATAAGCTAGTAGATTACTTAGAGTATTCATCCGCACACGCTCTCCTCGTAATCTCTGACACAAAGCTGGGGGAATACACCAAGGTGCTTGTTGGTCGCAAAGGCCACTCTCTAGGTTACGTTGTTAGCTACGGTAAGCATCCGCTAGGCAGGCTTATCTACGCTTTCATACCCATTGGGAGAGGATCCCTCAAAGCTGAGCTAGCAAGCCAGGCTGTAGTCGAGCTTAAGAGACTCAAGCTCATTGAGGGGCCCGTCAGGCTCGTAAGACCCTTCTTCATCAAGTACTTTAGGATGGAGGGAGATGTCGGCGGAGTACAAAGAGTCCTTAAAGACTACGGAGTCATTTTAGCGGGTAGGTACGGACGATGGTTAGATGTCACTCTCTGCGATATATGTCCTTAAGACACAAATACGGCATCAGCTATTACAGGGTCCTCCAAAGAAGCTAAGAGGTCGACTTCATCATCGCTACCCTCGGAGTACATGGCCACTGATAGTATTAAGTCCTCTAACTCTGTAACACTTGGAGGACTCCTAATTACTACTCTTATACCGTTTATAGAGATGTATGGAAACCGAGAGTTTACTGCTACAGGTACTACGTAGACTTCCAGTCCATACTTTTTGAAGATCCTCTGTGCTACTTCCCACACTATCCTAACGAGGTCTTCCGAGATTTCGTCACTAACTACACCAACGACTACATTTACCGCCATGAACCATCCATGACCTGTACTGCAAGAAGTTGATTTAAAAACCGAGAGGCTTATTAATCGACTCCAGCACTACATTAACGAGTATAAGATAAAGGTGAGAAGACGCTCTAGCTCCAGCCTACTTAGAGGGTCCTACTACGCAACCCAGGATGTGAGTGACAGCAGTAACTTAGAAGATTTCAGCACTCTAGGTGTGAGATGCTCAAGCTACTTCAAGGATCCTCTCAAAGTTAGCCATTCCGAGGATTCTGCGGGAGGGGATAAGGCAAATTAACTATTGCTATAAACTGCTGTGAGGCAAAGACTTTGAAAGTTGATTAACGGTGAAAGAATAGTATAGTATAGTTAGGTAGTTCGCAATGAGTAAGACTTACAGCCTATTACCGCATAAATACGCTGAGTCCCTACTCTACGTAGACCTCGTCGATCTGTTATCGGTGTATAGAAGGTTCTCTAAGCTGACTTCTTTAAGTCAGATCCTCGGTGTTCGTGAAACCTCTTTGAGTAAGTACGCGAACGGAAGGATTAGGCCGAAAACCTCTAAGAGCATATCTTTAGTCAAGATCTTGACTGACGCGAAGCTCGTGAGAGAAGTAGTTATGGAGTACTTAAGGAACGAGAGCTTAGTTGATCTTTTAATGGACACGTCTTTCACGAAGCTCATAGCTTTATCGATACTCGAGAAAATTGTGAGCGTGTTTCATGGGAGCCGCGTTGAAACTATACTGACATCAAGTGAAGCCGTACTAATAGCTTCACACGTTGCGCACAGACTCAAGTCATCTCTTTTAAATATACACGTAATGCGAAGTGGCTCTAGGCTCAAGAACATAGGTAACTCAATAATGATCCTAATTATGGCTGATGAGGAGATAATTAAGGAGCTTACTAGAGTTAAAGCAGAAAGCAGAAAAGTCGACGTAAAGTACATATTCCTGATGATATACTCGAACGAAGTGGGGAGACTCACTTCTCTATTTCCTAACGCAACAGTAGATTGCTTGATCGGGCTATTATCTTCTTGATGTCTCTGCGGAATGTTCGTAGGCTTTGTAAACTCACTTGCTTGTGTTACGTGCTTAGTATGTTGTGTGACTCTTGGTGGTGATGTAACTACTGCTCTAAGACACCTAGAGGACGGGTCATTCAGCTTAGATGGAAGGCCTCGAGCCGCCGTGCTCGACAGCCACTCGTGAATCCAGTGAATACCTAGGTTAACGTGGGCGAGGTAGAAATCTCTAGATATAAAAGAACATCAAAGAACACGAGTGAACATCCGAAGACAAACGGTACCTACTTAAAGTAGTGTTAAACGTGGAGAGTATCACTGATAGAACCCGCAAGTATTGAGAAGCGCAGATAGCTAAAGCCGCCTTAACGCCTCAGCCTACCGTCGTTCCTTCTTGAAATAAACAAAGGCCATTCTATCTCGTAGAGCCGAGTGCCATCACCTCAAAGTGGTTGGAAGTAACCACAAAGCTGTAGTGTGGTGAGTGGGCCCGCGGGGATTTGAACCCCGGACCACGGGGATTTCCGCCGTGTGAAGAGAGGACCCGAACCCCGCATTCTGCCAAGCTAAACTACGGGCCCTCCACAATTCTTTTTGCTAGCCTGGTTTTTAAGCCTCTTAGTAAATCTGTAAAATCACTGGGATTCTTTAAAAGCTCCTCACCACCGACTGTGCTGAGCTCTTCTCTAACTAACTGGTGTAGTAGTTCTACTAGAGTTTCCTCTACTATGTACTTTCTTCTCTCCACTCTCTTTCTTACTCTCTCACCCTTTAAGTCCCTTCTCTCGAGTTCCACCCTTATTGTCTCGATCAGCTCACCCACGTTCTTCCTATATAGTGCCGAGATCTTGACTACCGGCTTGTCTTTTACAAGAGACTTGACGTACCCGTACATAAGGTCTGCCTCAGGTACGTCAGCCTTATTCACTACGTAGATATCCCCGATCTCCATTAGACCCGCTTTTATTACCTGAACCTCGTCCCCTAGGAACGGCATCAAGACTACAACAACTACGTCACTAACTCTCAGAATACCTGTATTAACTTGACCAGCACCCGGGGTTTCAACGAATATGAAATCATAGCCGGCAGACTCCAGTACCTCGAGTGAAGTTACTGCTCTAAGCGGAATAGACCTTTCATCTTCCGCCCATATGCTCCTAGCGAAAGTATCACTCGGTAGGTCTGCCATCCTCAGTCTGTTGCCTAAGACAGCACCACCAGTAAGGGGGGAGGAAGGGTCTACTAATAGAGCAGCAACTCTATAGCCTCTACTACTTAGCTCCCTAATAAGGCATGAAATTATCGTTGACTTACCCACTCCCTGCGGACCCGTAATCCCGATAACAGCGGACTTAGGCTCTCTAACTAAGCACTCGGAGAGCGTGATTAGAGCTTTTAGCGAGTTAACCTCAGCTATAGACAGGATCTTCGATAGAGCAACTCTATCGCCCAATTCCGCACAGGGTTTACTCAACATACTTACCAGACCTACTCTATCCAAACATAATTACTGTGTTTAAACCTAAATATCGAGTAGCTTTAATTACGCATCGCAGAGACAGCCTAAAGTGGCTGCTCAGTATAAACACGGCAGTCAAGGTCCTCCGTATAGGTATCTATCGAGAGGCTCGCTAGGTGTTGGCACGTACTTTAGTCCATTACCAGTTAATGGGACAACTACTCTCCCACCAAAGTCTTTAGCAACATATTTTGCTGCTGCGTATACTGCCGCACTGCTCGGCTCTACTGGAAGACCCATCGAGTAGAGCTCTCTAACAGCCTTTCCAATACAGTCGTCTCCAACTATGACTACGTAAGGAGACACCTTCTTGACTCGTTCAGTAATCTGGTGGAGTCGAGGTACTATGGTCAACCTAAGTGCATCAGCTAAGAGGCTTTTCCCACCTTCTTCACACGCTATTGATACTTTCTTTAAGTGGTGGGAGAGCTTAGCGTACCCACAAGCTTCAACGGGTACTAGAGTAGGTATTTCGCTCACTATCCCCAGCTTAACGAGCTCTTCGAAGCCTTTGTATAGGCCTAGAAACATAGTACCCGAAGCCACCGGTACTACTACTGCTTCAAACTTCTTCCCCGAATAAACCAGCTCGAGGGCTATGTCCTTCATACCCTCTATAAAGAATGGTTCAACAACGTGGCCAATATAGACACCACTTCGATCTTCTAGAGCTGCTCTATGGGCATCATCTCTTGTCTTAACAGTCTCAAGTTCAGCCCCGAAAGCTCTTATGAGTCTCAGCTTACCCTGAGGTGCGTCAGCTGGAGCGTAGATCTTTGCCTTAATGCCTGCTCTAGCGGAGTAGGCGGCGGTAGCTATTCCGGCATTACCTGAAGAATCTTCAATAACAGTTTTCCATCCCGCCATTAATGCTCTCGATATGGTTAGAGCCGCACCCCTATCTTTAAAAGAGCCGGTAGGGTTTAAGAACTCTAGTTTAAATAGGAACCTCCCTTGATCTATTAGCGGGGTCCTCCCCTCCCCTAGAGTCACCTTCTTGAGTTCTTCGGGTACTAAGCTACTAACACCTTCTCTAGTAGTTGCTTTATCTAAGCTGATATCTAGGAAGAGAGGCTCGTGGCACTCAGGACACACGCTACTTGTAGATAGAGGACTTACCTCTCGCCCACACTTAAGGCATTTAAGCTTGTACATATGCTCCCCGAATGAACAAGGATTCGCAAAGCTTTTAAAGTACTAACCTAAAAGTTTGGGGGTAATAGGAGCATGGAGTACATATACGCCTCACTACTCCTGCACTCTGCTGGGAAGGAAATAAGTGAGGAAGCTCTGAAGAGGGTGCTGGAAGCCGCTGGAATAGCTGTAGATGAGGTTAGATTAAAGATGATAGTTACTGCTTTAAGAGAAATAAACATAAATGACGTAATCCGTCAGGCAACTACGTTTGCACCTGCTGTAGCTGTTCAACCAGCTACTACAGCACCAGTTCAAACAGCAGCAAAGCCATCTGAAGAAAAGAAGGAAGAAGAGAAAAAGGAAGAAGTTGGAGAAGAAGCTATTGCTGAAGGGATTTCGGCGTTATTTGGCTAATAAGGCCGGTAGATAGTTTTGATAGACGATAAAGATAAAGCCATACTTGCTTTATTGGCAAAAAACGCTAGGGCAACTATCACCTCGATAGCTAGTGCCATAAAGGTATCAGATGTAGCAACAAAGAAGAGACTACAAAAGCTAGAGAATAGTAAGGTGGTCTTAGGCTACAGACTAATAGTAAGCTCGAGAGAACTCGGGTATGAGGCTGTAGCTTTAATTGGAATAAACGCTGAACCAGGTAAAGTAGTTGAGATAGCCGACATTCTATCCAATAGACAGGATACGACATTCGTGGCTATAACCTCTGGAGACCACGAGATTATGGCTGAAGTATGGGCCAAGAACGCTAAAGAGCTACTATCTAAGATAAAAGAGATAGAGGGACTTAGCGGAGTTAGAGAACTGTGTCCAGCAATTATCGTTAACGTCGTTAAGCAACACACTTCGCTTCCAGAGGAGTTTTTAAGAGAAAGTCTAAAAAACATCGAATAAAGAACTAGCTACTCACCACACAGTTTAGCTTTAGAGCTCCACTTACATAGCGTAGTATCGGCTCGAGTAAAATACCACTAATGAATTGCTTGATGTCTTTGCCTGCGTGGTTATCTGTTTTATTGCGGTCGCTTCTTTAGTTGCGGGGGTAGCTGCTTGGAACAAGTAGCAACTAAGGTGGTCAAACTAGGGGGTTCTGTTATCACTATCAAGGATAAGTTTAAGGCTCTTAGAGTAGATGTTGCTAAGAGGCTTATCGGTGAGCTCGCTAGATACTATAGGGAGTCCGGTGAGAGTGCTAGAGTCGTGGTTATACATGGGGGCGGAAGCTACGGTCACCCCATAGTCAAAGAATGCGTCTCGAGGCATGGCGTTATTGATAGAGACTGTTACGTTAAAACTGCTGATTCTATGGACACTCTCAACTACGTCTTGAAGAAATACGCTATAGCTGCTGGGCTACCCGTAGTCTCTTTACCTCCTAGAAGTTTCTGCTCTATAGCGTCTAAAGACCCTGTATGCCATATTGAAACTCTAGCTACTCTTCTCTACAGGGGGCTGATACCACTTACGTATGGTGACGTAGTTCCCTCGAATTGGGGATTCGAGGTTATCTCAGGTGATACGCTAGCCTGGTATATCGCTAGAGAGCTAAAAATAGGTGAAATACTGTTTGTAACAGATGTTGATGGTCTCTATGACAATGACCCAAAGATAAACCCCAGTGCTAGAAAGATTGCGAAAGCTTCCATAGACGAGGTCTTGAGCTTTCTCTCTAAGAGCTCTTCTGAAGTAGATGTAACGGGGGGTATGGTGAGAAAGCTCTACGAGGGGAGGGCTCTCGGATTGCGCAACGTTACGGTCAAGATCGTGGGTGGCTTCATTGAGAACAACCTTTATAGTGCTCTCACATCAGATAACTTTGTGGGTTCAGTAGTATGTTACTGAAAGAAGGTGAGAGTGAGAAAACAGCTAAAAGGAAGCTAGAGCACATCGAGATAGTCCTAACTAAGCCTGTTGAGGGACCTGCGACAACTTGGTTTGAGTACGTCTTCCTACCTCATAGAGCACTACCAGTCGTAGACCCGGAGAGAGTGTCGATCAACTTCAGTTTCCTAGGGAAGGAGATATCCGCTCCACTAATGATAACTGGAATGACAGGAGGAGCTCCTGGAACTGAAGCAATAAATAGGTCTCTCGCTGAAGCTGCGTGCAGGTTCAATATAGCTCTAGGCCTGGGTAGCCAGAGAGCTGCTCTCGAATCGGAGGAGCTTGCCTATACGTATAAAGTTGTTAGAGATGTGTGTGCGGAGATACCTGTAGTAGGTAACCTGGGTATTAGCGAGCTAATTAGATACGGACCTGCCGTAGTAGATTCTCTAGTATCGATCTTGGAAGTCGATGCTATAGCAATACACCTAAACTACTTCCAAGAAATAGTTCAGCCTGAGGGGCTCGCCGGCCTATCGAAAGGCCTCGAAGTTCTTTCTAAGACTGCTGAATTAAGTCCAGTGCCAATAGTTGTAAAAGAAGTTGGCTTCGGCATTAGTAGAGAATTCGCTGTTGAGCTATACTCTAGTGGGGTGAGATACATCGATGTTGCTGGTTGTGGCGGCACTAACTGGGCCCTCGTGGAGCTACACAGAGCTATATCTACCAACAACGCCGTTAAACGGTATATTGCCGATGGAATAAAAGAGGTTGGAATACCTACAGCAGTCTCTATAGTAGAAGTTAGAAGCGTTTCCGACGACATCACGATCATCGGGAGTGGTGGGATAAGGACCCCCTATGACGCAGTAAAAGCTCTAAGACTGGGAGCTAACGTCGTAGGTCTAGCGAGACCTATACTAGTTGCTTACTCAAAGAACCAGCTTAACGAGTTCTTGGAGGGATTCGTAGCTGGCATGAAATCTCTGCTAGCTTCCCTAGGTGTGAGCACCTTAAGTGAAGTGAGGAAGAGCCCCATTGTTGTAGTAGGCCTACTTAGAGACTGGATCCTCTCGAGAGGTCTCCAGATAACTTAACTCATGGTCGTGCGAAAGCTCCTGAGACAGCAAATACTCAACGCAGTCTACTTCATAAAGCGTAGAACCCCTTCTCTAAGTACTCAGAGCTCGCAAAGATAGCGTAGTTCTCGCAAAGTATGCCTGAGTGACGAAGTTTTTATATCGTTTCCACCCGAGGTTTCTTTAGGCTTTTCTGGAGCGGCTGGGTCTAGACCCCGCGGTTCAACGTCGCTACCGAATACCCCACACAGGAGCCACAAGCCCCTTCAATCCCGGCAGCACGGGGTCCGCATATAAACCTCCTTATTCATCACCGAGAAACTCCGGGCATACCCCGCCAACACCCCTAAGGTCGGAGAATACACTAAACCCATCACTAACGTAAAAACAATACCGAAACCTCAATAAACCTTCACTAAAACAACTACAAGACCACGCTTACCGTTTTGGTTTCAACATCGATTTGTACTGGTTGGTGCTATTCTAATGGTGCAAGGTTGGTCGATACGTTGGTTAGCTTCAACTTAGTAGTGGCGAGAACCTACGTAGTTCAGCTAAGTTAAGCTACATCATATGCTGAAACATCAGATCCCGGATTCTTCAACATCTACCGCCATCTACTACCATAAGTTAGAGTCTTAGCTCTCTTATATAGCTGGGCTCGTCTGCTGTAACCTCGATTTCTCGGTATGCGATCTAGCTCACAAAAAGCGGCTCTAATACCCAAAAGTCGAAGGTTTAAGTAGGTTGTTCCTCTGGTTGGTACTTAATACTAGAATTAGCTAGAGATTTTGGAAAGCGGGTATTGAGAGCCATAAAGATACCTCTATGGTGGTGCTCTAACTGCAATATACCCCTTAGAGAGCCTCAGTGCTCAAAGTGCGGTAGTGTTGGAGTTAGAGTATGTCTAACAGATCCCGGTGATATTCGCCCCGCCTTCGAAGAAGACTTAGCCCATATAAGTAAAGCTCTCTACACTGAGTTTAGTGATACGAGCATCGAAAAACTGCTGGGGGTATCGGAGGGCTCGACTTTTCTCAATAAGGTTCCATTCATAGACGACATGAAAGAGGTCGTCATTGGAGGTGTTGTTATCGGTAGGCTGCTCTTCGATATCAAGAGTATGACCTGGAGGTGGAGGCTTTCTGAATCCTCAGCTCAGGTGCTCATAGATAACAGAAAAGTAGATTACGTAGTGAGAGACAGAGTCAAACCCTTAGAGGTAATTAAGTGTGGAGGTCCCGAGGGCTCACAGCTACCGGTCGTGGACGGCGGAGGTCGACTCATTGCTTTAGCAGTAAGTCGTGGAGGGGTCTTCAGGGTTCAGAAGGTCTTTAAGAGAGTTCCAAATTACCCGATAGCTAGCCCGAGAGCGTCAATCGAAGATGTACTTAGGGGTAACGAGTACAGGCTGAGAAGGTTCGTTTCACTAGCGGCATCTAAGGCTTACTCTCTGACTGAAAAGCTGCGGAAGCCCTTGGTGGCTTCCTATTCTGGTGGAAAGGATTCTCTCGTGGCACTGCACATATGTCTTGAGGTAGGGCTTGAACCAAGAATGCTCTTTAACGATACTGGACTCGAGTTACCAGATACGTTGAGCAACGTTAAGGAGGTGTCGAGATCGTTCAATCTCGTGCTCGACTACGTTAGTTCCGGCGATATCTTCTGGCGAGCGCTAGATACATACGGACCTCCAGCTAAAGACTACAGGTGGTGCTGTAAAGTAGTTAAACTCGCACCTATAGCAAAATACTATAGAGAAAACCATCCCTCTGGAGCCCTCGTTATAGTCGGTCAAAGAGCTTACGAGTCCCTACATAGGTTTAGGTCAGGATATCTCTGGAGGAACAAGTGGCTTCCATCAGTACTCAACATGTCTCCAATACAGGCGTGGGACCAGCTGACTGAGTGGCTTTACATATTTGAGCGCAAGCTCCCCTACAACACACTCTATAAGAAAGGATTTGATAGACTTGGTTGCTACCTCTGTCCATCCGCTAACATAGCTGAGTATTGCCTAGTGGAAAGACTCTATCCAGACTTGTGGAATACTTGGGTTCGCGAGCTTCTGAAATGGCAAAACGTCACTGAGCAGCCGTATGAATGGGTTAAATACCATTTGTGGAGGTGGCTTAGGAGAAACTCTCCAGGGAGGCAGAGGATAGCGAGGTACCTCGGCATAACTAGAGTAACAGAGGGAACTCCGGCTGACCGTACTAGACCGCTAAGAGGAAGCAGACTAGAGGTTACGGTAAAACCTCTCGATAAGTCTCTAGTAATAGAATCAGTACTCTACGATATAGCTACACCCATAGTATCGCAGAAGTCAGTGCTGGGGCTAGTTGTGAGTAGGACTAGTGAGGACGGCACTGTCTTACTAGTTAAACCAGCGAAAGACTCTGCTACTAAGGTCTTACTGTACAGAAGGAGTGCCGTGATCGAGGGTAGCGAAGCTGCTGATGTAGCGTATAACTTAGTTAGGCTGGTCTCTAGGTGGTACAAGTGCGTTAAGTGTGGAAACTGTGGCTTCTGGTGCCCGAATAACGCCGTGGTCGTAGCTGAAGATGGACCTAAGGTAGACCAGAGAAAGTGCTCTTCGTGTAGGATATGCCTAGAGGTCTGCCCGATAGCGTCAGTATACATCGACAAACTGGAGCGCTACAAGTTAGGCTACTTTTTTGAACCTAAGAAGAGGAATGAAGTCCGGCTAGTTCTCGAGCTGTATAAAGCGTTAAGCATAAAGAGCAATGCGAGGAACGGTAGCAATGCTAATTACGATAACTTAGATACTCTTAACTTCTTTCTCGAACTCAAGTAACGCTACCCTAGAGAGATTGACGAGCTCAGAAATAACCTCAGTACTAACTTCACCCAAGTTCTTCATAACAATAAAGAATCTTTTATCTACAACGCTATCGTCTCGCCACTCGATATCGTAGCTAACTACGTATACATCCACATCTCCGTACTCGGCGAGCTCCGGCTTAATGTCCAGCAACCTCTCTCTAGTAACCACTAGGTCAGACCTCCTCGGGTCCCATAGGCTCAGCACCTCGAAGAGCAGGTTCCTCACAGCATCTTCAACGGAACTCTCAACTAGCTTCTGCTCTCTTAATTCACCAAGCTCTACGTGCGCCACTATAGTGCTCAAGGTGAACACCTGAAGTCCCTGATGGACCCACCAAGTTTAACTACGTCTTCAACTATTTTACTGCATATCTCTCTAACTAAAGCCCTCGCACTAGCATCGCTATTAGACGTCACTGAAACGTATATCTCGACGACAGGGTTCGATAGCTCGTAACCTCGAGGGTGGGACTTGATGTAAGAGGAGCTATAGGTTTCATAAAGCTTCTTTAGAACTGGGGCTAGCATTGCCTCGGGGACTCCAACGGATACGAAAGAGCCTTCAGCCATGAAGACTTCGATCGAGCCCCTAATCATGTTCTCCACGTACAACCACATCTCCTCCATTTCACGCGGAACCCCCGGTAGGCATACTATAGTAGTGCTCCCATACCTAATTAAGGCTCCCGGAGCCGTACCAACAGTGTTGGGGATGGGTGACGCTCCTTCAGGCATGTATGCCATTTTCACTCTCTCTTTAGTTAGCTCGTAACCCTTAGAAGCCAGCTTCTCTTTCAGCATCTCTAGAGCTTCACTATTGAGTACTAGGGGTTTACTCAAAGCCTTCGCTACAACCTCAAGAGTTATATCGTCGTAAGTAGGTCCTAAACCCCCTGTCGTTACAACTAGCTCTGGCTCGTACTCGCTCACAACGTACTTGAGGAACTTCGCGACGAGCTCCTTGTCGTCAATTAAGGAAACTGCTCCCTCAACAGTAAACCCTAGCTGAGAAAGCTTTTTGCCGAGAAAGGCAGCATTAGTGTTAACAACTATTCCTCTAACGACCTCTGTCCCTAAGGTAAAAATCCACGCTCTTTGCTTACTCATTTAGCACACCAGTGAACTGAATCTATTCACCTTTTTAGTTGTTACGTGACTAATGCGTAAAACTACCTCAGAAACCCTCCACTGAGCTGTTTTCTTTTGATATTTCTACAGCGACCACTGCTCTAAGCCACCCGGAGTATGAGTCGATCAACCTATGTGGAGCACCGTTCCATCGGGCTCGACAGCCACTCACGAACCCACGCAGATGTAGAGGTCCGAGTGAATAGTGTGGAAGTCCCTAAACACTAAAGAACACCAATAGCGAATACCCGAGGACAAACGGTTATTGCGGTAAAGGGCTTCTACGGGCTTTAAGATGAAGATAGTTTAGAGGCTAGATATCAACCGATACGAAGGTCTACGAAAACGGTCTACCGGAAAGTTCGCAAAGTAGCACACTTGAAGACTTGGGAGCAGTATTGGAGTTATTACTTCTGAAAAACTCTGTAGTACGGTTATGATAAAGCGGAGAGACGTAGTATCGATTAGCAAATGGGTTGATGAGGTCGTCATAGCGAGGGACTTCATTAGTCGCCGAAGATATAGCGCTAGTGTTTTAAGTGTTAGGCAGTTACTTGGTGGATGCTGGTTTACTAGTACGTGTATGGACTGTTCTAACGAAGCTGAACTTAGTGCGGAACTGGAGTCTATTGTTAAGGTAGCCGACCTAGAGTCGTGCGCTGTTCCGGATAGTTTCGAAGTAGAGTTTTACACTGGTAA
>JAWBTQ010000007.1:5880-39350 GCA_038841535.1 Sulfolobales archaeon | reverse complement strand
CTAGTACGTGTATGGACTGTTCTAACGAAGCTGAACTTAGTGCGGAACTGGAGTCTATTGTTAAGGTAGCCGACCTAGAGTCGTGCGCTGTTCCGGATAGTTTCGAAGTAGAGTTTTACACTGGTAAGCTAACTTTGGGATCTCGAACAGAGGGTTCAGACGTAGTCAATAGTGCCCTCAGCTTCTTAAAGGAGTACGAGATACCAGGGTATTACTCTACCCTAACTATTAAGAAGCAAATGACCTTTAAAACCATTAGAGCAGACGACTCCACCGAAGCCTGCGAAGAGAAAAACCTGGTCGAGGTAGAAGTAGGCCTAAGGAATAGGAGAGGAGCACCTAGAGCCATCACTGTTAGTAGGGTAATGATCCAAGGTCTCAATAAAAGTATCGAGAGTGCTATTGAAGAAGTAATTAGACTGGCTAGAGATAGGGCCAGAGTCGTGAGTTCAGCTAAGAAACCTAGTATAACCGAGATGGGGAAATCTGAAGTTATACTATATAGAGAAGCATCACCAGCCTTCTTTCACCAGTTATCACATCTACTGACTGGAGTCCTGTCTCACGAAATAGTGGGTAAAAAGCTATTCGAAGTTAGCGGTATGAGGATCTACGATTCCCCGGGAGACCTGCGTAAGCCGACAGCGAGATTTTTCGATGATGAAGGAGTGGTAGCTAGGAGGAGGTGGTTAGTCGAAGGACTTTCTGTAGTCGACGCACACCACAGCATTAAGACAGCCTACGAAGCCGGCTCATTCCCTGGTTCTGCGCACGGTCTTTTAGGCAGAATTGAGCCACTTCACACGTCTTTAGTGGTCGAAGGTGGTGACTGGAAAGACTACGAGCTCTTTGAAGAAACGAAGCACGGCTTCGTTATTGACGGCATTAAATCGGTCTTACTAGAGGCAGGGTATGTAAGACTTGTTCCATTGTCAGCACTCCGGTTAGAGCGTGGGGACATAGAAGAACCTGTTTACATTAAGGCAGTTAGGATACCCATTACTAGACCAATTAGAGTATTGGGAGTTGGAAGAACGGGTTACACTAGTTACTCGAAGGAGTTAGAAGACAACTTAGTGTCAGAAACATCTCCCCCGATTAAGATTGAGGCATTTATTGAGTTATAACTCCAGCAGATCTACCATACCTATTCCCGCGAACTGCTCTGGGGAACTAAAATAAGACGGTAAAAAGACCTTAAGACGGTCTCTAGGCATTAAACCGATATAACTTTACTTAATCTATTAAGGGATTCTGCTCTACCCTTTCTGACTACTACCATGTTCTCTATTCTAATGCCGTACTGCCCGACGACGTAAACTCCGGGCTCAATAGTTACGACCATACCCTCTTTTAGAACGTCCTTAGACCCCTGAGCAATCCGCGGTTTTTCGTGCACTTCTATCCCGACTCCGTGTCCTAGTGAGTGGACAAAGTATTTCCCTAGACCAGCCCGCCTTACTACATCTCTTGCTCTAGTATCGACTTCCTCAGCTACAACACCGTCGCAGACGGCGTCGACAGCAGCATCAACAGCTTCAGATACTACTTCAACGGATCTCCTAACTTCATCGCTAACTTCACCAACTAGGACTGTTCTAGTTAGGTCCGATGAGTAGCTCTCTACTTGAGCTCCAACATCTATTACGACAGGGTCCCCATTTCTTAGCAGCCTGTCAGTAACGACGGCGTGAGGGTACGCAGCATTATCTCTGAAGGCTACTATGCTCTCGAAGGCTAGCCCATCAGCACCCGAGAGCCTCATGTAGTACTCGATAGTAGCCGCTATGACCTTTTCTGAAACTCCGGGCTTGAGCTCACTTAATGCCTTCTCCACGGCTCCCTCAGTGATGGAGAGAGCTCTCTTCATGAGCTCTAGCTCTTCTTGATGCTTTATAGCTCTTAAATCTGCTATAGACTCCGAGAGGTCAGTTACCTTAATACCTAAGCTCTTCTCGACTTCGAAGACTATCCTCCCATATGGATTGTCCGCAGCAACCTTAACTAAGCCCAGTTCCTTCAGCATCTTAGGGATGTACGAGTGAGGTAATTCAACAAGTCTTAAGTCTATGTCTGGGAGTTGGTACGTTGCGTAAGGCTTAACAACCAATTCGCTCAGTCTCGATGTATTAACTACTCTCCAGTAGTCTAGCGCTGGCACTAGAGCTGTAACGCTTCCACCTCTCTCGACAACTAGTACCGTGCCTGAAGACCTCGAGATCCCAGTGAGGTAAGTAACGTTAGAGGGTTGCGTGAGGATAAGTACGTCGATGCTGTTTGTTTCCATAATATCTAGGACCCTCTCGAACTTCCACTTCATACATTACACCACTTCGATTAACTTTACAAGAATTAATTTAGTTATTTTAGTTGTATAGTAATCACTCGAAAAGGAGAGAGTTCTGCGTCACTACTGTATTCAGTAGATATTTAGGCAAGCGGTAATTACTGGGGTAATGTTGGAGCTATTAAGCTCGGTGAGGAAGAAGCTAAGGAGGGCACCGGCGTTTCTCGCTAAACACGTAGTGTATTTAGATCCTAACGCTCTAACCGCACTTGGACTGATTTTATCGATGCTAACACCAGCGATAGCATACTTGACTAGGAATTCTTTAGTTGTAGCTGTTACCGCCTCAATAGCTATGTTAATGGACGCACTAGACGGATCAGTTGCGAGACTTCGCGGAGAGACAACGGCTTCTGGTGCCTTCCTAGATTCTCTAACTGATAGACTCAGTGACGCACTACTAATACTAGCTTTTTACCCACTGGGTTGCGACTACTTGCTAGTATATCTAGTGGCAACACTCTCCATGACTACTAGCTACATCAGGGCTAGAGCCGAGTCCCTCGGACTTAAAGGTATGGCTGATGTAGGCTTGATGACAAGAGAGTTTAGGGGTTTTGGAATACTCATCATATACTTAGTCCACTACCTACTCGGAATTGATGTAGCTAACTACGCCCTGTTAGTGCTGCTCTTAGCACTATGTGCGACAGTAATTCAGAGGAGTTACTACGTTATTAGATCTCTTAGAAGAGGTGTTCACAGAGTCGATAGTATATGAGCACTAAACCGATTTTTAAAACTTATTAGTGAGTAGACTGAAGTTAGTTTATCGCACTTAGTGTAGGCGCTAGCACTTGCTAAAAGTGGGAGCTCGTATTTTCGTTTCCAGTAGAATTAGATATCTATCGTAAGGCATTTCGACGGATAAATGACGGTGATGCTTTTAGGGAGACTGGCGAGGTCTACTCTAGGCTCCTTAAGTCCGAAATGTAGTGGCACTATAAGCCTGTTTTTGGCTTCTATGCCCACGCGCAGGCAATCCGAGACCGTAGAGTGACCTAGAGAACGCGCTAAAGAGGCTTCGGAATCCGAAAACGAGGCCTCATGTACCAGCAGATCACAGCCTTCGGCTAGCCTTACTAGCTCCTCACTATACGACGTATCCCCAGAGTACGCTAGGCACTTCCCGGTTCTACCTTCTTCAACTCTAATTGCTATGCTTGGAATAGTGTGAGACACTTCAACAAATCTCATCCTCAACCCCAGAACCTCGATCACGTCACCGTGCTTCACGGGCATGAACTCAAGGCAGCATTCATAGTTCAACACTGACGTTGCTTTCAGTATCTCGACTAAAGAAGCAAGCGTTTCCTCGAGCCCTATTGCGACTACTCTAGCTCCAAGGACCTTAGCGAACTGAACTATCGTGGGTAGGCCGAGGATATGGTCTCCATGACTATGTGTGACTACGACTGCGTTAATTCGCTTAATGTCAGAGTACCCGCACTCAAACAGGTCTCTGACGACCCCTTCACCCGCGTCTAGGAGCACAGAACCGGCCTCGCTGGAAACGAGTATAGATGTGTGACCGTAGATAGGGCTAGATACCCAGCCCCCGTACCCGAGCACTACGACTTTCACTTTTTAATCCCCGATAAGTAGTTCAGTAGCCTATGAGCAGAAAACCTACCCTTCTTGAAGAGGATCTCGGCAACTTCCTTCGCAGCTTCAGCTAAGTCGTCGGTTAATCTACTTCCGTACTTTTCAACTAAGAGAGTGAGGTCGTGGTCGCTGGGCTCTGTGTACAAAACGTCTCCCTCATCGAAGTGGCGCCCAACCATAACGTTCCCTCGAATAGATATAGCCACCCTGTTCCCCCTCTTAGCTTCGGCGATAGGCTTACCCATGCTCTGTATTTGCATTACCTCTCCAACTGTTTTGCCATCACTTCTCATTAGCTTACTTCCTGGCCTTAGATTACCGGATAGCACCTCGATGCCTACAATAGCTGGGTCACTCCTCCTAAAGACGTATCCCGGAAGGACCCTGACCTTTGCTGGGAGTACTAGTCTGGAGTACTCTCTTTCAGCTTCTCTATTTTTTTCCTCTTTAACCCACTTCTCGTAAGTCTCAATGAGTTTATACATTATTCTCTCTCTAAAGATCAACACATTCTCGGAAACAGCTATTTCCTCAGCATCCGGTAACACACCAACGTTGAAAAGCAGTGCTACACCGAGGTACCTATCCTCCTTACCGACGAGTGCTGCCTCCAGAACCTCCCTCTTTGTTAGAGGACCTACATCCGCTAATCTAACAGGTATCCCCCTCCGCTCTAAAGCCGAAACTAGAGCTTCTAGAGTTCCGAGAGTATCGGCTTTTACTATAACTCCATTTATGTTCTTTGAAAACCTTACTAAGCCAACCTCTTCTCTAACCTTACCCACTAAGTGGGCAACTTCTTCTTGGGACTTAGCAACGTAAACTGGTGCCCCCGCAACAGCATTCTCTAGGTTAGGGGAAACTATTCGCACACCCGCAGCAGCCACTACCTCATCGACCGAGACGAACTCGGCTCCAGCCACCCTAATCTCCTCTAGAGGCCTAGGCATTAGAAGGGCTCTTACATGAGTTACTATAGGGTCTGGTATTCCCCCGACTACGATGGTATCGCCTCTACCAATTACACCATCGTATATGATTACATCAATACATGTTCCAACTCCTGTTAACTCCTTTACCTCTAGGACGACTCCTTTTGCCGGTCCTTCAGCAAGCAGTATTCTCTTAACTAGGTATCTCTGGATCAGCCCAGCTAGAACGGCTAAGAGCTCAGCTACTCCTTCACCGGTTTTAGCTGATAGTGGTACTATAGCTATAGACTTCGTGAAGTCCTTTATCCGGTCGAACCTATCCGAAGGTATATTAAGCGAGAGTAGCTGTCCGGAGAGCCTATATATAAGCCTGTCGAGCTCTTCCAACACCTTCTGGCTCTGAGATCGAGCTGATTCAAGAAAGGACAGAGTGTTCGAGCTCTTCCAACCAGTTATTCTGTCGATCTTGTTAGCAGCAATAAGGAAAGGCACTTTTCTATTTATAAGAATCTCGACACTCTCAACTGTTTGAGGCATGACGCCCTCTACTACGTCAACAACTACTATAGCAAAGTCTGCTACAGCACCTCCCCTTCTTCTTAAGTTAGCAAAGATCTCGTGACCTGGAGTGTCTATGAAGAGTAAGCCTGGTATAGTGAGTTTTATCGGGAAGACCTTCTTTAGTGGTTTAACTATGTCCTCTATAACCGAAAGGGGTACGAAGGAAGCACCCACGTGTTGCGTCATCTCACCAGGTTCTTTTCTTATAACCGCAGTACCTCTGATTCTGTCTAGAAGAGTAGTCTTCCCGTGGTCGACATGTCCTAGTACAGTTACGATAGGTGACCTAACCTTAGCTTTTTCTGACACTCTAACCACCTTATTTCAGCGTATATTGCGAAACTAATAACGGCTTAAGACATAGTTTTCATTCGCTACTAAACTAACTTTCTAACTAGTTTCTCGTAGAACTTAGCGTAAACGACTAGCATTAGCAGGCCCCTAACGTAAACATCTACGGCCATAGCGAGCCAGGCCCCAACGATGTCAAGGTAGTGAACTAAGGAGAAAGACGGAGCCACCCTAACTAAGTAGAGGCAAGCAGCATTGACTACTAGCGGTATGACAGTATTCCCAGCCCCTCTCACAGCTCCTCCTATCGCCATCGATAAAGCTAGTCCCGGCTCACTTACTCCAGCCAATACTAGGTATAAAGCGGCTAGAGAAAGTACTTCTTCATCGCTAGAGAAGGGATATACTAGATAGCGGGAGAACACTGCTACAGCCGCTCCGAGCAGGGTCATGTAGATTAGAGCTATTCTCGATACCTCATAGCCCACCTTTCTTGCGAGTGAGTACCTACCTGCCCCAATATATTGCCCGACTAACGAAGAAGCGGCGATAGAGAAAGCAAAACCCGGCATGAAGATCAAGCTCTCGATTCTAATTCCGACTTGGTGAGCTGCCATAGCAACAGCACCACACCTAGCTATTATGGCAATGTAGAGAGTGTTTCCCATAGAGAATATTAGTCTCTCTACGAATACAGGAATCCCAACGGTTACTAAGCGAAGTAATATCTCTTTATCGAACCTTAGTGCAGGAAGGAGGTTTAAACGCTTAAGGAACAGTAGAGTTACAGGTATAGTGTATGCTATAGACACCACTGTTGCGAGAGCAGCACCCGCAACACCCATCTTAGGGAAACCCACAAGTCCGAAGATCATTATTGGGTCTAAGACTACGTTAAGTAGGGCGCTAGTCACCATAGCCACCATAGAGTATTTCGTAGCACCGATGGCTCTAAGTGAGGCATCGAAACATATAGCTACAGCCATTATAGGCAACCCGACGACCCTAATCCCCAAATACAGTGCCCCCTCTCTAACGACTTCAAGCTCTTTTCCTCCCGCCAGCAGAGATAGTAAGCTTTCTGACTTCAGGATCACCAAGATAGCAGCTGGAATAGTTATCGAGAGGGTAACCGGTAGTACTGTTCCAAGAGCAGTACGTGCTTTCTCTATTTTCCCAGCTCCATACGCTTGCGCAACATAGATTAAAGAACCTACTGAAAACAGAGAAGTTAGACCAAAGAGTAACCACGATAAGTGAGTAGCGACCCCGACTCCCGCTAGAGACTGCGTACCAAGTCTAGAAACAAAAAAGGTATCAGCAAGTGAGTATAGGCTCTCCGTCAACTCACTAACTATCATCGGCCACGAAACCTTTAAAATCAGCTTCCTTATTTCTCTAACATCACTCAATCTTTATCTAGATTTAAAATGAAGGCTATGGAAAATAAAGGTTGAAGTGAAACTACGTACGTATGTAAATAGCTGGTATTAGAGAAGCAAGGCAGTGACAGACCTTGCTTGAGGTTGCTAGAGGATTCGCTCGCTACACTATTTCTCTTTGTCTAACTCTTCTAGAACTGCTTTAAGCCTCTGCTTTGGCAGAGCTAAAGTCGGCTTCTCGGGGATTATTCCCTGAGGCCTGAAGAGCACTACTGCCACTATTACCAGCCCGATCATTATGTACTCGAGCCACTCAGGGTCTATAGGTATGATAGCGCTGATGCTTCCCTTATAGAGAATTATCGCTGTCCTCGAGATCGTGTACAGAAAAACTCCCACGAGTATCCCGAGATTGTTCCCGACGCCCCCCAGCATCATAAACGCCCACGGCCAGAAAGTCCAGGTCAACCTAGTATAGGTTGCCGCCTTCATACTACCAGTGAAGAACGCCCACAGGGCGCCAGCTACAGCAGCTATGGAGCCACCTATTATCAAGGTCTGTGTTCTGATCTTTTCTATGTCTTTGCCGTATACGCTAGCTGCTACTTCAGCATCTCTAACAGCCTTTAGAACCCTGCCGAAAGGAGATCTAGCTAGTAGCTCGGCATACACGTAAACTACTATAGCTACCATGAACATGAATAGCGCAGCAAACGTGAACCTTGTTCCACCTGCTCCAACGAATCTAAACGGGTCTACAACCCAAACTCCCATAGTTCCCCCAACGAGTGGGTCGTAGTTCCACGCTATAGTCATTAAGAGCTCTCCGAAAGCCAGTAGAGTTATCCCTAGGTACGCCTCTTTCAACCTTAGAGCTGGGTAAGCACACAAGTAACCTACGGCACCTCCTATTAAAGCTGCCAGTATGAGTGTGAAAACCAGGGTCCCTAGAGAGAGTCCGGGGTTCTCGCACAACATGTTGTTGATCTGAGCCACTATTCCGAAGTTATACAAGTGGTAAGCGTAGTCGGCACCCCAAGGTAGCCCCATGTACGCAGCCAATATTCTTCCTGGTACTGCGGCCGCTACTATTGCCCCCGTTAGTACAGCCAGCAATCTCCCGAATTGCGGAAGGTTTAGAAAACCGACTTCGATGTTCAAACTAACGGTAACGATTAGACCTATAGAGAAGTTTAAGATTATTTGTAAAACCGTAGGAGGTAGCTCGATCATCTCCTACCACCCCAGAGGATAGCTAGACCTCTCGGCTGTACTAACAGTGTTATTGCCATAACTAAGAGCGGTATTGCTGGTCTATATGCGTAGATCCACCCACCTACTCCTGTAGCAATAACTGACACACCTAGGTACTCCCCGACACCAACTAAGAATCCTCCAAGAAGAGCTCCGTAGATAGAATACAGACCTCCTACTATAGAGCCAGCGAAAAACGAGACCACCATAGTCATCCCGGCCGCAGTATATCCGGTAACGACAAGAGTAAGTAGTCCCCCACTAAGACCTGCCAAAGCCCCCCCTATCAGCCAAGCAATAGCGTACGTGAGCTCCGGGTTGATACCGCTGAGGCTGGCAAGTTCTGGGTTCTCAATAGCGGCTCTCATGGATATCCCGAGCTTAGTCTTCGTAAGAAACAGGTGAAGTATTACTACTACTAGAACTAGGACTAGTGGAGCTACCAACCCGACTAGCCTTATCGAGGTCGGCCCGAGGCTTACGGCTATATCTCTCGTCTCGAAAATGAAGTACTTCGCAGGTAATCTATGGACTCTAAGCAAGTAGTCTGAGAAAACGTTTAGGAAGCCAAATAGTATGAGGTCGACACCAAGTGTTGACATCATCAACGTTACCTCCTTCGCTTTAGCCTTAAGTAGCCTCCTATTTACTGATAAGTATATGATGCCGCCCAGGAGGCCGCAGAAAAGAGCAGCCGATAGCAGGTGATGGTAGGGAGTATACCCTATGAGGCATGTAAGAGCGAAAACTATGTACATACCCCAACCTACTAGAGAAGCGTGCGCAAAGTTGAAGGTTTTCGTAGCGTTGTATATTAGTGTAATAGATGCTGCCCCAATCCCAATACAGCTAGAGTACGCAATAGCTTTTATCAGTAAGTCTAGCAGATTATTCACCAAATACTTACAGGGAGCTGAAATTTAAGCTTTAAATATTTGTTTAGCACATATAAACACGCGGTAAGAGCTATGCCAGTTCCTGGGAAATTACCATATGCTATATCGATAGTACTGCTGATCCTTGGAGTAATAGTCGGGTTCTTCGTTGGTCAGGGAACCGCCCCAGTAGCAACAGTCACCGTTACAGCTCCGGGTATAGCACCTCCTACTACGGTAACAGTCACAGCTCCGGTAGCGCCAATCGGTCTCACTGGTGAGGTCAAGATCGGCACGCTAATACCTCTCACTGGTGTGTTATCAACGTTCGGAGCTCAGTATAGAGTGGTTTTAGAGTTAGCGGAAAAAGAAATTAACGATTACTTAGCCAGCCTTGGGAGACCGTGGAGGATAAAGTTCGTAATCGAGGACACGGCTACAGACCCTAAGACACACCTTGACAAACTTATGGCTCTTCATGGAGCTGGTATAAAGATATTCATAGGTGGTACGTCTAGTGCTGAACTATCTGAAGCCCTCGGATACTGTAACGCAAACAAAATACTGATAATCTCACCGTCTTCTACGTCTCCAGCTCTTGCTCTAAAGGATATGGCGCTGAGGTACACCCTAAACGACATCTATCAAGGTAAAGCTATAGCTAAGATAATGTGGTTGCGAGGGATAAGGTGGGTTATACCCGTATGGAGGGGTGATACCTGGGGAGATGGTTTAGCCAGGTACACCCTAGATTACTTCAAGGAGATATGTAAGGCTAGTGGAGAAAGTTGTGGTGTCCTGGAGGATTATGCGATAAGGTACGACCCTAGGGCTACAGAGTTCTCAGCAGAGGCAGCGAGACTCAACGAAGCTATTAGTAGAGCTGTAGCTACTTACGGTAAGGATAAGGTCGGTATACTACTCATAAGCTTCGAGGAAGCTGCTGCTGTATTTGCTGCCGCAAAGGCCTACTCAATACTGTGGGAGGTCAAGTGGATGGGTTCGGATGGAACAGCTGCTATAGAGCCACTACGGGATCCTGCTATCGCTGATATGGTCATAAAGGTCGGATTCTACAATACTATGACCTCTCCGGGAGTCTCACCTCACGGTGAGAAGATACGGAGTGCGGTGAGGTCTAAGCTAGGTATGGAACCCATGGGTTACACGTACTTCGTATACGATATTGCGTGGTCTGTAGCACTAGCTCTTGACATAGTTAATTCTTATGACCCAGTGGAGGTTATGAGGATTTTACCCATGGTTTTAGAGAGATACTTAGGTGCTTCTGGATACATAGTGTTAGACGAAAACGGAGATAGATCTGTCGGTGACTACGATATATGGGCTATAGTTAAAGTTGATGCGGTTTACGAGTGGAAAATCGTTGGGATCTACAAGGGTCTAACAGAAACTATTGAGTGGTACACCTCTTAGATAAATACACCTTTTTAATTCACTAAGTTCTCCTATCTGTGGCTGTGGAGTGGTAATATGTCTTACATACTCGAAACATTCGGTCTAGTAAAGAGGTTTGGTGGATTAGTTGCTGTCAACCGTGTAGACATCAAAGTAAAGAGAAACAGCGTAACGATGCTCATAGGACCTAACGGCGCCGGTAAAACTACTTTCGTAAACGTGTGTACGGGGGTTTTAAAGCCAGATGAAGGTAAGGTGATATTTAATCCAGCAAACGATGAGAGAAAAAAGCTAGATATAACTGGCTGGCCACCTCACAAAGTCTACAAATCGGGATTTGTTAGAACTTTTCAAATACCTCAACCCTTTCTCGCTCTAACAGTTCTCGAGAACATACTTGTGGCCTTAGGAGGTAAGGGCGAGAACCCAGTAATAGCTCCACTCAGGCAGCTGTGGGTTAGGGAGGAGGAGGAGAGAGTACGGAAGGCCTTTGAGATTTTAAGAAGAGTGGGTCTAGATGACTACTGGGACTGCGAGGCCTATAGATTGGGGGCCGGTCAATTAAAGATGCTCGAAGTAGCTAGGGCTCTGGCTGCTGGTGCTAAGCTAGTGGCTCTTGATGAACCAATAGGAGGTACTGACCCAGCGTATGCTCACGAGATCTTTAAACATATCCAAAGCCTAGCCAGGTCTACAGACATAAGCTTTCTCGTAATAGAGCACAGGATAGACATAGCGCTACCATTCGCAGACTACGTATACGTGATGGACCGAGGAGCAGTTATATCGGAGGGAACTCCAGATGAAGTAGCTAGTGACCCTAAGGTCATCGAAGTATACATAGGTGGGTAAAATGATTAAACTACGTGAACTAACTTCAGGTTACGGAAAGCTTAAGGTGCTCTTTAACATAAACATGGAGGCCGAGTCTGGACAGATAACTGTTGTAGTTGGACCTAACGGAGCTGGTAAGACTACTCTACTCAACAGCATTACTGGGCTAGCGACGATACATGGTGGAAAGATATACTTCCAGGACCTCGATGTAACTGGTCTGCCACCGCATAGAGTTTCGAGACTAGGCTTATCGTATGTACCGCAAATGGGGAACGTCTTTTCTAATCTCACAGTCGAGGAGAACTTAAGAGTAGCTGGATACATGCTCGACTACAAGGAGCTACTAGATAGACTAGAGCTAGTCTTCAGCATGTTCCCAGTGCTAAAGAACTTCAGAGCTAGGAGAGCGGGAACTCTAAGTGGTGGAGAGAGAAGAATGTTAGCAATAGGAATGGGATTAATGAAAAAGCCTAGGGTAATGTTGTTAGATGAAGTTACAACGGATCTAGCTCCTATCTACGTCAAGAAAGTACTTGAGAAAGTTGTTGAGCTCAGAGATGAGTTGAAGATCTCTGTTATCCTAGTAGAGCAGCACGCTATTAGAGCACTTCAGATCGCAGATAAAGCATACCTCTTGGTTAGTGGAACCATTAGATATGAAGGCAATCCTCAAGACTTACTAAGTCACCGAGAGTTCTCAAAGCTGTACTTAGGTATATCGTAGACTAAGCTCACTATCCTTCCACTCTATATTTAGACAAAGCAGTCTTATCTCCCCTAAGAACCCATCAGAAGCATTGAGGAATGAGACGTGCTCTCCACAGTCTGTTTAGTGTTGCTGGAGAATCAACTTATTTTATGGTGCGAGTATATGTGTACTAGGTGTAGTGGAGAATGGCATTCGGACCACCGGCTTTAGGATACGATAGAGCTATTACGGTGTTTTCACCTGATGGAAAGCTGTATCAGGTAGAGTACGCATCTGAGAACATCAGGAAGGGGTGGACAACTATAGCTATGAAAACGAGCAAGGGCGGTGTTATAGTAGCTGAGAAGAGAAAGATAGCTCCCTTGATAGACATGAAGTCTGTCGAGAAGGTATACATAATAGATACGCACATCGGAGCCTCTTTTGCTGGTTTAGCAGCTGATGGGAGAGTCCTCATAGATTATGCTAGACAGGTAGCCATGAACTACAGGTTTATATATGACGAGCAAATAGACGTAGAGCTACTGACGAGATACGTTTGCGACATAAAGCAGCTGTACACACAGCATGCTGGTGTTAGACCCTTCGGAGTTTCTCTAATATTTCTAGGTACCGATAGGAGGGGTGTTAGGCTTTTTAGAACAGAGATAAACGGCTACTACTTCGGGTACCAGGCTCTCGCTGTAGGGATGGGTGAGCAAGTTGCGACTCAGTATCTTGAAAAGAACTACGATGAGAGGATGGACATAAAGGAGCAGATAGCACTAGCACTCCGTGCCTTGAGGGCTAGTAGTGAGGGTCCACTAGATCCCTACTATGTCGAGATAGGCTATGTAGACCTAAAAGAAGCTGTATTCAAGAAGCTAGCGCTTGAGGAGATACAGTCCGCTATCTCGGAGGCCGGTGTAGATAGATGAGTAAAAGTAGGGAATATGTTATAGCGCGGTACGAGTTTAAAGGTCACAAATTCGAGATTCTCGTTGACCCAGATAAAGCCTTAGAGTATCGGGGGGGTATAAATCTAGACCTTGACGAAGTCTTAAAGGGAGACTACATCTATAAGGATGCTCGAAAAGGTGATAAAGCCTCCCCAGAGGAGCTAGTTAAGGTTTTTGGTACCGAGGATGTCAAGGTGATAGCAGACACTATAATCAGAAGAGGGGAGCTACAGCTAACTACGGAGCAAAGAAGGAGAATGCTTGAAAACAAGAGAAAGCAGATAGTGAACTACATAGCTAGGTCTGCTGTAGACCCTAAGACTAAGACTCCAATACCACCTCAAAGAATAGAGAAAGCTATGGAGGAAGCAAAAGTGTCCGTAGATCTCTACAGGAGTGTGGAGGAGCAGGCCGCAGCTATAGTTAAGGCTATCTCGAGGATCTTACCTATTAAGATAGCTAAGGCTAGGTTCAGCATTAAGGTATCTTCAGATACAGCAGCAAAGGTTGTTCAAGACTTGAGGAGGTTGGGAGAAGTTAAAGCAGAGGAGTGGGGAAAGGACGGTAGCTATAAGCTGGAGTTCGAAGTTCCTGCCGGCCTCCAACACGAAGTCATAGATAAGATAAATAAGATCACTAGGGGTCGGTCGGAAGTTAAGATCGAGGTGTTCTAATGGAGTCCCAAGAAGCGCAGAGAACCCTCGTAGTCCCCGGAGAGGCGTTTGCTGAGGGAGAGTACAGAGTACTAACTCCCAGCTACGTGATTAAATTAGATAAAAAGTACGTAGCGACTGTTGTTGGGCTAGCGCAAGTTAACGATGAATCCAAGGAGATCAGCATAATACCTCTAGAGGGCTGCTACATCCCGCAACCTGAGGACTTAGTAGTCGGTTATGTTGCTGATGTCGGTCTTACGTCGTGGGAGCTGGACATTAGAGCACCCTTCACGGCTACTCTCTATGCCGTAGACTTTCTGGGGAGACCAGTAAACCCAGCTAAGGAAGACCTGAATAGGTACTTAACTACCGGTGACACTATCTTAGCTAAGGTAGAGGTATTCGATAGGAACCGAGGGCCGATAGTGACAACAAAAGGTAAGGGTCTTGGTAAAGTCGTTCGCGGGACGGTGGTCGAGATAAGCCCAGTGAAAGTTGCGAGAGTTATTGGTCGTAAGGGTTCAATGCACCAGATCTTGGAGGGGGAGACGGGATGCGAGGTTGTAGTGGCTAGAAACGGTAGAATACTCATAAACTGCCCGAATAAGGAGCTAGAGGATATACTAGTAATGGCGATAATCAAGATAGACCGTGAAGCACACATACCCGGGTTAACGGATAGAGTTAGAGAGTTTATTATACGAGAGAAAGTTAGGAGGGGTTTGATAGGTGGAGAAGCCAAAACTAATTAGAGAAAACGGTCTGAGACACGACGGGCGTAGACCAGATGAGCTTAGACCTATTAGGATGTCCGTAGGCATACTGAATAAGGCGTCTGGTTCCGCCTTAGTAGAGTATGGTGAGACTAAGGTCCTGGCAGCAGTTCATGGACCTAGGGAAATACCTCAGAGACACTTGCTACTTCCAGATAGGGCGATAATTAGATGTCGCTACCACATGCTGTCATTCTCGACGCATGAGAGGAAATCACCTGTACCTACTAGAAGGGAGATAGAGCTATCTAAGGTTATAAGAGAGGCTCTAGAACCAGTAGTCATGTCAGAGACTTTTCCTAGAACGGCCATCGATGTCTTCATCGAGATAATAAACGCGGATGGAGGTACCAGAACCGCAGCAGTAACGGCGGCGTCTCTAGCTATAGCTGATGCCGGAATACCCATGAAAGATATGGTGGTCGGAGTCGCGGTAGGTAAGGTCGAGGGAGTATTAGTATTGGACATAGATGAAGCAGAAGATATGTTCGGGCAAGCTGATATGCCAGTAGCCATAGCCCCGTCACTAGGCTTAGTCACTCTTCTTCAGCTTAATGGGGTACTGACTAAAGAGGAGTTCAGTGAGGCCTTAAGGCTAGCTTTCGTTGGAGCTAACCAGGTCTACGAGAAAGCGAGAGAAGCTCTCAGAGATAGGTATATGAAAGCGAGGGTAGAAGAGTAATGTCCCACACTCCATCTCCCGGAATTATAACACCGAAGCTCAGAGCAAGCACTATAGTGAGCATGCTTAAGAAAGGCATAAGAAGCTCTGGAAGAGGCTTGATGGAGTACAGACAGATAGAGATAGTCCCGGGCTACGTACGCAATGCGGATGGGTCGGCTCTAGTTAGACTTGGTAACACCGTGGTTGTAGCAGGAGTTAAGCTAGAAATTGGGACTCCGTACCATGACACTCCTAATGAGGGAGCCCTAGTAGTAAACGCCGAGTTCATGCCGACAGCGTCACCCACTTTCGAGCCGGGACCCCCGGACGAGAACGCTATTGAACTAGCGAGGATCATAGATAGGTCGCTAAGAGAGCTAAAGGCGATAGATATGAGCAAACTATCAATAATTCCGGGTAAAAAGGTCTGGGTAGTCTATGTAGACATATACGTACTAGATCATGATGGAAACCTCGTAGATGCTTCATCTATAGCTACTCTTGCTGCTTTGATGAACACGTCTCTACCTAGAGTTGAAGTAGAGGAACCCGGAAACGTAAAGATAGATAGGAGCACCAGGCTATCGCCTCTTCCTATAGGTAACAAAGTCGTTACGGTAACGGTAGCTAAAGCTGAAAACGTTCTGTTTGTCGACCCCGACCTCGATGAGGAGAGTGTGGCTGAAACCAAGTTAGTAATAGCTGTATCCGATGATAAAAGAATTGCTGGTCTTCAAAAATCAGGTATCGGTGGACTGACGGAATCCGAGATAACGCAGGCTATAGACATAGCACTAAAGACTGGGAATAGTTTAATAGAGATAGTAGCATCGAAGATTACTCTATGAATTAGTACAGGTCTTTGCGCATTACATATTAAACTCAGATATCTCTTTTTCGAGCATAGGACTCGTGAACCTATCGGAACTAGTACCTTAGCTTCGTGAGCTATACTCTATTAGCTAGTAAAGCAAATTCGTAGCTATTTCAGGCACATGCTAGATCAACTGTGGCTTTAAGAAGCCTCATAAGCTCAGAGGTGTTAAGAAGAAACCTATAGTCAGTACAATACAACTCTAGATTGATAAAAGCGCCGGGGGCGGGATTCGAACCCGCGTGGGGTGGAACCCCAGTGGGTCTCACGCACTGCCGGAACTCGAGCCCACCGCCTTAGGCCGCTCGGCCACCCCGGCTAATTTAGATGTAGTAAAAGGGTTTATAGACTTTACTGTCGAGACTTCCTAGTAGGGGGTGTAACGTACTTGATGCTTATACTTTCTTTGTGGGTAGCACCCACATTACTAGATCTAGTTCACATACTCGTGTGAAGGCATGAATAGGTTGAGGTGGAACAACTAATGGCGCATGAACGAACCACGCTTATGACGCCTCACTAGTTAAAAACCCCTCTCTCATTTCTTACTAATTACTACCTAGGCAACTGAGTGGAAGTTCTCGGTAGTTAGCGTTTACTTGATTGGTTGTGTTAAAGTTGCTTTTAAGGTGCCTCAGGAAATTAATCTAAGGTGAGGTACGTGATAGGAAAGGGGCAAGTAGCTGTAGTCGAGTACTCGCTTTACGTAAAAGACACCGGAGAACTTATTGACACTACATCTGAAGTTGAAGCAAAACTCTATAAAAAGTATGTTGAAGGAGCTCTATACGAACCAGAGGTAGTAGTTGTTGGAGAAGGAAGATTTTTTCAAGGCTTTGAGGAATCTCTAGAGAACTGCGATATAGGAATAGAAAAGGAGTTCGAAATACCTCCTGAAAAAGGATATGGTTTTAGAGACCCGACTAAGGTAAAGACTTATCCCAGGAGGGTTTTTGAGAAGCAGAACATTAGACCCGAAGTTGGTAAGGAAGTAAGGATTAATGACGATATCGGGAGGATTCTAGCTGTAGAAGGTGGAAGAGTTATTGTAGACTTTAATCACCCGCTCGCGGGAAAGACTTTAAAGCTGAAGATACGTGTCGTTAAGGTAGTTGACGATCCCATTGAGGCCGTAAAGTACTTGGTTAAGAGAAGGGTTAGGGGCGTAAAGCTTGATGAAGTCAAGGTTGGGATAGAGGAGCAGAGTAGAGCCGTCGTTGAGCTACCTAGAGAGTTCAGAGTGGGGAGGGATATACAGTACTCAAAGGCTCTAGCTGCTTACGACATACTCAAGCACGTTAAAAACTTAAAGGAGGTAGTGTTTCTCGATAGGTTTACTAGCGATGAACTGCGAGGGTGACCTATGGAGTCAGAGCTCAAGCAGCCGGAAATAAATATTGGTGTTGTGGGTCACGTAGATCACGGTAAAACAACACTAGTACAGGCTATTACAGGTATTTGGACATCTAAGCACTCGGAGGAGCTACTGAGGTCGATGACTATAAAGCTCGGATATGCCGACACGGATGTTTATGAGTGTCCTGACAGACCGGTTTACGAGAGGTATGTAACAGACCCTCTAGAGTGCTCAAACGCGGCTTACAGAAGAAGCATATCTTTTGTAGATTCACCTGGACACGAGGTTTTGATGGCTAACATGCTTTCTGGTGCCGCCATAATGGATAGTGCTCTTCTTGTAGTAGCTGCTAATGAACCATGCCCGCAGCCTCAGACAAGAGAGCACTTTATGGCGCTAGAGGTGATAGGTGTAAAGAAAGTCATAGTAGTACAAAACAAAGTTGACGTCGTGAGTAAAGAGCAAGCCAGAAAGAATTACGAAGAAATCAAAGCGTTTCTTTCAGGTACTTTTGCGGAGGAAGCTCCAATAATTCCCGTCAGCGCTCTTCACGGAGCAAATATTGATGTACTGTTGTCAGCAGTAGAGCACTTTTTTAAAACCCCCGAACGTGACGTAACAGCTAAACCACTAATGTTCATTGCGAGGTCTTTTGATGTTAATAAACCGGGTACACCTCCAGAGAAGCTGGTAGGTGGAGTTATAGGGGGGTCAGTGGTAAAGGGAATCTTTAGAGTAGGTGACGAGATCGAGATAAGCCCTGGAGTAAAGGCAGTGGAAGGCGGGAAGACTGTTTATAGGAAGCTCTATACAAAAATAGAGAGCATAAGGTTCGGTGAGAGGTCTTATGAGAAAGCGGGACCAGGTGGACTTGTAGCTATGGGGACCGCCCTCGATCCCTCCCTAACTAAGGCCGATAAACTAGTAGGGTCTGTTGTAGGGCTCGCTGACCAACTGCCACATCCAAGGACACACTTCTCAGCAGATTACTCTCTATTCGAGAGAGTAGTTGGAACAAAGGAACTTCAGAAGGTCCCTCCCCTGAAGGTAGGTGAGAGACTCATAGTAACTGCTGGAACAGCCATAGCCATGGCCGTCATAAAGAGGCTCGCAAGTGACTGGTTTGAGGTCGAGCTTGTAGATAAGCCCGTTATCATATGGAAGGGAATGAAAATCGCTATAAGTAGAAACGTCATGAATAGATGGAGACTTGTCGGTTGGGGCGTTGTTAGAGATTAGTTTAGCACACCGCTCGTGTGAGCTAGTTCTAGACACAAGCGCGCTCCTACTGATTACCTATGGAGTAGATCCCGTGTCAGAGGCAATAGTGATTCTCAAGAATTACTGCCCGGACATCCGGGTTTCGCTACTGACAAGCGTTGTTCAGGAGCTAAACAGGTTGGCTAAGGGAAGAGGACGTAAGGGAGTAGCCGCTAGACTGGCTTTAGCTAGACTAAGCAAACAAGATATCGCTATAGGCTTAATCGAGTTCTCCGGCTGCTCTAGAACTGATGAGTGCATCCTGGAATATTCTCGAACAGCTAGGAGCTTCGAGGTAATAGTAGCAACAACAGATAGAAGACTCGCTAAAACCCTAAAGGAGAGCGGGGTAAAGTACATTATTTGGTGGAAGAGTAAGCGGAAGTTCGTTATGGAGCCCCCCGTATGGGACTCGTAGATAATCTCATTACTGCTCCCGTAGCGAGTGAAGCCTTAATGCTTTCGGGTCCGAAGCCGGTAGGGCTTTAATTACGTACATCTCCCCGAACCCAGTAATAACTCTGTAAAACCCAGAAAGCTCTTTGTCTACTTCGATATCGCCACTATCTATAAGTAAGTACCTGATTTGACTCAGCTTACTCCTCGAGCTAACCACTATTATTCTGTCTTTACCTAGCAACTTCAGTACCTCGGGCGTTAGCTGCTGGTTTCCCCGGCCTATGAGGTATCCCTGACCACCTATAACTGAGAGAACTACGTAAACGTCCTTAAACACTCCTATGAGCCTCTTTATATCACTCGCTGATAAGTCTTTACCAACGATTTTATCGTCAAACACGGCGTCAAAGCCTAAGAGAGTTTTCTCTATGCCCAGCTTCGTGGCGATAGCTCTTGTAGTAGAGCCAGGTCCGAGTATGTAAAGAACCCCATGTCTGTAAACTTCTGACACGAAATACTCAGCAAGACCTTCAATATCTTCAGAACTTCCAAACTCTTTGGTGTGAACTCTTAAGTTCCCAGAGGATAGTGTAGGCATTCTTCCAAGGGGTTTTAACACCAAAACGTCTCTCTGTACAGCTTCCTCGTTTACGTCTACTACATCACCTACGTCGATGTATCCCTCACCTCTGCAGTAGTCTGAAACTATGTCAGCAGCGGCTTCGGGTGAAACAGCAAAGACTGAGGAGTATACCTTAACTCCCGAGGGAACTCCGAGAGCAGGCAGTGACCCGCCACTAGCTTCAAAGACATCGCGTGCTGTGCCGTCTCCTCCAACAAAGACTATAGCACCTACTTTAAGTCGAAGAAACTCTTTTACAACTAGCGTTGTGTCTTCTCTTGTTGTTGTATCTGAAGTCGGTATATCTAGGCAGGTGAACTCACTTAGACCAGCAGTAGAAGCATAATCACAGCCCATTGTGCCACCAGCTATTAGTAGCTCCGCACAGCTAGAGCAAGTTTCTCTAAATCTAGCAAGAAATCTAATAGCTCTAGCTGGAGCAACCGGTTTAGCCCCTCTCTTTAATGCCTCATAATACAGCTTTCCATCTGTTCCCTTAAGGCCGACAGCTCCGCCCATACCGGCTATGGGGTTAACTAAGAACCCAATTCTACAATCACTAGATTGACGACTCACGACCTTATCCTAGACTAAAACTTCGGCTTACTGGTATAAACCTTATCTTATGAGGCTTAATGGAATCAGCAAGTGCTAGAAAGCTGGTTACACCGATAACAGGTATGCCTCTGCAGTACTCTACGGCAGGCTTAGAAGAGTGACCAACAAAAACTACTGATGGTTTTATGGCTTCTATTAGAATACGTAGAGATTTAAGTCCTGAAGGTATATAGAGAGGAGGTACTTTATCCAGGCATCCGTATGGTGGGAAATGCGTCAGTAAGACATCGACTTTTCCCGCATTAGACATTAGGGCAGTGTAATCTAGGAAGGTGTTAATAGTTCCAACCCCACCAATTCTAACGCCAGCTACCTCCACTACTTTACCATCTAAGAGAATGTTGTATTTCTTGGCTAATTTAATGACGTGTATGTCATCTTCGTCACCAGAAACCATTAGTAGATTAATGTGAGAGAACTCCTTTATGAAGCTCTCGTTAATATTAACATCACCGCAAAGTAGTAGCGTATCAACTTCAGAGTACTTAGCGATCTTAACTACGTAATCCAAGTAATAGGGGTGGGTTATTCTTGAAGTAGCTAGTATCATACTAAACTCCCCATTCCATCCTCAAGAGGACTAAGGCTATAGACGACGCAACTAAATCTGAAATAGACCCGAGATTTACGCCGACCTTATTTACTAACACATCACGTGCATCGTAGAAGCTTGTTGAAGATTTAGAAGCAACTTCCCGCACTAGTCTAGAGAGCATGATGCCTCCCGACTTAAACGATATACTATCGAAGTACTTACTTGCGGCATATCTATAAAGCTCGCTGGCGTATCTCAGCAAATCATTAGCAACCACAGATTTAGTGGAGTTATACAGATCTAGAGTTACAGAGAACTTATTGACTATATTGTAAGCTACTAGATCCCAGATAGCTGATTCAAGTAGTAGTTCAAACACGTTATTTGGAGACTTCGGCGAATAGTATAGCCCATGATAGCTCGGGCTAGCCAGTTCTATAGACCTTATCAAGTCACCCGGGGGTTCTTTCGTCATGCAGTACTTAAATTCATCGTATCCTCTCAAAACGCAATCCTCAAGAGAATCGCACTCTCTTGCTTTAAGTGAGTAGAGAATAGATGAAGCAAGAGACAAAGCCACTAATCCATAGCCTAGGCAAGTATTAGTATTAATAACTGGGTTTCTTAAGATGCCGTTCATGATGATAACTAGGTTTTTCCCGATAGGTACGCAACCCCCATAGGAAGGCATGCTCGCTATTGAGCTATATATGTAGAAAGAACTATGGACAAACTGAGTTGGGCTCAAGCCTTTCAAGGTCTCCGTAGCTGTAACTCCACTTATTTTTGGTGAAATTACTTCGATTACGAAAGCAGACGCAAATGACCTCGCAACCGAGTACCACAGGCTACGCAATTCCATTAGCCTAATTCCTCAATTTCTAGTACCGTAACCACTCTACTTAAGTGTTCTCTCAAGGTCTCGCGCCATTTCTGTCCAACAGATATCGGGGAGAATATCCCGGTTAGCACGCCGCCAACGCTTTTTATTAGCTTTATTAGAGTTGCCGTAGTCTTACCGCTTCTTATGATGTCATCGACTATTAGTACTTTTTCACCTTTTTTCAGTCCAGATGAGGGCACGTATAGCCTCACTATTGAGGGTGGATCTCGGGATACGTATTCAGCTTCATATATTGAGTCGGATGTGAACGGTATTCCCTTTCGCGAGATAGTCAGCTTCGATTTAAAGAGGTCGGCAACTAAAGTCGCAATCGGCACCCCATCCAACTCTACAGTGAGAACAGTATCGACATCGCTAAAGCTGTAGAAAGCCACGTACGCAAGTATCTTAAGCAATAGAACGTTATCGAGAACGCTGCTTGTGTCAACAGCCCCATCTTTAAATCTAATGTATTTTCTGAGTACGTTCGAGACTACGTCTCTTGAGGTTAGTAATCTAACGATACTTTCAGCTCTCTCGAAACTTGGAATGATCTTGAGAGTGATATACCTCCATATAGCGGGAGGAGGAATCCCCACAAGTTCCGAGATTTCCCGATACTTCATTAATCCTTTATAGAGTCTTAGAAGTTCTACTGAATGATACCTGAGGTCTTTATTTGCTACCGAGAACCCTGGCTCCACTATCCTTTACTCCCAATTAACATATCTGAATTAATAATATTTAAACACGCTTCCTCAATTCAGTTTTCTCAGATAGTAGCCTCTTGGCGTCAAGAAGTATCTCCTCTGCCCTAGATAGCCCAATACCAAGTATTTCCGCTAATTTCTCCGGGTTCATTTTGGATAAGTCTTCAATGGTTTTCACGTCAGCTAATATGAGCTTTCTGGATCTAACTCTTCCAATCCACCTCACCCTGACTAAGTCCAGAGCATCATCTTTAACTCCAGACTCTACTCTCTTGCTGAGAGTCATTAACTTATGGGCGTGCTCGCTGAGGCCGATGGTGCCACATATTACTCCAGAAGCGTACAGTAACCACTGGGCTGTATCTGCTAAGACAGCTATATCTCCCACCCCCACTCCATATCTCTCAGCAATAGTGTCTTCGCTTACCTCCTCTATCCAGTCCCGCAGTATCAAGCCAGCCTTCGTAGCTCTAAGGAGGTCGTATTCGCTAATCCAAGGAGGTGCTGGTATATTTCCGCTCTCAATTAAAATCTCCATAGTGGTGTAAAGCTCTTTAGACTTAGTGCTTCCTAATCTAACCCTAGAAAAATCTGGAGTGATAGCTATTAGCGTTAAATAGTAGATGTCATAGGCTTTTTTTACATTTGAGAGGTTTTCGACGAATATTTTAGCTGTTAAGGGATCTATGTAGAGAGCAGAGACAGTCTTCCCAAGCTTTGTGGGTTTAAGAACTCCATCATCCCAAGAAATCAGTTCCCACTCATTTAAATCCTTGAGGACTCCCTTGACCCTGCTTGTGAGAGCAGAACCCGCCTGCTTAAATGCTAGAGTTAGTTTGAGTAAGTTAAGGAGCTTTTCCACAGTTTCAGCGTCCTGAGAAGATAGGAGCGAGAGTGTGTGTATTCTTACAGCTCTATCCGATAAGAGTACTGAAGTAGCTGGCTCCGGGGATCCCTTGATATACCCGAATACCTCCTCTCTATTCTTAGCATCAGTTATCACGACCTCTCCATAGGGATCTAGCCCTGGTCTACCGGCTCTACCAGCCATCTGTTTGTATTCAGCAACGGAGATCCCCCTCATGTAGCCTTCTTCATATCTCTTTACACTAACTAAAACCCTTCTAGCTGGAAGGTTCACACCTGCCGCTAGTGTAGGGGTTGCCACTACAGCCCTTATCTTCCTGCTTCTAAAAAGCTCTTCAACGAACTTCCTAGTAGTGGTGGAGAGTCCAGCATGGTGGTACGCAACGCACTTGCTGAGAATGTATCTAGAGCTATCGAGCTCCACCTTAGGTGGCTCACGTCGCAGAAACTCCTCTAGAACGTCTTGGCACTTTTCTTGTGAGTAATCTGCTAAAACTCTTGCGAGGTTTTCCGCTTGCTGCCTTGAGTGCTTAAAAACAAGGACTTGGTAGTTCTGAACGTAAGCTTCTCTTAGTGCGTGTGCTTCAAGGTCTCCTCTAACTGTCTCGATCCTCCCGTCATCAAAGACTATTGCTCTAGTGCTCCGGTCATAATATCCTTCAACTAGCCTTACCGGACGCCAATCATCATAAACTAGGTCAGCGTTCAGCCATTCGGCTAGTTCACTAGAATTACCAGTAGCAGCGCTGAGACCGATTATCCTATACCCCTCACGTAGTGACCTCACACCAACTAGTTCTACAACGTGTCCTCTCTCATCATCTCCTACAGTATGGAGCTCGTCCAAGACCACGGTACCTATCTTCCTGATCCACAATGGCTTAAGTCTGAGTAGGGAATCAAACCTTTCGTAAGTTGCTACAACGAAATCGCACTCGGAAAGCCACTCGGACGGTTTATCGTAGTCCCCAGTAGTAATGCACGCTCTACACCCGAGAGTTCCGCAGACCAACTCTAAGTCCTCAAGCTTCTCGGACGCAATACTCTTTAATGGAACAAGGTAAACGCCCATTCCCTTTTCAAAGAAGGTTTTGATCATGGCCATGTAACCGACTAAGGTCTTACCGCTTCCAGTGGGAGCTACTACAACGATGTTATTGTTAGACTTCAGGAGTCCTGACTCAATAGCCTTAACCTGAACTGGCATAAGAGCTTCGATACCTAATGTTCTCAAAGCTTTGATGAGTGCCGGCATATCTAAGGCATCCTCCACCATCGAGATAGGCTCTAGGATCTGTTGCAACATGACACCTGCGTGTTCTAGTGCTCTATCACTCTAATAGTTCTTAAATACTTACTAATAAGCCCGCTACCGATAAGCTGAGGCTGTTTTGCGAACACAACACACCTTTCCCACGTACATCAACACTCTAACTACAGCTGCGGACCTCTCTCTTTAAAGCGAGGTAAAGATTAGATAAGAAGGTATTAGAGCTGGGGTTCAGCTCTCGTGTTGGTTCATATTAATGTGATGTCATTGCCTTATCTCTGTTCCCCCGCATTCCGCTCGGGGCCTCATCGGGCTCAGGGAAGTTCGGGGCGACCCCGCGCCTCATCTACATGGCTCTCGCTCCCTCATCGAGTAGCCTCCACACACCGACCCATGCGGAAACACTCATAAGAGTTTCCGCAGCATCTATCAAGCAACATAAACCATCACGAAACCCGAAACAGTTGCTTAAGGTTCAGAGATTAAAATCTTACTAAAAGCACAGCTTTTAAGCTCCTAAGCAACTAAAGACTTGGGTGCCTGCGATCGTAGATATTTCGACGATCACACTAATCCTCGCTACTTTATTCATAGTTTTACCGCTCTTAGCGTCGAGCATAAAGGTTCTTAAGGAGTACGAGAGAGGAGTGCTCTTTAGGTTGGGTAGGTTAGTAGGGGCTAGAGGCCCGGGGCTGTTTTTCGTGATACCTTTTGTTGACTCTATAGCCAAGGTAGACCTCAGGATAATGACTATCGATGTTCCTAAGCAGGAAATAATTACTAGAGATAACGTTAGTGTTAAAGTGGATGCTGTGATATACTTTAGAGTAGATGACTCAATAAAAGCTATTACTAAAGTCACAAACTACATGTACGCAGTCTCTTTGCTTGCTCAAACAGTACTTCGAGATGTCGTAGGGCAGGTCGAGCTAGACGACCTTCTAACTAAGAGAGACGAGATCAATAAGAGGATCCAGGGAATTATAGACGAGCTTACTGGTCCCTGGGGGATCAAGGTGGTCTCAGTTACCTTGAAGTCCGTAGAGCTGCCGGAGAGCATGGTCAGAGCTATGGCAACCCAGGCTGAAGCCGAGAGATTGAGGAGGGCCAGGATAATTCAGGCGGAGGCCGAAAGACAGGCCGCAAGAATATTGAGTGAGGCTGCGCAGACATATGAAGAAAATCCGAAAGCCCTGAGGCTTAGGGAACTGCAGACCCTAGTAGAAATAGCGAGAGAGAAGAACTTAATAATAGTGACCGAATCATCGTCAGTAGTTGGAGCCTCGATATCGGCAGCCTCAGCAGTAACGCGCCAGACTACTCAGGCTGGTAAGTAATGCGTTTAAGCGTAATACTTCTTTTTACTATAGCATTGCTCGTGTTTCCCGGATTAGCTATTATAGCGGAAGTTAGCGGCACTATTATTATAGACACTCTCGTTCATGTTAAAGTTGCCCCACCTTGGGACATGATCGATGCCGGTATCGCTGAGTGCATCGTAGACGCTATCAGCTATGCTGAGTCAAGGAAATTAGGTGTCCTAGTGGAGCTCGAGACCTACGGTGGGTATCTAGATGCCGCGCTTACCATTGGGGATAAGATAGCTACGGCAACAACACCAGTAATAGTCTTTGTCTCTGGGGGAAAGGCGTTTAGTGCTGGTACCTTGATATCTCTTCCAGCACATTTAATCGTTCTCTCACCGATTGCGACCATAGGTGCCATGCAGCCAGTTGCGATAAACCCAGTGACGGGGAGGTACGAACCAATAAATGACTCTAAAGTGATAAACCCTATAATAGAGAAAGCAGTACACTATGCCAGACTTAGGAATAGGAACACTACTGCCGTTGAGATGTTTGTGACGAGAAACCTAGTCTTAACAGCTGAAGAAGCAGTGAGATACGGTATAGCTGATTACGTGGTGAGAGATGTCAGCGATGCCCTCAAGTACTTTAGTGGAAAAAGCATCTTCATTGGCAGTAGTGAGTACACGTTATCCGGTGTTCTTAGAGTAGAAGAGTATTCGTGTGGTATTAGGTCCCGTTTTCTATCTATACTCTCTAATACCCTTCTTTCAAGCGTATTAACTACTATAGGTATAATGGCAACTATCTTCTCTATTGCTTCTGGAAGGCTTGAAGCTCTACCTCTAGCTCTAGTTTTCTTATTTCTCGGCTTAGTAGGTTCAGGTTTTAACCCTAATCTCATATCTCTTTTCCTCATCCTACTGGGAGCAGCACTTCTATCGATAGAGTTATTTTTGACACCTGGATTTGGGATACTCGGAATAAGCGGCATAATAATGTTAAGCACGGGGTTCGCCCTACTACCTACCGGAGGGCCCACATACATAGCTCCTAACGCTACATTTGTCTTAGTGTCTAGATACATAGCTCTAGGAATAGGGGTTGGAATAGGGTCTCTAACTGCCTTCGTGTTATACAAAGTAATACAGGCTAAGAGGCGCAAAGTAGTGCTCTTTGAACTTAGAGGGAAGGTAGGTAGAGCTATGGACCGAATACCCGCGGGCGGTGAGGGATTCGTTATAGTTGAGGGAGAGTACTGGAAGGCTTATTCTGATGAGGAGATAGAACCTAACTCCTTAGTGGTAGTAGTGGATAGAAGAGAAAGTATGCTAATTGTGAAAAAGTATGTGGGGAGTAGCTGACCTACCACTACACGAAGGTCGTGTTCCCTCCTGGCTCCTCAACGTTATGAAGAGAATGACTAGAGCTATAGTTAAGTTAGTCGTTCTCGAGAAGGGCCCCCCATACTTACTGAAGAGGTTGTCGAATCCTCTATGGTTTCAAGCACTAAATAACGCTATAGGAATGGATTGGGATAGCAGTGGCTCAACTACGGTTACTACGGCAATACTACGGGAAGTCTTAGCTTGGGAAAACCTAGGGGTTTGGGTGGCCGGTGGAAAGGGGACTAGATCTACAGCAGTACCTAGAGAGATAGACATGCTAGTCGATAGGGGACTCATAAGGTTTAGTACTAGAAATGAGTTAGTGCGGATATCAAAGCTTGCCGCCAAGACCGATTCCGCACTTCTACAAGACGGCTTTTCTCTCTATCATCATATCATAGTGTTTGACGGAAAGGGAAGTTGGGTAGTTATACAGCAGGGTATGAACTCTAGTGAGAGAATAGCTAGGAGATACCATCTTTCGTGGGAGAGGGCGGATTCAGGTGACGTAACTATAGAGCCTCATAGTGGGGCACTATGTGAAAAAACCACACTACCACTAAACCTAAGTGACAGAGGATCCCTCAAAAGCCGTAAAGTCATACTAGATCTGGTGCGTGAGAGACCCACGAAGATAGCTAAGTATTTGCATGTTGTCAACGCCGTCATTAGAGGATATAAACCTCTTTTTGGAGAACTACCTCGACCCATAGTAGCGGAAATCCCCTACTATAGACCTGTTAAACTTACTGAGAGGCTCCTCAAGATACTAAACGAAGCGTATGAGGTTAGTCCATCAAGCTTCTCTGAACTCTTGCACGAGACGAGAGCTGGTCCAGAAACTCTCAGGGCTTTATCGCTTATTTCTGAGCTGGTCTACAGAGAACCACCACCCTTAAGAGACATCGAGGTGTATAGCCCCTTCAAGTACGCGTATACCATAGGAGGCAAGGACGGGGTTCCGTACCCAGTTAAGAAAAAGCTTGCTGAAGAAGTACTCAGCGAGTTATACGAGATAGTAAGGAGTGCCGAGCTAGGTTATAAAGATAAGCTCAGGGCTTTCAGGTCATTATCTAAGCTAGCACCACCCGATATTGCGCCTATTTAAACTCTCTCAACTTCGATTTCTATATATGATACATACTTAAATCCCCTCTTCTCACTCCCTATTCTAACGTTCGCTAGTTTGATGCTGTCTCCGAGCCTAGACTTGAGGGCGTTATACAGCGTCACAGCTCTGTGTATATTGTCACCACATCCTCTTATTACAACTGATTTAACACCTTGGTTAAATATTATGGCTATTGAAGCCATGTAATCGCTAATAGCCCTTTTCCCGACGCTGACTTTATATGATTTTGTTTCGCTCATCAAAGCCTCCTAATAGCAATCAACTAGGATTAAATAAGCTTAATACAACTGGAGCTAGTCCTTATACTATTTCAGCAGATTGATACTGTTGGCTATGCTATCCTTAAAGCAGTCTTGAGAAGGTTTGCGCGCTAGGACTCTTAGCGAAGCTATTCTTAACTTACACTTTCTCTAGCTAGTTACAACCCACAATAACTCCAGGAGAGGGCTTTTTGTTACGGTATTTCTGCATTTAGTAACTCGATCTTATGTAAGTTGTTGTAAAAAACATTGAATCTTCTCTTAATGAGTTTTGATTTTTCAGCAACTATACTGCTTGCTCTTTGATAGTTTATTACTATAAAATTACTTTCTCTAAGAAGAGCTATTTCTCTTGCTAAAGACTCCTGCCTAAGCCACTGTCCCCACACTTTCCCTCTACCCATCAATTTGATTAATCTATTCTTTACGAACTCTGGGATATTTTTTGGAGAAGCGAAAGATAGAGGAGTTCCAGGAAGGGGTATAAAAGTATGACAATGTATTCTTCCACCAAGTTCTACTATCTTCTCTATATGTTTCATCGTGATTTCTAGGTCTTCAGAGTCTTCCCAGGGTAAGCCGAACATGTAGTCGACGTCGACGTTAAAACCGTACTTATTGGCCGCTGTGACGGCGTTTAATACATCATCAGCACTATGCTCTCTATGTAGTAACTTGAGGAGTCTGTCCGATCCTGTCTGAGCTCCAATATTAAGCTTCCTGTTATCGACATAAGCCTTAATAAGGCGTAAGGTCTCCTCGGTCACATGTTCGGGCCTCACTTCGCTTGGAAAAGATCCTAGGTAAACTCTTCCACCGAGACTTCTAACATCTTTATCGAGTGTCTCAAGCAAACTACTTAGGGCAGCAACATCTAGGTTCTTGGAGCACATGTACTGAAATCCACTTGGGGATACGAACCTTATGTCTCGAATACCTCTGATAAGAAGTTCCTTGGCGAACGAAACTATGTTTTCAATGCTTCTAAACCTAGGAAAAGCACTGAACATGTAGCTTACTTGACAGAAGCGGCAAGCATGCGGACACCCTCTCATGATCTCTATGGGGTTGAAGAGGCCGAGCTCTCGACAAAAAGGAGGTACTAGATCCAGGTTCGACACCCTCCTTCTGCTATAACGTACTTTAACTCCTTCCTCACTTACATTAGCTACTCCGCGCACTGAAAGAGGGTCTCTACCTAGTATTAGTTCTACTATGAATTCAGCAAAGCTCTCTTCAGCTTCTCCAATAAAAGCTAAGTCAAACCCTATGTTCAAAATCGTACCGTAAGGATCCCCGGTAGCGTGAGGTCCTCCAGCCACAGAGATTCCACCTAGCCGTCGTGAAACCTCTAGGGCACTCTGGATTCTGCTGTAGAGACCAAGAATCTGAGTCGTCAAGAGGGACGCCACTAGAACGTGGGGTCTGCTGAGTGAAGTAAGAACTTCATTAACGTTAGCCCAGTTTGTTAAAACAAACCTGAAATAGCTATCTAGTCTCTCCTCTTTTAAGCGCTTTAATAGGTAACCTAACAGAACGCCTATACTGTATCTGTTTTCCTTTTCTGTTGCTACTACTACCGGGATTGGTGGCAATACTACCACCGCAAAAGTGGGCCCGCGGGGATTCGAACCCCGGACCTCCCGGTTATCAGCCGGGCGCTCTAACCAGGCTAAGCTACGGGCCCCGAAGAACTATGCGTTAGCACTTAAAACTTTTAATTAGGGGCATATCCGTTTGCTGCTCCAAAAGCTTTTATTCTAATGGTGTACGCAATTATGGTGCTAGGTACTTGGACATCTCCATACTGCTCCCGGGATTAGCCTTAGGAGACCCTATGGAACTGGGTATAAGAGTTACGTTCATAGTTTGGGGAGCTGTTCTACTGTTTCTAGCAGTGAAAAAAGGTGTCGAGCCTCTTCTGCTGATACCTATAGGGCTCGGGATGATTCTAGCTAACGTACCCGGTCTTCATCTAGCCAAGTACGTATGCCAAGACATGGATGGACAGCTGCCAGCGATGTTGAAGGGAGTTGAGGGTTTAGTAAACGTGATAAACCTCGGGAACTATACGAGAGTATGCTCTCCGGAGTCGACGTCGCTTCTCGGCTGGGTATACCATCTTGTGGTAAGGAGTGAGGTAGGTCCCATACTAATTTTCATAGGTATTGGAGCACTATCGGACTTTCGCCCACTAATATCGTTCCCTACAGGCGCTATCATAGGTTCGGCCGCCCAGTTGGGAATAACTGTTGTAACGTTCATAGCCCTAGCACTAGGATTTCACTTAAACGAGGCTATGGCTATAGGGGTAGTAGGAGGTGCCGATGGACCTACTACAATATATACCGCAGTGAACGTGGCACCCCATCTTGTTGGTCCTCTAACTATCGCCGTATACAGCTACATAGCCCTCGTTCCTGTAATACAGCCCCCCATAATTAGAGCTCTTGTACCGAAGAAATATAGAGCTATTGAGATGCCGAGCCCTAAGGAAGTAACCTTGGGCCACATACTTACGTTTTGGTTTATCTGTCTCGTAGTAGTAGGTGCCTTAGTTCCAGCGGCATTTCCGCTCGTGGCAGCAATAGCTATGGGAAACATAGTAAAAGAGCTCTCTACAAAAATAGGTGAGCTCGAGAGATACTTTAAGACACTAGCAGACCCTCTGCTCGATATTGCCACAATACTTACGATGATAGGTGTTGGTGCGACTCTGTCCTACGATTTCCTGTTGCAGTACGTAGCTGAGGCTTCTCCGGCAGCATTCTTCAGTTTCATTGTCGAGGCTTTCATGATACTGGCACTAGGTTTAGTGGCGTTTGCAGTATCTACAGTAGGAGGACTGCTATTTGCTTGGGCTCTCTACTTCCTAACTAAGGGTAAAGTAAACCCGGTCATAGGCTGTGCAGGTGTTTCAGCAGTCCCGATTGCTGCTCGAGTAGCTCAAAGAGAAGCACAGCTTGCTAGACCGGGACTATACGTACTGTTTCATGCTTTAGGGCCTAACGTAGCTGGAGTCATAGGTACCGCTATAGTAGCCGGGTTCTATATATCATACATAAAGCACTTCTGGGTACCTTAAAAGTAAACACACTCCAGCAATTCACTCAAAACATGCACTAAATAGGAGCTAATCTTTTCAAGGAGCGGTTAAATAATGCCCGATCCCCCCAAGTCCAGCAACTAACATGCCTTCAGCAAGTATCGAAGTACCTATTGTATGGAGCTCTTGAAGTGAAATTAACTTTCGATGCCTTCTGCTGTTGGAAAATCAGTTCAAGATATATGTAGTACTTCTCTTCGAAGGTCTAGAAATAATTAAAAGCGTTAGTAAGTGATCGCAATAGGTATACAACGTGTGGAGGTGAAAATGGGGGTCACATTCGCTAAAGTTAAGGGGTTTGCGTCTAGTTTGGCCATTCTGTTAGCGACTGTTTCTACACTAGCAATTATCACTGGTCTAGCCGGTTTTCTTGTATTTGAGGAAGTTATTGAAAGAGAAGTTAGCTTAAAGATCGTTGGAATAGCTCTGATTTTCGACTCTGTGTCCGTAGCGGTTTTTGCTCTATATAGGAAACACCTCATCGTCGAGCTAGTTGACGCTTTCTTAGTGGTATCAGTTTTCTGGATTCTCGCCCCGCTATTTTCAGCAACCCTGTATAGTTACACTATTCGTATGCCCTTTCTTGACGCACTTTTTGAGTCTGTTAGCGGGTTCTCTGGAACGGGTCTTACTGTTATAGATAAGCCGGAATCTCTTCCTCGAGTAATCCTTATCTGGAGAGCCCTAACGCAGTGGGTTGGAGAGCTTGGGGTCGTTGTGATCTCAGGGGTTCTGTTGCCTTTTCTACACAGGTCTATTAGGAGTATCTACGTAGTCGAGAGAGGGGCTAGACTAGCTCCAACAATAATATCGACAACTAGAAAGCTCTTCACTCTATACGTAGTGTATACGGCCATAGGAGTACTGCTCTTCACTCTTTCCGGTATGGCTCTCACAGACTCGATAGCCCACTCTATGACAGCTATAGCAACCGGGGGCATGTCTACTAACTCCGAAAACCTAGGCTACTGGTTTAAGGCTGGAAACAACTTCATAGCGATATCCGCATCTATATTAATGGTGTTGGGGGCGCTCAACTTTATGGACCTCTACAACTTAAGCCTTGGACGCCTCAGCGAATTCGCAAAGTCTATAGAAGTCAGAGGGTTCGCAGCTATTTTCCTGGTTTTTCTTGCTTTGCTGGGGGTTTCAGCTATCGCTACAAACTCGACAGAGTCGTCTTTCTGGGCATGGACCTTCCACATGCTGTCGGGTCTGACTACAACAGGTTTCTCTATCGTTCCCATTAGAGACCATCCAGACATCGTAAAGGTTGTTCTAGTGCTTTCGATGGTAGTTGGGGGCTCAACTTTCTCAACAGCCGGCGGTATTAAAATAAAGCGGGCTATAGTTTTAGCAAAGTCATTACTGTGGGAGTCGGGTAAGGTCTTCATTCCAAAGTCTGTAGTGGTAGTTAGAAGAGTTGGTGGCGAAGTAATTAAGGAAGAAGAATTAATATCGACTTACTCCTTCGTAGCTCTATACTTGCTTACGTTAGCAGCGATATCAGTTGTTCTACATTTGTCTCTACTGTCTTCCGGCATCACTAGCTTCAGCTACATAGATTCTCTATTTGAGACTGCGTCAGCTCTTTCATGTGTAGGGCTCTCGTCTGGTATAGCGAGTTCATCGGCTCCAG
>JAWBTQ010000007.1:0-5780 GCA_038841535.1 Sulfolobales archaeon | reverse complement strand
GTTCTACATTTGTCTCTACTGTCTTCCGGCATCACTAGCTTCAGCTACATAGATTCTCTATTTGAGACTGCGTCAGCTCTTTCATGTGTAGGGCTCTCGTCTGGTATAGCGAGTTCATCGGCTCCAGTAATAACTAAGGTACTTCTTATGGTAGCTATGTACCTAGGTAGAATAGAGTTCTTACCGCTCTACACGCTCGTGGGAATATACTATATAAGCAAGATTACGCTATAAACCACGCTACCGGATAAAGGTAAGTAAAAGAACCACGTATTTAAGGCTAGGCGTCCGACTAACTATAGCCTTGTGTAACTGTTTCGGTTTTCATATCTGCTCATATCTGTTGATACTGGTCGAACCATTTATAAACACCCTATACAGCAACATACGTAGATGTACATAGATGAGGGGTCGAGAGCCGTTGCGACGCCCTAGATGACGGCTCTCCCCGAGATACTCAAGATGTGGGAGCCTAGGGGTGCCCCTGAACGCCCCTAAGGGTGATGCAGATCCGAGACCGATGCGGGGGAAAGAGAATGAGGCAATGAGGTCAACCGATATAAACCTGTATAAGAGCTGAACCCATACTCCTCAATAAGATTTTAATCTGCGGTTTGCCCGTAAGGCCTAGAAAAGAGTTTATTTTTAAAGCCGTATTTAGTGCTCGCCTTACTAAAAAATAAAAATTTGATTAAAACAACCTAATCGGGGTGTGTGGGCAGGGCTGGGAGTTCGCCGCCTCCCGTAGCCGAAGGCGTAAAGCGGGGCCAGTAACCTAGCCTACTCGGAGGCTCCTCGCACTAAGGACTGCGCATCAGCGGTGAAACCCGCCCCATGGGGCTGGCGGTGGTGGAGGCCCTCCTGGAGGGGAGGGCTTACCACCTTCGTGGGGGGAACCTGGCCAGGCCCGGAAGGGAGCAACCTAACCTCCGACGTCAGCGTTCATGGGTCACCGGGTGGAGGACGGTGCGCAGGACCCTGGAGCGAGGTGTTCCGAGCAAGGCGGGGGCCGCACACCCCCTGTTAATTTAAGTTTGAAGTATTGAAGTATTCTCTCTATTGTTTGACTTCATATTCTCGTAACTACTCCTCAGCGTTAGTCTCGGCTTTACTGTATCCTTAAAGTGTTAAGAGTGGCTACAGACTTCACGCCCTGTATGGACTAGTTCAACACTTCCCGCAATACTTTCTCGTTAGTCGAGGTAGAGGTGACTCTATGCCGGCTGACATGCTAAGATGGGTGTTAGAAAGTGGTAGATAAAAACCTAGTAGGATACTTAGCTCGGGTAGATTATGGGCTGTCGAGACAACGTCTCCGAGTTCATTAAGAGATATGGAGTTCTAGCACGTCTAGAGAGGTTTGACGTAGAGGTTAGCACGGTTGAAGGAGCTGTTAAAGCAACTGGAAGCCCTCCCTCGGAAATTATTAAGACACTAATAGTTAAAGTTGGCGATGGATATGCGGCTATTGTTGTAACTGGTGACAGAAAGATAGCACTCTCGAAAGTAGCTAAAGTACTCAAGTCCAGGACTTTGAGGCTGGCTAACTACGATGAAGTTAGAGAGGTGACTGGCTTTGAAATTGGTGGGGTATCACCTCTATCTGACTGTGTGAAGGTCCTGCGAGTTGTTTTTGACTACAAAGTCCTAGAGAAAAACTGGGTTTGGTGTGGAGGTGGCGACATATCGACATTAGCTTACGTCTCTATTCAAGATCTTAGTAGAGTTCTGCAACCAATAGTAGCAGATGTCTCTAAGGATTAGGTGACTTGAGTGCCTAAGAGTGGTAGGTCTAGAGGATATAGAGCTGAAAGAGAGCTTGTTGTTCAATTATGGAAGAGAGGCTTTGCTGTTATGAGAGCGCCAGCTAGCGGTTCAAAAGTAAAGAAAGCTATGTATCCAGATGTTGTTGCTATTAAGAATGGGCACGTAGCCGTGTTTGAGGTCAAATCTAGGTCAAAAGAGGAAACTATATACATAGACAGAGAGCAAGTACTGAAGATGATCGAGTTTACTGAGAGAGCTGGTGGGAGAGCATATGTAGCCATCAGGATTCCAGGGAGAGATTGGGTCTTTGTTCCAGCAGAGAAGCTAGAGCCGACGGGCTCAGGTTATAGAGTGGGAAGAGAGGCTATAGCCGAGGGTCTGAACATGGAGCAACTTGAGGTAGTCCTTGGACTACAAGAGACACTACTAAAGTACGTCAAACCCCACCAGAAATCAAACGTTGAAGAATCGTTCCATAGTCACGGGAAGTAAATCACAACTATATTCTTACGATATGTACTAAGAGCTCTACCCTGATCATGGAGGCGACTCTGAGGCGTCAGGGTCGTGAAGCCTTAGCTAAATAGGCTTGGGTATACTTATATTATGAGAAGAGCAAATACTAGAGGAGGGCAGGTATATGAGGATTGCGGTAATGGAAACTGTAATAGGAGCTATAGCGATTCGTGACGACGGCACTTTAGTTTGCAGCATGGTGCCCAAAGACCCGGGATACATTATCGAGAGAGCTCTAAGGATTGAGAGTGGTGAGTTAAGTCAGGAGTTCATCGATTTAATCGATAAAATTTCTACTCCAGATGCGGTCTTTGTAGTTTCATCCGAGCTAGAAGCAACGTACCTTGCTCAAAGAGGCTTAAACCACACCATCAACCCTAGAGAGGAGTTGATCGTGAAGTTGCGAGAGATGCTTCCGAGCATTGCTATTAAGGAGGGTTTGGTTAAGAACGAAGAAGAGTTTGATGTGCTAATCTATGAGATAGCAGTCGGTGTTACTAGGTCGAAATTAAGGCGTGAAGCTCTAAAGAGAGACTTAATGGCTATTCAGGCGATTAGAGCTATAGACGACATCGATAAGACAATAAACCTCTTCGCATCTAGGCTTAGGGAGTGGTATAGTACGCACTTCCCAGAGTTAGATGATTTAGTAAAAGAGCACGAGGAGTACGCTAGGTTAGTGACCGTTCTTGGGTCTAGGCATCAATATACCGTAGAGAATCTCTCTAAGCTCGGTATCAAGGGCGGGAGAGCGGAGAGAATCGCAAGAGCGGCAAGAGAGAGCATCGGAGCCGACATCTCAGAACTCGACATGAGCAAAATAAAGTCCTTTAGCGAACTTATTCTAGCCCTATACGAAATGAGGAAAGACTTCTCAGACTATCTAGAGCAGGTTATGAAGGAGGTCGCTCCTAATGTAACTGAGTTAGTAGGTTCGCTATTGGGTGCCCGTTTACTCAGTCTCGCTGGAAGCCTTGAGGACTTAGCAAAGCTTCCTGCTAGTACAGTACAAGTACTAGGTGCGGAAAAAGCTCTCTTTAGAGCTCTTAGAACTGGAGGCAGACCCCCTAAGCATGGAGTAATATTTCAATACCCAGAAATACATAAAGCACCTAGGTGGCAGAGGGGTAAGATCGCGAGAGCGCTAGCCACGAAGCTTGCTATAGCAGCAAGAGCGGACTTCTATACAGGACGCCTCATAGCGTCAAGATTAAAGAAGCTTCTCGAGGACAGAATCGAGGAAATAAAGTCTACTTACGCAAAACCGCCTCCAAAAGCGCCGCCACCAAAACCTCCGAAACCTGTAAAGCGGGGGAGAAAGTAGATTATAAGCCTTCCAGACCTACTTACAGAGGTGGGGCTGTGGTCGAAGTAGTTTCGGTTAAGGAGCACCCAAGCTATAGGGGAGTTTACGTAGTAGAGCTAGAAGATGGGTCTGTTCGACTAGCAACTAAAAACCTTACTCCCGGCCGCAGAGTTTACGGTGAGTGGCTATTCAACTACGAAAATGTAGAGTATAGAGAGTGGAATCACATAAGGAGCAAGCTAGCTGCATCTCTTTATAAGGGAATACGAGAGCTAGCCATATCAAGTGGAAGCAAGGTACTTTACTTAGGCGCCGGCAGCGGAACGACTGCTAGTCACATATCCGATATAGTTGGACATAAAGGAAGGATCTACGCTATAGAATTCGCACCTAGGGTTATGAGGGAGCTGGTTACGGTAGCTGATTACAGGAGAAACATAGTACCTATACTAGCTGACGCCAGATTTCCGGAGAGGTACTCAATGCTAGTCCCTCAGGTAGACGTTCTGTATGCTGATATAGCTCAGCCCGAGCAGGCAAGCATAGTTGTGGCTAACGCTAAGATGTTCCTTAAGAGTAGAGGAAACCTATACCTAGCTATAAAGGCTAGGAGTATTGATGTCACCAAGGAGCCGGATGAAATATACCTGAGGGAAATAAAAACCCTTGAGAAGGGAAACTTCGAGATCTTAGATGTAGTCCACTTGGACCCGTACGATAAGGACCACGCTATGGTTTTCGCCGCATATGAGTAAAAAGCCTAACAACACCTTCAGACCTCAACATGCCTTCGCAGCTCCGATGGTCTGTATTATTTGACTTTAGGTAGCGTAAAGAAGCTTCTCCTCTATACTATAAATTGTAAATAATGCTGATAGTGTGAACTTTTGCTTAAGCTGGGGCATTGACACTCCTAAATACTTCGAGCTAAGTAGAGAATGAAGATAAAACAGCGATACCAAGTTCTATATAATGGCACTGGGGCTTAAACCTTAATAAGGCTTCAGGATTTTCTTCCCGACCTCTCTGTGGAATGTTCGTAGGCTTTCTACTCACTTGCTTGTGTTAGCGTACTCAGTTTGCTGCGTGATTCTGAGTGGTGATCTAAGCCACCCGGAGTATGAGTCGATCGACCTAGATGGGGCCTCGTTCCATCGGGCTCGAAAGCCACTCACGAACTCACGTGGATATAGAGGTCTGAGTGAGTAGTGTGGAAGTCTCTAAACACTAAAGAACACCAAAATAGCGAATACCCGAGGACAAACGGTTTTAGTACTATCCCGGGACTGGGTGAGTTAGTGCTAATATGTTTTCTGAAACCAAGCTATAGTCTAGGTGAGTGAGTGCTAGCATCACCTGAAGCTTACATAGTACTTGCTAGAGCTCACAGGCTCTTAAGTAGTGTAAGAGCCCTCGTTCTTCACGATCTTGGTACTGTGGTAGTAGACAAAGAAAAAGTTAATGTGAGAAGAGGTGATGAGGTTAATCTGCCACTATGGTTAGCACTAGAGTTGCAACGTTATGGCTACGCAGAAATACGCGATATCTCGCTTAGGGATGTCGACTTACTGAAGTATCTCCATATGGAGAGGACTTCCAAGGGAAGAAAGTTGGCTGAGTTAAGAGAAGATCTCTATTTTTCAGCTGCTATAACTGCGAGTAAGATGGGTACTGAGAGAACGTCGGAGGCACTATCTAGAGTCGAGAAGTTCAAGGGGGCCTTAAATAACCTTCTAGACCTAAGGTTAAGTAAGTTAGTGAGCGCAGCAATAAACCTGGATGTTAAGCAGGCTAGTGAAGTAAGCAAGATTCTGGAAGAGGTAGTTTTGTATAGGTTGCTTAAAAAAGTACTTGAGTTGTGGAGGGACTCGGTGTTGAAGTATGTTAAGTAATCGGTCGTCAGACATTGTTGAGATGGAGTTAGACTACACATCGGCATTTCAGGACTTTATTCAGGGTTATGTTGACGAATACGGTGAGAGAAAGTACATTAAAAGAATTAAGGAAATGCTATTTTACGAGAAAAAGTCCGTGCCCATAGATTATGAAGATTTAGCAAAGTATGACGACAGGCTCCTCTTACTTTTAGATAAAGACCCTCAGGTAGCATTAGACGACCTCTCGGAAGCTATTAAGACAATAGTAGAGAGCATAGATGAGACTTACGCTAAAAGAGTGCGTAAGTTTTATG
>JAWBTQ010000006.1:0-76299 GCA_038841535.1 Sulfolobales archaeon | reverse complement strand
GCTGATTACGTAATTAAAAAAGGCTTTAGAATGGGGTTGACAAAAGAAGATATTGTTGCGACAGTATCTATGCTTACGGTAAGGAGCATAGTCTATAACTACGATAAGTACGTACTAAAGAACACCAACAAGAGATTTTCAGAGGTTATCCTGAGTGGTGGAGGTATAAGAAACAAATTTATAGTACGCGAGCTCGAGAGAGAGCTACACGAAAGAGGCCTTAGACTTCTGCTACATGAAGAAATGGGGGTGGATTCTAAGTTTAAAGAAGCCCTAGGGATGGCCGTTCTGGCTCATGAAGCATTAAGTGGTATACCTAACAACGTGCCTAGAGCAACTGGTGCTCGAAAAGCCGTAGTCATGGGGCTAATAGCTCTATAAAGACATAGACCTAGACAGCAGTAGACGACTCGAGAGAGCGAGTAGAAGAATCAGACATACACGCACTAATCAAAGTCTAGAACGCACTAACTGCTCTTCGTTATCTTAATGCTTCTATGTATGAGTACGGCCAAAGCTACGGATCTCATCGCCGTAGATCAAAAGCTGATGATTTGTATTATCTCTTTGTAAGACAGCTTGATAGCTCTCAGATACCTATAACTTATTTTCTTTAAATCCCTATTGTCGCCCATAATCATTACTGTATGAAGGCGGCAATTGACATCCTTAAGTCTCTTGCTTAAAGCGGACGAAGCTATTCTGTCTTCTCCATCAGTAATTAACACTATATCAGATACTTCTTTAGTGGTTCCACCAGATATATCGTCGCAAGCTGAGATTACTGCCTTAGTTATATCCGTTCCACCACCGCTCTTTACTCTAGCAAGGTATTTTAGAAGCTCCACAAATTCGTGAGACTTCATTCTCCTACCAACTCTAACGAGCTGGTGTGGGACCCCGTCAAAAAACCTTAAGTAGAAATCTCGACCGTCTTTTCTACTCCTCATGAGAAGAGCCAGTAGAGTTGCTTTAGCCCAAACTATTTTTTCTCCCTCCATACTACCTGATTTATCGATAAGCGCGTATACGGGGCCTAGGAGTTTCGGTAGCACTTTATCATAGAGAAGGAGTTTATCTTCAGCCAGCTTTAACCTGAAGAGTATCTTAGGCATAGCGATCTCGGATGGGTGCACTCTTTCTAAGTCACCACCTATTTCAAACCCTCTTATCTCGCCCTTGCTATACCTCTCGTATGGTTTAAGTAGCTTTCCTGAAATGTTGGGTATTTTGCTGAGTAGCTCTAAGATAGCCTTGATATCAGCTAGCTGGGCAAGTCTTATTATTTCTTCACCCTCTTCCTCGAGGTCGAACACAGACCCTGTTCCTGGCTCGTTTCCAAAGCTCATTAACTTCTTTATGGATTTCATCGAATCTACAGTTTCCGAAATTTTTTTGCTTAGAGATTCAGCTATGTTCTTAGTCTCTTCCTCGCTGAGCTCTCCCTGCTCTGAGCCACCACCCGAGAGTTGCTGGAGTTGCTCTACGGATTTCTCAATTTCTGTGGCTATCAATGATGCTACTAGAACACTGAGAGTAGAGTCTCCAATAGTACTATAACGGATTTTTGCGAACTCCTCAGACTCGAGAAGGGTCTTAAAGAATACGTAATTTCTAGAGAGCTCTCTCGGGACGTCACCAATATCTTTAAGTAGTGGGTGCGGTAAGTAAAGAACGTAGTAGCTGTCCACGGCAAAAGCTTGATCTACAACCCTAACTTTACCAAAAACTTTTTTAACGATTTGGAGAACTTTCTCACCCCTATAGTGGGCTACCGGATCTCGAGGATCAACTCCTTTTAGAACACTAGGCATACCTATGGAAGCCTCTTTCTAATTATAGATGCTATTTGCTCTATAACGTCAAGGACTTCCTCCGCAGCTCTTTGAACTGTGCGATCTTGCGACTCTAAAGCTATAGCAGCCACTCTCTCGCGTGTTAGCTCTATATCTCTCATTATCTGCTTAAATCTGTAGTCGACATACTTTGATTCAACAGGTTGGAGACTCACTACGTAGTTAAGGAGTTCTTGAAGATTCGTCTTTATCTCGTTTAACTCCCTTAAGTACCTGTAGGGAGTCTTTAACTCTTCGGATAATATTGTGTTAACCTTCTCTAGCTCATCCCAATCCCGCGGTACTAAGTACTTTAAAACTAAGAGGTCTTGTTCTTGAGCTCTGCTTCTTCCATCCAGTAAAGCGCTTGATGCCACGACCTTCAAAGCCTTACCTTTCCTTCTATCGCTTATGTGTATGCCCCTGCTCTCAAATGCCGCAAAGAGCTTGGTTATTTTGTGCTTCACCAGCTCTAAGTCAACTTCGAGTACGGCTTCGTGTAGTTTTCTCAGCTCTTTCATATCCATTATTGCCTCAGATGTCCTTCCTTCGCTATAGTATGTACCTCTCTCAATAGCCCAGGATTTATCCAATAGGTCCTTCCAAAGATTTTCAGGAACTGGTCTAACGAAATGTCTAATGAGGAACCTGTCATAGAAAGCTAAAAGCTCTATTTCTTCTGGAACTTCGTTACTAGCTCCAAAGAGAGACCAAAGAGGAACAGCTATCTCACTATAACCGTCATAGAGCACTCTTTCTTGAAGTAGAGTATTGAGGGCGTTTAATATGGCTGAATTAGCTTTAAAAATCTCGTCTAAGAACGCTATCTCGGCTGAAGGAAGCTTTCCAGACGTTATTCTAACGTATTTTCCCTCTTCTAGAGCCTTTATGTCTATTGGGCCAAAGAGTTCTGAAGGTTCTGTGAACCGTGTCAGCAGATAAGAAAAGAACTTAGCATTAAGTAAATCACTAACTCTTCTAATCATAGCTGACTTGGCTGTACCAGGCTCACCGATTAGTACTGCGTGCTCTCTAGAGAGGAGAGTCAACACTATTACTCTCCCCTCTTCATCCCTGCCGGTAAATGGCTCCACCAGTTTGCTTAAGAGAATTGATAGCTTGCCTGCTGAAATTATCTATCGCACCCAAGTGCAAACGCAACTTAAGCCTTATATTTAGATATATTTCAATCCATCGTTCCACGAAGTCTTAACTCAAGTATTCACAGTCAAGACTAACTCTTCAGTTGTTCTTCGATGGAATATATGATCCGGAAAGATTCGGGTAATTGGTAAACAGCCTGGTAAACTCTCAATTTCGTAGAGGAGGTCTGCTGAGTATTAGGAGTGATTCAGTACTTCCATAGGCCTTTTAGTGATTTTTATAGTTTTTCGGAGTTCTTCATTAGGTCGGAGATTTCTTCTGATGATAAGATCTCTGATGGAGCCTTACCAGTAGTAAAGTCTCCATACGCTAGTATACTGAGGTAAGTATATATTACGTATTGAGAGATTTCTATAAACTCTTCAAAACGTTGTCTCAAGTGCCCTAAAGCATTGAGGTATTCGTTGGCTAAGAACTTGAGCTCAACAACTATGTCTTCTGTAGCAAGAGGTACTTAAAGCAGGATATGAGAGAAAGAGCAGAGTTTTCTACAGCTAGTAGACTTAAAGCACCAAGGGAAGTAATTCCAGCATCCAGAGCTCTGTGTGCTTGGTTTAGGAAATCTTCTGCGACCTTTAGGCGAAATTGTGTTTCGTTCGACTCTTGCCCACAGACTTACAGATACCTCGGCACTTTATTATGCTACTATGGCAAGGGGTTCAGTTTTAGTGCTTGTTTATATTGGGTGGTGCCATCCCCCCACCTCTTTCCCCTGCATCGTTCTTGAGTCTGCATCACCCTCGGGGGCGTTGGGGGCACCTCGGGCACTCTACATCTTGTGTGACTGACTTCAGTGGCTCCCTCCGGTGAGCCGACTTTAAGCTCCCTTGCAAGCTCCCGCACTCCCATCGAGAAGCTTCATTCTATATAGAAACGTTTATAGGTGTCTCTAACGCATCACCGAGAATAGCGTCAATCACTACAAAACCAATACAAAACCAGAAACAATTCTACAAGGCGATGCATGCGGAGTGCTGAGCACTGCGGTGACTTAACTCACAAGTTTATCGAAAAGCTCTTGGTTGGGAAGCGTTAGCGCGTGTTCCTAATATAAACATCTAGAGGGAGAGCTCCCGCTACTTCATCCCATGAGATGCTCAATGGAATCAGTAACTGCTCTAAAGTAGACCTAGAGTCCTCCATATACTCATTTATGTCTATTTCGTCTATTCTAGCGAGCTGGATCGGCTTAACTTTTTCTTTGCTCTTAACCTTTACATAGTATATAACGTCACCTGACCTAATCTGCCTGTTATAAGCTAGCAGCATTTTTGCGGCCTTTACGTGAGGTCCTTCAGACTTGTATTCACCCAAGTCCTTGCTTAGTTCGTTACTATACGCTACGTCCTCAAGTGAGAGGTCCCTATTCTTAAGCTTGACGTAGAGAGTTCTCACGGACTCTTTGACTTTTTCTTTAACAGCTTCTATAGAACCCACGCTAGGTTCTATAGTCTTCAAGACCTCGACTACTTGATTAAACGTGTTCTTAACTATCTCGGGTACGTTCCTCTTTTTCCCCATAAGACCCTTAACATCCACTCCTCCACTATCTTTAACACCAACGTAGTTCTTCTTGAGAGCAAACGCTATGTGTCTATACGTTTTATCTACTTCGATTTCCAGTTTAAACCTGTCCGAAACTTCTTTAACTAAGTTCTCGAGAGCGTCTCGATCGGGATTCCAGATAAAGAGAGAGTCTGTATCCCCGTAAAGTACCTTTAAGCCGTGTTTAGTAGCTATCTCCAGAGTAGACGTAATGACGTGTCTTCCAATAGCAGTCACAGATTCTGCTAATGCTGGTGTGTAGAAGGGGAAGCTTGCGTGACCAAAGACACCGTAGCTGGCGTTAATGAACACCTTCATTGCTGACTGTACTACATCATACCAGCTTCTCAGCTCCTCAGAGAGATTCTTGTCTTTTGCTAGTTTCTTGTAAACCTTTACTCTAAATTCTCTTAATATAGATATAGTTTGAGAGGTTATTCCCTCAAAATCCAAGCATACTCTATGAAGGACGTTGCCCGATTCGTCCCTTACGTCGGCAAGCTTCTTACAAAGACCCGGCGGTGGGTCTATAGTTTCATAACTTAAGTTCCATACTACCATTATAGACGGATACAGAGACGCGAAATCTAGTACGGTTACGTTAAAGTAAACTCCCGATATGGGCTCTATGACTATAGCTCCAGCAAATCTCTTTCCCAGCTTGGACGTGGTCTTGACTTCACCCTTGAGTGACAAGATGTCTGATTGATTAGGTATGAGGTACCCTCTCCTTCTGTGTTCCCAGAAGAGTAAACTCTTAATCCATGCTGAAACTTTTCTTCTTGTAACTTCTTCTAAACCTAGCTTGGATATACGCATTATCAATACGATAAGCTTCCAAACTAGGTTGTTGTTAAAGGTGACAAGTTTTAGTGTGAGTTCTGCGTCTCTCATATTATATCTAACTAAATCGCACACACTTAGAGAAGAAACACCTACCTCTATTTCGACCTTTGACTCGCCCAGGAGGGCTCGCGCTATGGCGTCCAAGGTCTTTTCTTTGTATGCTGAACCGAAAGCGTAGTTCTGTATTGCTTCTATATCAAAGAATCTAAAGAGGTCGACGTGAGCACCATGTCTTAGCGTTACGTAGTCTTCAACGACTTCAAATGGAATTGCGGATCTCTCTATCCCTAAAGCTAGAGCTCTGTTGATTACGTATGGCAAGTCGAACGAGTCACCATTAAAGGTTAGAACTATGTTGTATGACTCGACTATCCTAAAAAGCTCCAGAAGCAAGGACCTCTCGCTGTCTAGTAGCTCAACGGCACAGTCTTTAGGTATGGTGTTTATATTACCGAACTCTGCTTGTCGTGAGAGAATCAATACTTTTCTGAGGTGGTCTGAACCAGCTAAAGCTACACTTATTATTGGGTAGTTGGCTTCCTCTGGATCCGGAATTCGGGTCTCGATTGGAGTATATACCTCTATGTCGATCGCTAAAATCCTGGGTTCTGGAGGTTTTTCTTCGAAAAGTTCAGCAAACTCCATGAAAAAGGCTTTCTTCTCTGGTGAGTACCCCTCGGTAAGCCTCGATACGAGAGCTATAGTACCCTCGCTTATTGTAGTTTTATTACGAACTATCTTACCGTTCACTATGGTGTACCGCATCCCGGGTATAAGCTGTAGGTCGTATATGTAGTTATGGTGGTACTTTATCTTAGCTTCATAAGAGTTATTCGCGTAATTCCTAAGCTCTCTCACAGCCAGAGGGTCCTTAGTTACGACCTTCGTCAACGAAACACGCTTCATCCTGAGTAAGTCAAATTTTTCCACTAGTTCAAAAGACTCAAAAGAGGGGTGCTCAATGAGTTTTCTATTGCTGGCTAACTCCTCTGGTATTGAATCTGTAAGAAAGTATGGTTTGTGTCCTGTGGGGTCAAAGACTACGTAGACTTTATTCTCTTCTTCTGAGTAGAACTTCATGTACGCCTTACCAAGCTCGCCGGAGTAGTATGTACCAAGTAGGTACGCTTTGTGGATAGTGTTAGTTACTTCATATGATGTCGAACCAGCTACGTAGTTGCTATTTAGGTGTTTTTTGCTGATTCTTACCTTAACTATGTAGCTCCCTAGGTCTTTAACTACATTCTTTACTGCGTAAGCTTCTAGACTAGACGCACTTTTCTCGGTTTTTGAATGTTTCTGTAAGGTCATCCTCCTACTATTACCTGCACTATGCGGTGTATTAAAAACGCCTGGCGAATAATGACCTAGCCACTATGCTAGCCGCTTTTTAATCTAACGGTAACCTCTGCCTTGAGGAGACCTACCTATGTGACTTTGTAGTAGCTAGACCGAGCGCTATATTTGTGATTGACGGACCTAGGGCTTTAGGTAGCTGAAGGCTCGAGCTATTAAACTAGTTCCTTGTTATTGTGGACTTATTAAATTCTATGTGTAGCGTAGGTCGGTGACTAGCTTGACCGTGGAGTCTGATATAATTAAGCTACTTGATACATTAGTATCGTATAACACGGTAAACGACCCTAATAGAGGGGTAAAACCCACTCGCGAAATAGCAGATTTCATATTTGAATGGCTGAGTAAGCACGAGATCTACTCTGACATTATTGAATCGAGTGGTTACTATAGCGTCTTTGGTTATTTGGGGCAGAAGCCCCCTTGCGTAGGGCTTCTCGCGCACTACGACACAGTTCCGGTAGCACCTGAGAGGTGGAGCTATGATCCATTTAAGCTCACTATAGCCGGTGGAAGGGCTTACGGCCGTGGAGCACTGGACGATAAATCGAATGTAGCGTCCATTCTCGTAGCTCTCGAAAAGCTTAAAGCTCATCAACCGGATTTCGGAGTTGTATTTGCTCTTACGGGAGACGAGGAAATAGGAGGTAGTAACGGTGCTCTCGTAGTTTCTCAAAAACTGCAAGCCGAGGGAACGCTTCCAAAGTACTTAATAAATGGAGATGGTACTGGCATGGTTCCTATAGTTAGGAGGAGAAAGAGCTTTAGTGCGGAAGTGCGCGTCAAGTCGAGAAAAACCTTAATCAAGGGTAGTCTCAGAACCGTTAAGTTCACAGCATATTACCCGGTTTCTCAGCATGCTCATGCGGCCTACTTCATAGGTAGTGTCGACTCGCACCCACTAGTGTCGGCGTCAGTTTTTATTAGAGAGAATAACGCATTTGTTAGAACTATTAGGGGAGCATTTTTGAAGTCAAACGTCATCCCTCCGGAGGCAGAGGTCGAGTACGTAATTCCAGACCCTCGAGGAGAAGATGTGGAGATAGACGAGGGACTTACCGAGTTGGTGAGGGCATTACTGCCTATCGTAAGAGCTCCCATTAGAACTAGGGCTTACAGTGAGTACGGTGTCTCCATTACTCCAAACGTTTACAGCTTCTCAGAGGGATGCCATAGAGTAGTGTTCGATGTCCGGGCGATGTCTTTAAAAGAAGACGTGGAGGAGTCACTTAGAGAAGTACTTAGTGAATCTCTATACGACGCTGTCATCAGCGTCAGGACTGATGTGGGTGGCTACCTAAATACTTCACCAAGGTCTAAGGTTGTTGAGTCTCTAGTTACTTCTCTTGAAGAAGTAGGAGTTAGACCATACCTCGCAGAGGGAGCTGGAGCAAGCGATTCTAGGTACTTTACGTCTTTAGGTGTTGAAGCCGTAGACATAGGTCCCAGAGGAGGCAACATGCATGGAGACAACGAGTACGTAGAGGTAGAGTCCCTCAAGCTAATGCCAGCAGTGTACTATAGAGCGGTAAAGATGCTGTCTAAGTAAGCTTGAATAGCATTTAAAGTGCTGTCACGATAACGAGCGCACTTAAGCTGTGGGACATGAGCTTATAAGTTCAAATTACTACTAAAGCTAATGGGGGGTCAAGACAGCGGGGTGGGGTAGCCTGGTAGCCCGCGGGGCTCATATGGAATAGCCCTGTGAGACCCCGAGGTCGGTGGTTCAAATCCACCCCCCGCTACTAAACCCCCCATCATTTGCTACTTACTTAATCAACTTTATCGCTTACCTCGAGCTTCGGTGGCTGAAAGCTTTTTCAGCTTCTTTAGTACATAACCGCTAACATTCTAGGTATTTGGGAGTAGGAGAACTGCGTAAACTGCGGATTTTAGGTGCTCAGCACGTGTTGCGGTAAAACAGCTAGCCTAGATTGTCTCTAGCTGAGGTTTTTAAGCCTCTTTCGAGTACTAGGATGGTTGCAATGAGTGAGCTGAGTGAGATAGTTCACCCTTTGAGGCGGGATGTTAAAGTGCTTACTATGAAGCTTTTGTCCGCACTTAAGGACTTTTATACATTTAAGGAGCTAGAGGAGATACTCGGGATACCATATCAAATGCTGTGGAGATATACTAACTTTTTAACTACTCCTGAAGAAGGAACAGCTAAGAGATTGATACAGATTATCAAGGAGAAGAAGCTTATAGAGAATACTTTCGAGAAGAACTTTATGAAAGCTAAAGACCTGAGCGATATCTGGTCTATAATTAAGAACATAGGTTTTCTCGATCTAGTTGCTTTCGAAACACTAGAGCTTTTAAATGGTGAGAATATCGACGGTGTGCTAGCTTTCCCCGAGGAATCGGGTGTCCTGGGTGCTGTAATTAGCCACTGGATTAGGGGAGACGTTTGCGTAACTACGAAGTCCGTCTCGTTAGGTGAAGCTCTTGTAGAGTACTTTAGGGATAGTTCTATGGAGTTAGACTTTATAGCTGTAAGCAAGGGCTGCATCCCGAAAAAAGGAAAAGTAATCTTGGCTACCCTACTACTTAACAACAAGGAACTACTAGAAGCAGCACTTACTTTAGTTAAAAAAGGTGGGGCTCAACCAGCGGCACTTGTAGCAATATTTGCTGTTGAAGGAAGTTGGGAGAGAACTATTGAAAGCTTCGGTCTACACAAATACAAGATCTTTAGGTATCTTACACTGAGTCGTTAGTACGAGAGATACCGTTCTTCTTGAGGGTTTCTTCTTCACAAGATAAAATATGTTAGCTCAGTAATTTACGGTGTATAAACTGGGACAAACATACATAGAGAAGCTGTTCAATCCGGGGACTATAGCTGTTATTGGGGCGTCTGAAAAGCAGGGTACTGTTGGAAGAGCTATAATGGAGAACTTATTGAGGGGGTTTAGGGGGGAAGTATATCCAGTGAACGTAAAATATGAAACGGTTCTAGGTCTTAAGTGCTATAAAGGTATTGATGAGCTACCAAAGACCCCTGATTTGGCCGTTGTGGCGATTCCAGCAGCTAGCACACTCAAGGTAGTTGAGGAACTTTGCAAGCTAGGGGTCAGAGTCTCTATAGTTGTGAGTGCGGGCTTTAAGGAGATAGGAGAAGATGGTGCGAGACTAGAGATAGAGTTAGTGAAGAGAGCTCGGACTTGCGGTATGCGAATACTGGGTCCTAATTGTCTCGGGGTCTATGATGCCTGGACAGGGGTTGACACAATTTTTAACCCTGGGGATAGACAATCTAAACCTAGCCCAGGTAGTGTAGCTTTTCTTTCTCAGTCAGGTGCTTTGGGGGCTGCCCTATTAGACTGGCTATCTGAAGCCGGGATCGGGATGAGCAAGTTTGTGAGCTACGGAAACGCTGCTGACATAAAGGAATGGGAGCTCATAGAGTACTTAGCGTATGACGGAGAAACAAGAATAATCTCTCTCTATGTCGAAGGTGTTGATAGCGGAAGAGAATTCTTAAATAGCTTAAGGAAGGCAGCTGCTGCCGGAAAGCCTGTTGTGATACTCAAGGGAGGCAGAACCCCGTCCGGAGTTAGGGCTGCGGTGTCGCATACCGGAGCTTTATCGAGTCCCTCAGAAGTCTTCCTTTACGCTGTGAGGCAGGCGGGGGCTATAGTAGTGGATAGCGTAAGTGAAATGGTCGGAGTCTTGAAGCTTTTTGAGTGGTTCGAACCTCCAAAGGGCAGAGGTATTGCGATTGTGACGAATGGTGGTGGAGCTGGAGTACTAGCAGTAGATGCCACCGAAGCTGAGGGTTTAAGGATAGCTAATCTATCAAAAGAAACTATTGAAAGCTTAAGAAGAGCTCTACCTTCAGCGGCATCCCCACTGAACCCTGTCGATCTCTTGGGGGACGCCCCGCCGGAGAGGTATAGGGCTGCTATAGACTTAGTGATCAACGACATCAACGTCGATTCGGTACTGATAATTACCTTAATGCAGTCACCAGCATTTGACCCACATAAATTTGTAGAACAGCTGCAGGACATACGTAGTCGGACGACGAAGCCCATGGTTTTAGTGGCTCCGGGAGGAGAGTATACGGAGAGACATGCTAAGATCATAGAGAGAAAACTGAGAATACCGTACTTTAAGTCACCAGAGGAAGCAGTGAAGGCTCTTAGACTGTCCATAGAATGGTTCGAAAAGAGGGCGCGGGGGACGTACTATAAGCAAGTTCAAGGTTGACCCACACATTCATAGCTATGTGAGTGATGGAGAGCTAAGTCCTGAGGAGGTAGTAAGGTACGCTGAGTTGATGGGTTTAAATGCTATTTCTATAACAGACCACGATACATTTCTTGGGTCTTACATTGCTTTAAGAAGAAAGAGTAGAATCACTGTCATACCAGGTGCTGAATTCAGAACAGAACTTGGCGATGTATTAGTTCTATGTGAACATGTGCCAGTGAGTTCCGTAGTGCGGCTGAAGTCTAAAAACGCTGCCTTGATGCACATAGAGTTCACCTCATTGTTAGATATGGTGGCTAGAGAAAACTGCGTTACCATAGCGGTCCACCCGTTTGCGCTAATAAGAAAAGGCTGCGGAAGACTATTCGAACTAAAGTACGTAAACTGCGTCGAAGTATATAACTCTTCCTCAGACGTATTAACGAATATCTACACCATCTACTCTTCCCAAGACAAAGAGTGCAGAGTCTCTGGAAGTGATGCCCACATCTTAGAGCTGATAGGTTCGGCTTATACGCTAGTAGATGCTGATAACGCCAGCGCTGAAGAAATGATTGAGAGCATTAGGAAAGCGAGGGTTAAGCCTTACTACAACTTCAGCCTTGAGATTTTTAGGTTACCTGTTTTGGTAAGAAAGAGGTTACTTCACTCACTCAGAGTTAGACTTGGTAACTACGGAAACCAGCGGAAAAGAACTTTACTATACCCTATATAGCAACTCGATAGCTTAAACAATTCGCCCAATCTTTAGCTAATATATAACTATTCGATGGAATTCGTAGACTGCAACTATTAAATATTGCCACTTTCTGATGGAGTAGGGCAGTGTTCTCTATCCTAAGCTGAAGCAGATTTCGATGCGGTAAAGTGTTCGCAGGGACGTGGTTGATGGCAGTAAAATCTATGTTAACTTAGAGTGAAGACAGTGAAGAAGTGGTTGCTAGCGTTTATTATTTGAGTGTTCTGGTTTTTCTGGACGCTGACTTCCCTACCTCCATTCATTAGTAGTAGAGTCATCGAGAGCTGCATCAACAGACGCCACTACGCCCACCTCGGTGGAGGGGCCATCTATCCAGTCCTACGCTGACCTCCCGCCGTCATAGGGACTGGAGACCAGCCTCCAAGTACCCTAGATAATTAAACTATCTCATAATCTTCTACCAAGAAAACAGTCTATACTCACTTTACGTTTTAAAGACTACTTCGAGAATTTTTAATCCTCTATCCGTGATCTCGTATACTTCAACTCCATCATCGCTCCTACTTACCTTAATTAAGTTTAACTTCTTTAGAGAGTAGATAGCTTCTTCGAGATCTTTACTGTAGTATCCGAAGCTGTACTTTATGAAGCTGAACTCCGTCTTTAGTAAGCCTCTTGTCTGTAGCTCGTGAACTAAGTTGTGGAGATTTATTGTGCCTCTAATAGACCCGTATCTAGCTATTACCTTTAGTACATCTATCTCTGAAGGGACTCTAAATTTTATCACCTAATGGCTTCTTTACTGTAGAGGTCTTTAAAGCTTTGTGCATCATTGGATTTAAATCCACGTGTAACTAGTTACAGGAGGTGTATTAAGCTGTCGTATTACCTGACGAGGAAGGCTATGATACGCTCCCTGCTAATTAGCCAAGGGATAATAACGCTCTTCGTAATAATAAATCTATTCGTTCCGCCCGAGTACCATGGGATAATTATGACGCTCTACTTCATAGTTTTTATGTCAGTATTCTTTATGTCTACAATAAGACAGCAGAGACGGGGTAGCAATGTCAAAGAAATTGTCGCCGGCAAGAAGATTTTGGTAGTAAAACAGGAAGAGATAACAGAGCTTCAGTCAAAAGACTTAGAGTTAGTTAAAGAACTAAAGCCTCTTCTAAAGGCTTCTGGGGTTTCAATGCTCTCTATGGTAATAGTGCTTATATGGTTCTTCATTGTATATCCGACATACGTTCAGCACTATTTTACTACGACCAGTAACAGCATCTTCGGTCAAGTTTTAAGACTTCTAGCACTCTATGAAGTACCTGTTGCTATATCTTTTATTATTCAGACAGTTAGCCGTAAGTTGGTCAAGAAGTACGTTAACGTTTTAAGAAGTGCTGAAGTTTATACTACTGGAATTCTAGGAGTGCCCGGGTTTGCGCTGAGGTTCCCTATCCAAGGTTATAGAGTTAGAGTATGCCCGTCTAGGAGATTCATCGATTTTGTTAAAAGTGAAGGAAACATGGAAGTCCTCTTCCGTATTTATATCAACGACACTGAGAAGTTAGCCGACATAATCTCAAGGTACGGTAAGATTAAAGTTGACAGGATAGTGTAGTTCAGATAAACAGACGAGGTTTGTCGTAGTAGCCGTAATTATTATGATCTACACTGTACAACCATACACCCTAGCTACACATAGCCAGTTTTAGAGCATCCAACGGCCTCTTCGAGCATGGTTTTAGCTAGCTTCTTAAGATGGTCTATGTCCTCAGAACTTACGGTTACATCGCTACTGAGGATGGTATACTTGCGTCCAGCTTCAACACCTCTTATTATGTCCGAGTATGTAAGTAGCTTTAACTCAGTGTTGAAGTCGCTATAAGCTCCCTCAATGGCAAACGTCGTGTAGTATTTAGTTAAACACCTGCTTAAGGCTATGGGATTAGACGTGGCTTCTAGGTATGTCCTCATGTCCGGGGCGGAGGCAGCTTTAATTCTCTCAACGTAAGCTCTATATAGAGAATCCACGTTCTTCTCTTTGTATTCTTTTACTATATTCGCTATATCTCTAACTAGCTTAACGATCACAGCTTCGACTGACCTACCCGGATAAGTGTCGGCGTCTGAGTGGTATACAGGCTTAATCGCGTAGAGGTTATGTAGTACAATCGAGGGAATCCCACGGTTCACCATAGAGACGGCATCTGTGTACACTATACCTATCTCCGACTTAGAAGTCTTAACTAATCTCAGACTCGATTCTAGACCAAGGACTCCAACAGAATCCAAGCTCACAGGCTCTCTGTAAGCTGTATCAACTACTATTGCTAAGTCCAGACTTGAGCTATCGACCATGTTTTTAGAGTAAGCTCTCGACCCATAGGCCCAGTAAAAAGACCTCTCGGCAGGGTCCCCAAACTCTTCAGCAGTAAAACTGATTAATCTGGCAGGAATCTTCAATTTCTCTAGTAGCTGTGCAAGCTTTAAAATAGTTAAGACCCCGATGCTATTATCTCTAAAACCCGTTAACCAGCGGTCGTGATGTGTAATAATAGCAACTCTTGGTGTCCTATCTCCAGTGACGATGTCTAAAACATAGCCTTGGGAAAGTCTTTTGAAGGTCTTAACGAAGATAGTGACGTATCGTTTTTTCTTAAGCTTGGGTAGGGCGCTTAGAGGTACATGAATAGCTGGCTTTTTTGCCACCATTTTAGTTTTGAAGTTATGGCTGGGAACCTCGTTTACCACTATTCTCCTCTTTCTTATGCGTGGATATTCGTCATAAAATACTACAGCAGAGGCACCTCTCTTCGCGCTCAGCCAATAGGCTACCCACACATTATCAGGGTCTTTAGTCGTTGACGAAAAGACTATGTCTCTACCTAAAACTCCCGAAACATCCGCACTCTCAACAGGTGGCTGAGCAGTGCAGCTGATGTCATCTATAGCGCACTCTATTTCACCCCATTCCAATACCTCTATTGGGACTACATCAACCGACAGACCCTTTAATGTGAGATATTCTGAGAGACTCTTGACCAAGTTCCTCTCGGCAACAGAGCCAGCAACTACATCGAGTGCGACCAAGGCTCACTACCAAAGGTAATTAATGTTCTCATTTATCTGCCTCAAGGCACATAGTTTCTGCAAACGTTTTCAAGTCTTTACTCGCAGTTCTTCCCTCTTTATGCTTCTTTCTTAAGGCAGTATATCCAAGCACGATTAGCATAAAGCCTACAGCAATGAGTATAGTAAAACTCAAGTCAGTTCTGGGTTCAACTTCCTTAGTTGGTGTTCTAGTAACTGTAATCGTTAGAAAGACCAGTTCTAGCAATAGAAGCGAACACGCTATGCCGTAAAGCATTTCTTAAAGTACCTTAACACTTCTTTTTCGAACTCTCCTATTTCCTCACCAGATACTCCCAAAATACTACCTTCCTCAACTATTTTCCTACCTCTAACGTATGCTTCAATTACCCTACCGGACGCAATTAACCCAACAATAGGATCAAGAGTTAGTTCATCGATAGACCAGAGAACTATATCAGCTGTTTCCCCGACCTCGATAGTGCCTCTACCAATCTCTAGAGCTTGGTATCCCGATGCTGTAGCAGCATCAAACATTTCGCGAGGACCTATGTCGCCGCGGCCTAAGTGAAGATATGTTGCCGCAGCGATTTCATCAAGAATGCTGTAGCTGAGGGAAACATCTATCCCTAGACCTACGCGAATTCCCTTATCTCTGTACCTTTTAATTGGTGCTACACCGTCTCTCAATAAGGTGTTCGATGTAGGACAGTGCACTATAGTTATATTAGGGTGGGCTAGGGTCAGTTCGGTCTCCGAGTCCAGCCACACCCCGTGGGCAATAATAGTGTTAACAGCTTTTAAGTCTACGAACTCAATAAAGTCTTTCATGCTCATTCCATACGTCCCTCTAACATACTCGGCATCCTCAGGAACTTCAGCGATATGAGTGTGTATTCCAATACCCATCTCCTTAGCTCTATCAACAACTTCCTTAAACTCTAGGGGAGAGAGCAATCTCGGCGTGGTAGGTCCCAGTCTAACCTTTATCAAACTGCTTCCTCCGTACTTCTTAGCTAGTTCGACGTTCTCTCCAACGGCTACTTCGAATGAATCATAAACCCCTCTAGACATTATCGCCACACTTAGGTCTCCTCTAATGCCTACTTTAAGTAAGGCTTCAGCGACCTTATCCTCGTTAAAATGCATATCTGCTACAGCCGTTACTCCACTTAAAACCACTTTAGAGAGAGCCAGAACTGCTGTAGCATAACTTAACTCAGGTTCTCTGCGTAAGAGCTTTTCCCAACGCCACACGTACCTTGCTACCCATTCATCCAGCTTCGTGTAACCCGTGAGAGTAGTTCTAAGGGGATAGAGACCTAGGTGTGTGTGCGTGCTAGTAAGACCATGAGTTACTAAGGTGTTATCCTGAACTCCCTTCTCCTTCTCCACTCTAACTATATTCTCGTTGAAGACTAGGCAGGCGTTCTCGATTACCTCGTTAGCCGACACTAGAACATACCGTCCACAAACCTCCGTCATGTGGCAGTCCTCGGCTTGTATATAGCTAAAAGTACATAAGCCGAGTATGAACCCTGAGTAAACAGTAGGGATGTAGATATATAGGCGGGCTCGAAGAAAGACATCGCGGGTCGAGGTATCTCCGGGGGATACTGCGGGTTCCTATATATGAACGCAGCTCTATATCCATTAGGTCCCCACACTTGATAAGCAGCATCAATAAGTACCTTGTAAAGTAAGGTAGAGGTCAGATTTTCGGACACCCAGTCCGGAAGACCAACAGCAATCCCTGCGTTAGGGTCTCTATATACGTAAACAGGGGGAGTCTTATTTGCTATTTTATATATCGCAGCAATCCCCTTTGCTGCATCAGCTCCGAGGATCGTATTACCGAAAACGAGTGGACCCGGGTAGAATAAGTTAGTTGATACATCAACAACGAATACTTCGTAGACTGCTACATAGAGCCTCTCTGGCCTTATCCTAAATTGTTTAACAAATATATCTAAAGCCGTTTCTTCTGTACTAGTTAATGCGTTTGCCAGGATCTCGATATGAGTGGCGTTAATGGTTGCTCCATCAGCTACCGACGGCCTTCGACCGATAACGCTGATCCAGTAGCCGTAGTCCCACCACGAAACTATAACTGAGTCTGCTGGCGTGTTCTCTTTTACCCACTTGAGGCCATCTACCCACACGGGAGCCTCTACATTGAGACCGAGAGAAGCCTCTACTATGGTCGGTAGTTGAGCATTATAGGCTCTGACCCACATAGTAGCGCCCTGAAAAACTACCGAGACTATGTAAACACAGACTATTACAGCGGATATGAGCTTAGTTAATAGCCCAGACCTACGGCTCACGGAGCTGGAGATTAAAACGTATACTATGTAGCCTACGAGAATGGAGGCGGCTATAGCGAGAAGATAGCTAAAGTACGAGATATTGATTGTACCCACTATAGAGAAAGCGAAGAGAGCTACTAAAAAGAAGTACTCGTCTTTCAATCCCGAGCCCAACGCCGCTCCCAATAGTCCGGCAGCTATAGCCGCCGATACTACAAACTGAGAAAGCGGTAACTCCTGCCTCCCGTAAATTAGAGCTGCCACGATCAGGATTAATGCCAGTAGAAGTATATACCACCCGTACTTAGAGTCCCTTTTCTTTACTAGACTACTCAAGAACATATATATTGTAGAGATAGTGGCATACACGATCGCAGCACCTAAACCTACAATAACATCTTGAGCTCCAGCTGGTTGATATTCTGCGACGGTTTCGACTAGTACGTGTGTAAGAGTACCAAGACCGACAGCTGCGAGAGCTTTACCTGCTAGAGCGAGCTTTCCTCCCACAATTACGTAGATTCCTAGTAATCCAGCGATTGCGAGAACCGCAAAGTATGTGAGCTTCGGTCTCTCTGCCAGTATCCCTAAGTAAGTTGAGAACCTACTTACTCCTACCCTATGTATCAGATAGCCAAGTACGAGTAAGAGTATGGATGCTGGTCCAAGCACTCCAACCGACCTAACTACGTACCTAATTCCATATGTAGGTGCTATTACTTGCAGGATAAACAGTGGTGCGTACTCTATCACCCAAAGAACAAGGTCTTTAATACTTAGTTGCCTCACGAATGGCAAGAGCACTACGTGGGCGACCATAGCTACGAACACTACGTTATAGCCGGCCCACCCAAGAGCGGCTAGACCTAGCATGAGCCCTGCTAAAGAGGCACTAAAGTAATCTCTTCTCTTCCAAGCCCTTATATGAAAGAATATGGCTATAGAGAGAAAAGCTAAACCGATCGAGTACTTAACTGTAAAACCAGCGAGCTGCCTACTATTAAACATCAAGGAGTAGCTTAATGACGCAATCCCGGCAGGTAAGTCGGATGAGAGCTCGCGTACAGCTAGGTAGATACCCACGACAGATATCACGAAGAACAGTGGTGGTAGGTAGACCATCCACTCGTATAAAGTCATCCCGGGGTTAAACAACCTGACTAAGTGGTACGTTCCAATAGAAAAGATTGGGAGTCCTATGTAAACACTGTGAGTGAAATCTCTGCCCCAGGGGTACCAGAATAGGTGTGTTAGGTTATTGTAGTGATTCAGATAGGTTACGTAGTCAAGCCCATGCTCGAGTAGAACACTAGCAACGAAGTATTCTTGGAAGGGATCGAGCTCGTAGAGTGTGGGACCGTAGCCGTGTTCAATAGAGTTTTGAACTATCCGCATTCTAAGGTGAACGCCGTAAGTAACTGAAAAGACGAGTAGTGCGAGTCCTAAAACCAAGACGAACTTCCTATTTGTTGCTACTCTCAACAACCCTACTTTAGCTTTATGTTCCTTAACTTTTTTCCCACTACTCTTGCTCAATCCAAACTCCAGTACACTAGCTTCCCAGAGAGTTATAAGTACTTTACTCGCAAAACCTAGTTTCGTTCATTACTAGTCTATTTGTGGGGATGTTAGTTACCGAAAGCAAGGAATTTATTAACCTTCCTATGGTTAGAATACTAGCTATGAAGATACCTACACGCGAAGTTCAGGTAGACGTAGGTGATCTTCGGTTAGTCTTCATTAGTAAGAGAGTAGGTAGTGAGCTTGGAGTTAGTGGAGGAGCTAGGCTAAGGGTTCAAACGAGCTCCAAGACAACGTCTCTGTGGGCCGTAATTACTGACGATGACGAACCATCTATGGGCATACCTACCAATATATACAGAGAGCTGGGGAAACCTAGCGAACTCGATGTAGATCTCTTTACAAGTACCCCGGCTATCGAGCACATCGTAAAGAAGCTCTCCGGTAACAAGCTTACTCCTGACGAGATCAGGAGCATCATTCGCGATGTCGTATCTGGCGTGCTGAGTGAAGCAGAAATAGCGGCCTTTGTTGTGGCGCAGACCGTCATCGGTATGGACGTATCTGAAATAGTGAGCTTAACAAAAGCCATGGTCGAGACTGGTGAGGTACTAGATTTTGGTGAAATTGCGTACGATATGCACTCAATAGGTGGTGTACCAGGTAATTCAAAGGTATCAATAGTAGCTGTTCCAATAGTAGCAGCAGCAGGACTATTCATACCTAAAACCTCATCGAGAGCTATAACTTCTCCAGCTGGAACAGCTGATACTATGGAAACAATTGCTCCAGTCACATTCACAGCGGAGGAAGTCTTGGAGTTAGCGAAAAAAGTTAGGGGCTTCATTATTTGGGGTGGTTCTCTGAATCTAGCCCCAGCTGATGACATACTGATCCGAGTAGAGTACAAGTTGAGGTTGGACCCAGTATCTCAAATGGTTGCGTCGATACTGTCTAAGAAGCTGAGTATGAGTGTTAGAAACTTAGTGTTAGACATCCCGGTAGGTCATGGAGCTAAGATAGAGTCCGTACAGGAGGGTAGAAAGATAGCTTCTCTATTTACACATGTCTCGCGAGAGCTAGGAATAGACATAAAGTGTGCGATAACTTACGGCGACCAGCCAGTTGGTTATTCTATAGGTCCATCATTAGAAGCTAGAGAGGCTCTTGAAACACTAATGGGAGGTGGACCTATGTCAGTGCGCGAAAAAGCGGCTTCACTTGCTGGACTTGTACTTGAAATGGCCGGTATTGTTCCAAGCGGTGAAGGAAGAGCTGCGGCATTGAGATTGCTCGATTCGGGTAAAGCTTGTGAAACGTTTAGAAAAATCGTTGAAGTTATGGGCGGAAATCCCAACATTAAGCCAGAAGATATACCCGTTGGAAGGTATAAGGCTGAGATAAGAGCTGTAGCTGACGGGTATGTAACCGGAGTTCACAATAAGGCAGTAGCTCAAATAGCTATAGTAGCTGGTGCCCCAAAAGATAAGGGTGCTGGTGTAAAGCTTTATGTGAAACGCGGGCATAGAGTTAAGAGTGGTCAATTAATGATGGAGATCTTCAGTAACTCAGAGAGCCGACTAACGGAAGCACTTAAACTAGCTAATAAATTAAACCCTATAGTGATAGAGGGAATGGTGCTCGAAATACACCCAGAGTTCTAAGAACGAGAGCATGCTGTTAAGCTAGCTAAGATTAATTAATTATGTCGAGATCGGACTTTAGTGATAGGGATGGAAGGCTTGCTACCGGAGAATCTTCCTAATACTTCACGGTGCTTTTGGGGGTGCTCAGAAGGTACTCTAAGTGTTTTTAATAGTTGTTTCGGGGTGCTAAGCCTCGTGATAAGCATGAAGCGATTTTTGCTGCGACCTAGTGTAGAACATCGGCGGGGCCGAAATCGAAGCCTTCCTCGAGGCCTAGATGGAGAGAGTGACTAAGTTATGAGGGCATACGAAGTATTCAAGGTAGCTGGAAGGACGCTCATAACAACATCTTCTCATATAGTACTGATCTTAGTTTCAGCGTCGATACTGCTTCTTTCATATTCCGTGCGTAACTCAGAAGCAATTAATTTGGTTCCTCTACTAGCATCGATTGCTGGTTTAACTATAGTAGAGTACGGTAAGTACACGTATAACCAGTTTTTCTACTCAATATTAATCAGTGGAGCTGTGCCAAAACACTTAAGCCTGCTTAAGGTAGCGATATCCTTTATCATAGCATTACCGCTATCATTATCGACGATTCCGTCCAATAGGGCCGTTATCGTTTTACTTACTTTAGTACTTTCGGAAACCTCCTCCTTAACTCTTCTTACGTACTACGCGAGAAAAGTTAAAGAGAGTTGTAGCGCTACAATAGTCTGAGGTAAGCCTATGGCGGAGGTAGTAGTGCTACTTAGGGATGTCTGGAAGTCTTATGCCTTCTTAGGAATGAGTATAAACATACTTAAAGGTATAAACATGGTGGCTTATAGAGGTGAAGTTGTTGGTATTCACGGTCCCAGCGGCTCGGGTAAAACCACTTTGCTGAGGATTATTGCTGGGTTAGTAAGGCCTGATAAGGGTGAGGTAATTGTGGATGGCTACAACTTAAACATGCTAGATGAATATGGCCTAGCTCTTTATAGAAATAATGTTTGTAGCTACATACCTCAAGATTTCGCGGTTATTGATACTATGACTGTTTATGAGAATGTGGAAGTACCACTTCTATTGGCAGGTGTTGATGCTGATGTTAGAAAGAAGAAGGTCATGGAAATACTAGACTACGTGGGACTTAAAGACAAAGCGAACCTAAGAACTGGAAAGCTTTCTGGGGGAGAAAAGCAAAGAGTAGCCATAGGGAGAGCCTTAGTCACTACTCCATCAGTGTTGCTGGCAGACGAACCTACGGCAAGCCTGGACTGGTCTAACGCAATTAAGGTGGCCGAGCTTTTCTTAAGCATAAAGAAAGACTTCGGGACAACGATAGTAATAGTAACTCACGATGCTAGGTTACTGGAGTACGTTGATAGATCCATGAGCTTGTTTGAGGGAGTATTAAAGCAGATCAGTTCTCCTAGGTTATAACTCTTTCGCTCAAGTTCCTTAATTTAATGACATACTAATGCAAACACGGAGCACTAGACTCAGAACACTTGTTTAATCATTAGAACCCGATAATTTCCAGCTCTATTAAGAGGGACCATCTTCCTTCATAGCTCTATTCTACTCTAGATTAAGAGTTTTCGGATCTAGGAGTTAATAGCTAACTTATAATTCCTCCTACTTACTGATCCTTGATGATGACTCTGGTAGGCGCTAGAAAGGTGCTTTGGAGTAGACTAATCTCAGCGAGTGTAGTGAATTGCACTATCTTGTACTTAGTTTTGGAGTCACTTATAAAGTGGTGAGAGTGTGATTAGGTTATTCGTAGCTGTAGAGATAGAAAACACGGAGTCTTGGAGAAGAATCATAGAGTTTAGAGATGCTATAGCCTCTTGTTCGATTGATAGCGGAATAAAACCCGTAGAAGATGAGAACATACATATTACCCTAAGGTTCATAGGTGAGGTTTCCGAGTCCTATCTCCCTAGGATAGTAGGGTGTCTACGTGTTGTTGAAAACTTCAAGAAGTTCCATATATCCGTACACGGAGCAGGAGCTTTTCCGAACACCGCTAAACCAAGAGTCGTGTGGGTAGGTGTTAAAGATGGAGCAGAGGTTCTCAAGAATATTCGAAACTCTTTTGAAAGCTGTCTAAAGACCATCGCTAAGGAAGACCACGAGGAGTTCATTCCTCACATCACTGTCGCTAGAATTAAGGGTAGGTACAAACCAGATTGCTTAGCCACATGCTTAAGGAGGTACGAGTTCGTAGACTTCGGTATAAGTCCTGTAACTCAGGTAAAGCTAAAGAGAAGCCAGCTGACGCCGAAGGGTCCGATCTACACCGACGTGGTGGTATTTAGGCTGAGAGACGATGGAGGAACTTAAGAAAGTATTAGAGGAAGCGATCAGTGAAATAAAGCCTCAAGAAGAGGAGAGGTACGAGGCACTGAGGATATTCGAGGAGGTCAAGAGGTTAGTGGAAGGATCCCTTCATATACCTTACGATTTTACTGTAGAGTTGCACGGATCTGTAGCCAAAGGGACGGAACTGAGGGGCATGATAGACTTAGACGTCTTCTTGCTCATAAGATACGATGATATAAGTAAGGAGTGGCTTGAGAGCGAAGTCATTAGACCCCTCTTCGACATCTTTAAGGATCTCTATAAAGGAGTTAAACTGAAGTACGCTACTCACCCATACATATACATAAGTCTTGGGAAGTATGAAATAGATATAGTGCCTGCATATTGGGCTAAAGATATATCAGAAATTAAGACTGCGGTCGATAGAACACCTTTCCACACGAAGTACGTTTTAAGTAGGCTCACTGAAGATATGAAAGACGAGGTTAGACTACTTAAAGCGTTCTTTAGGAGCGTGGGAGTTTATGGAGCTGAAATAAAGGTCGAAGGCTTCTCGGGATATCTTACGGAACTACTCGCAATTAAGTACAGAAATTTTCTTAACGCTATAGCGAATATCGCTGGATGGCGCTTTGGTGAGGTTGTCGTTATAGATGAAGACTCAACTAAGATTAACCGCAGCTGTCTGAAAAAAGTGTTCAAGGCTCCTCTAATCGTTTTGGACCCCGTCGACCCGAAGAGAAACGCGGCGTCAGCTGTATCAGCAGAGTCTCTGGCTAGGGTAGTACTGGCTTCATCGATCTTCTTACAAAAACCGTCCAAGGAGCTAATAGTATCTGGAGTTCGAGCCCCCGAGTTAGATAGTGTTAAAAACATGTGCCACACTATAACAAATTCCGGGCGTGAGGCCATTGGAGTACTCTTTAAGCTCGCTAGTGAGGTAGTTCCCGATGTCCTATGGGGTAAGCTGAGGTCTGTTACGAAATCTCTAATCGGTTTTTTGCAAAGAGCTGGTTTTGCAGTAGTAAGCTACTCGATATGGAGCGATGAACTTTCTGAAGCTTTTCTCGTGATTACCTTGCTACCCAAGGAGCTTCCTCCTTACGAGGTACATCCCGGTCCTCCACTGGGGAAGGTTACTGATATCAAGTCCTTCACTCTGAAGTACTTTCTCAGCGACAAAAACCTCGGTCCTTACGTAAGTCCTAGCGGGCGGATATTTACTTTAAGAAGAAGGAAGTACACGCGACCACATCAAGTTGTAGAAGAGTATCTCAATTCTGTAAAGATAGGTGAAGGCATCTCCACTCTCGGCGTCTTAAGGAACGCTAGCGAGGTATGTGAGTACGTTGAACTACGTAAAACTCCCGAGCTTCTTCTAACCTTTAGAAAGGCAGCCAAACTTGAGCTATTCTGAGCGCGCTAATATCTCTGCGTCAGCATCATCGCACAGCTAATTTAACCATACCCAGAGTTCTCGCTCACTAGCTTAGCGTAGTGGGCTATTATTTTTCTAAGATACTCTTCTGAGACTTGACCTAGGGGAGTAGGAGTCTCTAGAAATCTTCTGGGAATTCTCAGTCCGTCAGGTTTAAATCCCTCAAGCACCTTAATTTTATGCTTCACTAAATATATCTGCTTGCCCAGATCCACCAGTGTCTGTTCATTGATATCGTAACCTAGTGCTTTCAGAGCTTTCTCGATGGTCTTTCCGGTGTAAACACTACGAGCGAAGAGGCATACTACTAGTGAATTTAATACCTGCCTCCAAGATTCTTCCCCTATGATTAGTCTAGCAGTATCTTCGGGGCTCGGCAACGAGGCCCCAGTAGCGACGAGGTTTTGGTCGATGCTGTAAGCTCCAGAGTCTAAATGTGAGTGCCTAAACCCTATAGCTAGAGAAGCGTGGAATAAGGGTCCTGTATGATAGCCTGCAGGCTCAACCTTGTTGTAAGCAAGAGCAAACTCTAGCCCACCATACTTAGAAGCAGCTTCTTCAACACCTAGTGATAGAGATTTATAAAACTCATTTGGTTGTAGCACTATGTAGTTAACTGCCTTAACGTAGTTTCTCCAATTTCCCCATCTAAGCTCAACCAGAGTCTCTTTTACGTTGATTATTCCTCTTTCTAAGGCTTCTGTCGCCCACGCTAGAACTACACCCGTAGATATGGCGTCCAGTCCCTCATCCTCTACAGCCTTGATTAGTTTGAGTAGACCATACCTATCGCTAATCCCTAAGTTGCTTCCAAGAGAGTATATTGGTTCGTGGTCGTATGGAACGAACTCCGTCTTATAGAAGTACTTTTCGTCTTCATACTCCTCTCTTATGGTAGCTAGGTGAATACACGCTACAGGACACGCAGTACAAGCCAGCCTTCTGGAGAGGCTTTCCTCTGCCAACTTCTCACCACTGATCTCTCGCGCACCCTCAAACCTCCCACTAGAAAAGTTTCTCGTAGGTAGTGCCCCCAACTTATCTAGAGGTACTACGTTTGCTGCTGTACCTAGGTCATGGTACTTCCTAGTGCTAGGTCCTCTAGTTAACTCGTATAGCTCCCTATAGATCTCCCTATAAGCTTTGATATCTGGTAGCTTAAACCCCTTTTTACCTATTACTACAAGGGCTTTCAGTTTCTTCGAACCAAATACTGCTCCAAGCCCCATCCTCCCAAAGTGTCTGTAGGTTTCAGCGGTTAGAGTAGAATATCTAACGAGTTTCTCACCGGCTCTACCTATCCTCATTATCGTTCTGTAGCCAGCACCTGGAAGAGCTTCTCGCAGAACTCTACCCACAGTCTCAGAACTCCTCATACCCCACAGTGCTCCAGCATCTCTAAACCTTACTTTCTCTTCATCTATTACAGCGTAGATAGGCATATCGCTCGCACCTTTTATAACTATAGCGCCATAACCGGCAAATCTTATCGCAGTAGCAGCCCTACCGCCACCATGGGATTCGGCAACAAACCCATTAAGAGGGGATTTAAAGACGGCAACGACCTTCGAGGCCATTGGGAAAACACCCGTGAGAGGCCCAACAGCGAAGACCGCAGTGTTTTCAGGTCCTAACGGGTCTACCCCTTTCGGCACTTCCTCTCTATATAGCTGTATTGCGACACCTATGCCCCCCAACCATTTGCTAAAGAGATCTTCTCTGTTTTCGACCCAGAAAAGCTTTCTACCCAAATCTATGTAGAGAACTTTAGAGAGAGTTTTCACCCAGTCAACCACCCTACCCCACCTCTTCTAGAGACAGAACACTATGTGGACAGAAAGCCACACAATAACCGCAGTGAGTACATATCACAGGCTTCATGAACTCAGAGTCCCACATTACCGCACCTATATCGCAAGCATTAATGCAGAAGCCACAGCCAATGCACTTACTCGGGTTCAGGACTACACCACCGCCCTGCCTTGGTATAAGTGCGTTAACAGGACATGCCCTAGCACATGGTGGGTCCTTGCAGGCTCTGCATACTACTACAACAAAACCTCTTTCAACACCTCCAGCAGACCTGACGTATATAGCTGACTTATTGATGCCTGTGTAACCGTATCTATTAGTACAAGCGTAAACACATAAATCACAACCTACACATCTATTAGAATCAACTACAACCAGCCTCTTCACTTCTGCACTCCTCAAAATACATCCTCAGGTTTAAATAAATCGATGGCTTAGCTAGGTAAGGATTACTTACTGTCACTACTCATCTTTCGCATTTAAAGCCGTATGAACTACCGCGGCCCCCAATCTTGAGAGTAAGAAATATGTATTAGATAACGCTAGTTTAGATCGGACGCATCGTTCTTCTATTATAGAATAAAGGTGCAGAAGTTTATTAAATTCCTACAGGGTTTCTTAGTTGGTGATGGATTCGAGCGAGTTGATGGCTTCGAATCACTTGGGGGCTGATCTTACCTTAGGCTTAACGAGTACATTCTCGACCTCCGGAGCACTTAGAGCAGGGATGGCGTTTTCAAGACTGGGTGGGGTATTATACTCGGTTTTAGCTGTTTATATGGCTTCAGGTTCTACAGCTCCAGGGAAACCCTGGCTCTTCACGTAGGGAAGAAGTAGTATTACTTAAAGGTGTTAGGGGAGGCTTTATTATGAAAAGCGAGCACGTCTTGTTGGAGAAGGTGCTAAGGTTTGGTCACCACGAAGCAATAGCTGTTACTGTTGGAGGAACTGGAGAACCACATGCGGCAGCAATGGGAGTTAGATTAATGGAGGACGACTTAGTCATACGTCCTTACATAAACACTAAGACATATAGGAATATTCGAGCAGGTTCTGCTGTCTCTCTTGCTTTTACTCATAATGCTCTAGTGTTTTGCGATGTAGTCATGCGACCTTTAAGACTTCGATTTAAGCGCGGGAGAAGGGAGTCTACCTTCGTCCTCGATGCGGATGTAGACCTCTACGTTGAAGCCCTACCAAAGCGTATAGTGTTAGAAAACCGAAGGGCGTTAGTGTTTATGAGCACTATAGACGTATATGAGGGAGTTCGAGAGTACTTTTCTTATAGCAGAGCTAATTCAATGCTTATAGAAGCCCTAGTTTATTTCACTAAATTACGGGCTCGCAGGTTTGTTGACAGCTCGCTCGATGAAGAAGCTAGAGAGTGGTTAAGTGCTTTAAAATACAGTATCTCGATAGTCAAAAAGCTTGGGTCAGGTGAGCTTATTGAGTGCGCAGAGAGTATGTGCAAAGAGTTGAGAAGCTGGGGGACCATAGTTGAACCTTAAAGACCCGCTGTTTTGGGAGGGAGTTTACGATCGCATCCTCACAAGCCTGGGGTTTGATAGAGACAGAGACTATTTTTCTTGTCGTGTCTTGGATCTACTTTTATCTTCGAGGATGGGTATAGTTGCGGAATCCCAGAAGCGCTTAGTAGAGCTTCTTCAGGGAAGAACTGCTATAGTAGTCGGAGATTCTACTGGCTCTGGCTGTCCCAGACCTCAAGGAGGTGTCTTAGTGGTTGCGGACGCAGCCTTCGAGAAATGCCTAGAGGAAGGAGTGGTTCCAGATATAGTTACGACAGACTTAGATGGTATACCGGAGAGCTCTCTGAGAGCTAGAGATACTCTATTCGTAGTTCACGCTCACGGCGACAATGTTGAGTACTTAGAGAGATTCCTTCCCTATGTGGGGGGCCAACTGATCGGTACGGCACAGTATAAATGTTCTCATAGAGTTGAAGTTCCTGGAGGTTTTACAGATGGAGACAGAGCAGTCTTTCTCGCATACTACTACGGTGCTAAGAGAGTGTTCATATACGGCTTCGACTTCAGTTCTGTTGGTAGATGGATAAAGCCTTCAGGTGTTCAAGTTAATGCAACTATAAAGCTAGCTAAGCTAGCGTGGTCAAGGATTTTACTCCTGCTACTTAAAGATCTTGGGTACGAGATTGAGTGCTTGGAAAATAGCTGTGAAGGCTGGATATAGGCTTCACTTAGGTTTCTATAGGTATCTAGATAGCGGTATAGCATACGGGTCTATGGGTATAGCCTTAGAAGAACCCTACTTGGAACTAAAACTCACAGCTCCCAGCGACGATGGAAAGCTAAACCTTAAAGTACCTACAGACGAAGCTAGAGAAGCTGTTGTTGCGGTAGCTAGGAGTTTAGGCCTAGCTAGTGGGATACTAGAGATATCGGGGTACTTAAAGCATCACGTAGGTCTCGGTTCTCTCACGAGGATCTACTTAGCTACAGCGATAGCGTCATCCATCACTCTTAGGATAACGGACTTAAACCTTGAAGAACTGTTGATCAAGTTAGGTAGGTGCAGATATAGCTGCGTCGGCTACTATACCCTGGTTTATGGTGGATTAGCTGTAGATACTGGAGTTAAGCTTAGTGATGGTGGAATACCCAAGCCTCTAGCTCTAATAAAATTCCCGCGATATTGGTATGTAGTGCTCGCTATACCTGAGGGCAAGGGACTGAAAGAGAGCGAAGAGAGGAACTTTATGGACAACCCTATTTCAGTCGACGAGCAGAGTGAGCTGTATAAAGCCTTAGTAGAACTTATGGCTGGAGCTAAATTGGAGAGGTTAGATTTGTTCGTGCGAGGTGTTGAGTTCATACAAAGAGTTGCTGGTAAATACTTCTCGCAAGCACAAGGAGGGTTCTTCAGCAACCCATACGGAGATTTAGTAGCGAAGGTTATGAACGAAAATGGCTTGCGGGGAGTAGGACAAAGCAGTTGGGGGCCAACTATTTACGGGTTCACTGATAACTACGCTGTCGCTGAAGCTACAAGGAGAGCCATTTTAAGTAGCCTAAACAGAGCTGGAGTAAGCTGTGATGCTTGGGTTAGCAGGGTCTCTGAGCTAGGCTATACTATTCAAATCTCGAGTTTTAGAATTTAGCTAAAGCTATCACCCAGTAGAGGGAAAGCGAGATGGCACTAGTTACTACCTGAAGGATTATGTATTTCTTAACTAGCTCGCGCTCAACTAGTTCTCTTTCCACAACAAATAGCTTCACGAGTGTTATTGGTGACCTAGGGTTACAGTTGGGGGCTATAACACCTCCTTTCTTAAGCTTTGTGGGTCTCTCTATAGACTCCTTGCTTCTAAAACCAGTAGTGGATAAGATAAAATAGCCGTTTAGTATTTGCGGCACCAAGAGCATTAGCGAGAGGAACTCCCTTCGAGATGTTAAGATTAAGGCGGCTGTGAGGCTCCCGATTAAATGTGATCCCGAGTTTCCGTTTAACATCTTTGCTGGGTATATGTTGATTGGTAGGTAGCCCACCATTACGGATAAAAGTATAGCGAGTAGAGTTTCAAAACCTTCGATGGGGTTGGGGCCTGGAAGAATTGTTGAGAGCAATACGGAGGAGGCAAAAACCAGAAAAGTTGACACTATTAATCCGTTATGTGTATCACTCATGTTGAACGCGTTCGCCATAACGTCATATGCGGCTATAGCACCTAGTGGGTAGAGTATCGTTAGTCGTAAGTGCCCTATGCCCGGTATGTAAGGGTGGGGGTCGTAGAGGTGAAGGAGCACTGGAGGTAGAGCAGGTAAGCAGAAAAGGAGGAGTTTAAGCTTGACGCCTAGGTGTACGATATCGTCAGCTAAGCCTATGAGCCCAGCTAGTATAGCTGAGAGAATATAGAATACGACTACGTTGTTTAATTTGCCGGAGACACTCCAATATAGGAGGGCGAGGACTAGAGACGCCATTATGGCTAAACCCCCCGAACGGGCTACGACACTCCTCTCTGGCTTGTGGAAGTCTATTGTAGTAAAGCCAAATCTCTTCTCTAGTCTATAGATAGCTCTAGATAGCAGGTAGCTAGTTGAGGCAGTTAGTACCACTAGCACTGTCAGGTCGGGCTCAAACATCGATACCTAGCGGTATGTTAGCTAATTAGTTATAAGCACTAAATACCGTGGTGCGCAAGTATGAGTGCTTTAGATGAGATCTGGAATCTAACAAAGCGAGCTAATGAAGTCGTTGAAGGAGTCATTCACCGAACACCTTTAGTTCACTCGGTGTTCTTCTCTAAGCTTTCTGACAACAACGTCTTTTTAAAGCTAGAGAATCTCCAGAAGACAGGCGCATTCAAAGTTAGAGGTGCTTACTTTAAGATTTCTTCGGAATTGGATAAGTGTAAAAGGTTTGGTGTTGTAGCAGCGTCATCTGGAAATCACGCTCAAGGAGTTGCTTACTCTGCTTCCGAGTTAGGCGTTAAAGCTACTATCGTAATGCCAGAACACACGCCTCCGTACAAAGTTAACGCAACTAAATCGTATGGTGCTGGGGTAATACTCTGCGGACACATATATGATGAGGCTTACGAGAAAGCTGTGGAGATATCTAAGGAGACTGGAGCCGTCTTTGTTCACCCATTCGACGACCCATACGTCATAGCAGGCCAGGGAACTATAGGCATCGAGATAGCTACTAGCTTATCTGGTGCTGACTATATCTTAGTACCAGTCGGTGGTGGAGGACTTATATCCGGTATAGCTATAGCCGCCAAGAAGATCTGGGGGAATAGAGTTAAGGTAGTGGCTGTAGAACCAGAGAACGCCCCAAAGTTCCATCAGGCCAGGGTCTCCGGAGGGCCTATCCCAGTACCCGTTAGACCGAGCTTAGCTGATGGAGTAGTAACGAAGTCGGTTGGTGAGTTAACTTATAGGCTAATGAGTGAGGTAGTAGACGACGTCGTTTTAGTCGATGAGAGCTCTATAGCGCAGGCCATGTTTTTGCTGATGGAGAGAGCTAAGCTAGTAGTTGAGGGTGCCGGAGCTCTACCACTAGCAGCCATTCTAAGTGGTTTCCTACATGGTATGAAGAAGAACGTGGTGGCTGTAGTTAGTGGAGGAAATGCCGACCTCACTACAATATACAGAGTAATTCTAAAGGGTCTTAGCGTCGAGGGGCGGGCGGCAAGACTTTCTCTACTGCTAGAGGACGTGCCGGGCGCTCTATACAGAGCCCTAGGAGTTTTAGCTAAGTATAGATGCAATATCATAGAGATAAAACACGAGAGGATAGGTCTAGAGATCCCTTCCGGCTACGCTCTAGTTGAGCTAGTGTTTGAGCTACCGGACAGAGATAGCTTAAGCGCCCTCGTAGCAGAGCTTAAATCCCAGGGCGTCATCTTATCTCCTCCCTCGCGCTGTGAGCGGTAAGCTTCGTGAGCTAGTATCGGGAACCTACCGTTTTAACCTAGAGGAGTGGAGACTCTGCTTACTTAGGCTATCCAAAACGTGGAGCACTAGGCTCTTCTTGAAAGAGTTTTCAACGGCTTCTACTATCTCAAGTGCTTCTCCCAAATTTCTCCCTATACCGACTATTCCATGATTCTTCAAGACTACTGCTTTACAACCACTAGCAACAGCGCTACTTACAGCTCCAGCCAGTTCTTTGGATCCGGGGGGCAGCTCGTCAACTTGACACACTCTAACCCCAAACGTTCTTAATTCTAAGTCCTCCACCGGACTAAGAAATCCCGCTAGTACTGAAGAAAGCAGTCCGTGGGCGTGTACTACGGATCCGCAGTCGGGGCAACTTAAATAGATACCAATATGCATCTCAGTCTCAACTGAGGGTCTCGGACCACTCAAGTGTTTTCCGTCCATCGATACCACAGATATATCAAGGGGGGTCAGCAGGAACTTCGTTTTGCCTGTGGGAGTGATCGCTATCCTGGCTTCATCCAGTTTAACACTAACGTTACCGCTGAGAGCAGTTATTAGACCCTTAATGTATAGGTATCTCATAGCTTGGCAGAGTTCTTCAAACAAGCCGTCCGAAGTCATCTAGGAGCACCACATCAGACTAGAAACCCAAGCTATTAAGGGTACTCATCAGTTCTTGAATCCCACTGTTTCTCTCTAAGGCCTCAGCAATTTCATTGTGACTAAATGACCTATAGCTAGCTGTTGCAGTGATTAATAACTACCGTAATCCTGGACGGCAGGTATGCGTGACTGTCCGTAGTTGAGACCTGGAGACAGTATGAACTACTCTGTACTAAATCCTAAATCACAACAATTAACAGTAATTAATAGTAACCTTAAACGAGAGGAGGTGGAGGTCTCACGGTACAGCTAAAAGCAGCTTTCACTTAAAGCCTTCCTAGCCTGCTCAACTATCTCAACTCCATGGCTTGTCCCAATGACGTGCGCTCCTAGGTAGACCATTAAGGCGGCGTCTAAAGCTGTTCTAATACCCCCAGATGCCTTGATCTTGCATCTTCCAGCTATAGAAGACTTTATAGTCAATATATCAGATGGTATAACTCCTCTAGGCCCAAATCCCGTGTTTGTTTTCACGAAGTCTGCTCCAGAGTCTTCAACTATTCTGGAAATCGTCTCGATCTCATCTCTTCTTAAAACCGACGTCTCGATTATAATCTTTGTTAAAAGCCCGTACTCTCGGGCTTTCTCAACGACTTTCGAGATCTCTTCAGCCAGCTCTCTCCACTTACCGCTCTTGGCTAGAATAGTGTTTACGACGACATCAACCTCGCGCGCCCCACTATTGGCAGCAAAGTCTATCTCGCTGAGCTTAACCTTCAAAGAGCTGAAGCCCATCGGGAACCCGACGACTGTACCAACTACATGTCTAGTTACTGACACCACTAAAGAGAGGACTGCCTGAGGAACTATTACAGCTCTAAACTTGTACTTCTCTGAAGCCTCAATGAAAGACATATAGTCTTTTTCTGTTGCATCCATTCTCAACATTGTTTGGTCTATAGACTCCTCAAGCGATTTTATGTAGTTTAGCAGGTAGCAAGGAACCCGATTACTCAATCCAGTCTCCCACATCGATTTTCTCTGGAACATATTTATCTGCTAGGAACTTAAGGCCCTTACCTGCTAGAGCCTCAATCTCCAACTTCACTTTCCTGTCTAAAAACTCGTTAAGCTCTATCTGCCACCTCTCAGACTTAAACCAAGGATACTCCTTCAGCTCCTTAGCCCTCTTAATGTCTCGTTCCTTAGCCCTTATAATGAAGTTTCGTCTTTCTTCTTCAGTTAGGTACGGCTTCTTCCCGAGCTTAGTGCTTCCAAATATGTCAGTCATCATGACTCCAAGGAATCTAGCGTGTGGTGTAGCTAGTCTCTCGCTTTCGTAAGATAAGGTTATTGATCCGGTCTTAAAGACGCTGTAAATGTAGTATCCATAAGGATCTGAATCAGAAATCACGTAAACAGGCAAGCCGAGCTCCTCATTAAGCCTCCTAACAAACCTCCGAGTAGCTCTATCTGGTTGCCCTGCGCTCGTAATTAATATAGCATGATGCTTCTTCCAGAACCCGATTCTATGAAGTTGCTGAAAGACGGCGTCTTTCTCGATAACCAAAACAAGTTCAGCGTTAACTTCAATGAAATCTATGAGATCAGGTGTAGGTTCGATAGAGTAGGCACCATGCCCCATTTTACTCAGGTCTATGGTATCGTCTCCGGACCTTATCTTTAGGTCGCCCACAACCTTACCTTTCTCCTTGCTCAGTATCAGCATCTCTTCTCTAAGCACATTAGAAAATACTTCTATATCCCTGAGTACGGAGTCCGACTCTGCCTGCTCCTCCCAAGTGTTTTCCTCCCCAATAGACTTTGTTGGTAGCTTTCTATACCGTATCGTGTGCTTACCTCTGTAATAGAGGTCTCTTATAGTTGGATACTCCCCATTAGATAGTGCTTCGTAAATTATACCCGCCATAAGCAGTGTCTGCATAAATTTTCTGGCCTCGCGCAGATCTAGGAGAGACCTCTCGAAAGTTGCTTCACCAAGAAGTAGTAGCTTTCTCTCTAGGTCGTAAATAGTGTTACCTAGAGTTCTCTTTTTTATTACTAGCTTCGGCGGCTTTCCTTCCGATATATCCTTGAGAACATCGTAGAACTTATCGTAAAGGATCTTGAGAGCCCTCTCGCGAGCCCTTACGTCTATTTTAGACGAATAGCTATCAGTAGCCATGTCAGATCACCACGCTACTCAAACTCGGTATCTTGAACGACCTGAGTCTAGAGTTAAGAAGCTCTAGGAGCTTAGTAGATATCTCTCGCGAATTTACTTTATACATTCTCGACAGAGAATTAGCTACTTCAGGTATGTACTTTGCTATAGCCACAGCCTTCTCTATTTCTTCCATCTCCTTTCTCTTTTTTAATATGTATGATCTAAGCTCCCTTAGAGCTTCGCGAAGAGCGCTTTCTACCTCTTCTTCTATCTCTGGGATATCAGCAACGGCCTCTTTACCAACTCCTCTATAGGGAATCTTAGTACTGCATATGTGGGTTAGTATTACGAGCGGTGATGGAAACTCTATTTCGTATACCTTAAAATCTATGCCCTTCTTCTCATCTAAAACCTTGAACACTACGTCACTACCTTCGTCGTATAGTAAGGGAATCTTATTGGCGTATCTTAAGACTAGGGGTTTCTCAACTACTGGTACCTTACCCCCGTAGGCTATTCCAACCTCCACTATAAACGCGTGGCCTTCGAACACTGATGGTTTCCTAGTGACAGCGGTAGCAAATTCCGGTTCAAACACCTTCTTTAGGCCAGCAACTATGATCTCTTCATCCAAGTACGACAGATGATCAGCCCTCGGCGGCTTTATTTCCTTGTAATTCTTCATTACTCTAACGAGAGCCTCTATCTCGGGGTCCGTAAGTTCACCAGATCTCCTCTCCGGGCTTATTCCTGCTTCTGTAAGGATCCTTTGTGCCGTCATAACACCAATTCCTTGAAAGCTCTCTACTAGGCTCTCGAGAATAGACTTACTCGCTAGGGATTTGAGTATGCTCTTCATAGTTTCTATGTCTACTCCGTGTGGATGAGGTAGTGTTTCCCTAGCTGGAGGTGGTAGTTTGTCTATAGTTCTCTCAAACAGTAAGTAATTGCTATCGGGATCTCTAAATAATATCTCGGCATAAGGAGCTATTATTGCCGTTCTCCTTATGTACTCATATATCCTCTGCTTGGATCTTATCCAATCACCTAAAGTGATCAACCTAACGGTAGTACCGTGTTTCCCCAATATGTTCGAGGTCGTGGTGAAATTCAGTATGACCGGCCTATTCTCTCTTATGTCTATCTTCAGTTTAAAGCTATATACGTGTTTGGACTTTACTGGCGCTACTATTACTTCAGCCGGATAACCTGTAGTTATTTGAGCGTAAAGAACTGCCATTTTAGCTCCTAGACCAAACATGCCCCTCGACTGCCGCAAAACGTACTTAGAGCTAAACAATAGTTGGGCGAACGCTTGTGGGACGTATTTGGGGGGGATTCCCACGCCGTTATCCTCAACAACCACCTCGTAGTATGCTCCTTCGGGAACTACTTCAAGCTCCCGAATTGATACCTTGACTATTGGAAGAATGCCGTGGTTTTCTGTTGCGTCGAGAGAGTTCTCGACAAGCTCTCTAATAGTTTGGTATAGAGCCCGAGCTGGGTTTGAGAATCCGGCTATCTCCTTGTTCTTATAAAAGAACTCCGCTGGCGAAATCGACTTAAAGCTTTCCTCGATTACTGCCACACCTCCACACCTAGTATATTCTCTAGGTATCTCATCTTTAAAGCCCGTTAGTTAATCAGAGAAGAGAAGATACATCAACCATCAGGAGACCGTCGTTTCATCACTAAGGTACATGAGGTTCAGAAGCTTATTAATTTACTTCATGTGCTTACTACAAATTCGCAGAAGTCTACAGAAACAGCGAGCTACGGTAGAAGCGACAGGGTTCTCCGGATGTTCATTGACAGCAGGTATCTCGTAAGAAGTGGGCACCTGGTCGGGTCATAATAACCTCCTATGCTACACCTGTTTATTTGCTTACACGCGAAGCATGGTACCTCAACTACTGGGTTTAAATTCACAGAAACACTGACCGGGGCCCTCGTATTGTCGGCGTACCTCAGAATGTAGGTCTTCTTTCCTTTGTACGTTACTGCCTCTCTCATTAAAAGACCTTTCCTCATTAGTCTAGCGATAAGCTTACTCCCCTCTCTACTATCTATACCAAGCATACGCCATAATTCGCTCTGGACTATCCCCCCACTCTTTTTAGTCGAGTCCTTGATTATCTCCAGCACTCTTTCCTCAAAGCTCAAGCTACCCTTGATCTTTAATCCCACTAGATCAAGAGTTACAAAGCAAATATAGTTAAACTCTATTGGAGCTAAAAGTGGCTGAAATGAGGTCTCCATTGCCGGAGAGTACTCTGAAGGTTTAAATAGCTTGTGCGCTCTAGACAACTAGGCGGGTATGTCGAGCATTGATAAAATTACCTTAGCAGAACTAGTAAGTGAAGAACTTTCTAGACTAAGTCATGAGGACGTAATGGGTATTTATAGAGACGTACTAGCGGGACTCTCATTTTGTTTGAGCCGAATGCTGTCGTGCAGGGAGTTCATTGAACTTCTTCGCAACCTAGCGAAATCTTTACCGCAGATTAGGTTATCGAAGGTTATTTCTGGAACCCTACCCGAGCAAGTAGATGAAGACTCACTTATAGACCTCAAATTCCTGACTGAGATATCTCGAGGACTATATACTTTCTACTTAATACTGCTCTTCGGGTTCGTAGATCACGAGCTCAGAGTACCAGTGAGATTCGAGGAAGACGTGGTTCTGGGAGAATGCAGGTATAGAGCTTTTTCCTCAAGGCTATTGAAGATTACAGAAGCAATAGCTCTTCGACTTGCTGGAGCCAAGATCAGGTTGCTTATTCCAAGGGATTTAGCAAAATACGTTGATAGACTACCTCAAGCGAGACAGTGAGCACAAATACGTATTTTGTATTTTCCAAATAGCGATTAAAGCTTCAGAACTTAAGGTCTTTAACCATGTACGGACTGTCCCCGAGTCTATAGTACCCGCGTTTTCGATAGTACTCTCTGGCACCGACACCTGAAAGTACGAGTATTCTATTACAGCTAAACTCGTATCCAGCTATTTCCTCAGCTTCCTCGAGTAACCTTGCCCCCCACCCCTTATGTTGCCAGGAGTAGTCGTAGTAAACACCTATCGGGGTCTGCAATCCGTATACGTGGAGCTCTCTCACAATAGCGGACCTACTCCTAAGCTCCTGTCTGTGTGCTCTATCTGAAGGAATCCGAAGCCTCAGTATGCCTGCAACTACATCAGATACAGTGTTTTCTACTGACAAAAAGACCTCTATACCCCCACTTGCTTCATAATACTCTCTCGCAATGTAGAGTTCCGAAGGTCTTACGCCTCGGTAGAGTTCCTGGCGACCTATCTCCCTAAACCTGATCTCCCTGATTTTCACTCCCTTAGAGAGGGCTTTGAGCTCTACGAGCTCGCGTAGGTTACCCTTCCTGGGTCCAGCCACAATGTACTGAGCTGGGATGTCTCTTTGTATTCTCATAACTCTAACCCACTTCGGTATGTAGCGGTAGAACTCAGACACCAGTTCAATAGCTTCTTCATCAGTGTAGGGCCGGTACCTACCTTCAAGCCACCACTTATATAATTCAGTACCCTCAGTTACAACAGTTGGATATATCTTGAGCATGTCCGGCCTGAAGTCCGGGTTTTCAAATACTTCCTTAATTGTCTGGATATCTTTATCTGGGTCAGACCCTGGCAAGCCAGGCATTATGTGGTAGACCACCTTAAACCCGCTGTCCTTAAGTATCCTCGTGGCTTCAACGGTGTCTCGTACTGTGTGACCCCTCCTCACTAACGTCAGGATTTCGTCGAAAACTGTTTGAACTCCTAACTCAACCTTAGTGGCACCGAGATAGAGCATTCTATCTGAGTGCTTTTCTTTAGCGTAATCGGGCCTAGTCTCGATCGTTAATCCGACTATTCTCACTCCAGCTGTTTCATTTAATCTGTGAGCTTCCTGTAGGCTGGGGGAACCAGAAGATCTCGACTCTGGGTATCGGTTAGCGGCATCGAAAATGCTAGCTATAAACCACTCCTGGTAATCCTCGGGAAAAGCCATAAAAGTACCACCCATAACTACTACCTCCACTTTGCTAGGGAACGCCCCCAAGGCTTCGTATTGCTTCAGCCTCACTCTCACTTGCTCGTACGGGTCAAAGCCCACTCTCAGAGCTCTCATGAGTGCAGGCTCCTCACCGATGTAGCTCTGCGGAGTATTGAACTCAGGTCCACCTGGACAGTAAACACACTTACCGTGCGGGCACCGATGCGGCTTAGTCATAACAGCTACTACAGACACTCCAGACAGTATCCTCGTAGGTTTCCTCAAGTGTTTTATGTAAGCAGTACTCATCTCAGCAACAGTAACCGGAAGAAAGTTTTAAAGCTTCACGCAGCATCGCAAAAGCTGTCTAGCACAGTACTCTATAAAACACTCTTTTAACCTTGTTTCTCAACTAAATCTTCAGGATCGCACGAGTTGAAGAGTGATAGCAATGCTCTCTATGAAGCAGCTTCCACGGCCGTTACATTAGCTGGAGGAAGCTTTCTCTCTATTCTTATTGCTGGGCTAGGGTCTCTCGTTTTAGCGAGAGTACTAGGTCCTGAAGGCTACGGAGCATACTCTTTAGTTCTAGCTGTACCCGCTTTTCTCGTCTCCTTCGTTGACTTAGGCATGTCCGCAGCTATGGTGAGGTATATACCTAGGTACCCGGAGAAAGCAGCATCTTACGTTACCCTGGGAATAGTCGTCGCACTCTCTACTTCATCAATTATAACGGTGCTTGGAGCACTTGCGAGTAGCACTCTATCGAAGACCCTAATCAACAGACCAGAGTACTCCGACCTCGTATTTATCTCCATGCCCTATCTTCTATCGTACTCCCTTCTCAACGTCTCTAGGGCGTCTCTAGTGGGTATGGGAAGAAGAGTCAAGGCAGCGCTTCTAGAACCTATATACAACTTCCTCAGAGTCTCTCTTTCTATAGCCCTAGCAATAACTTTCTTTACCAAGGGCGCTGTTCTAGGTATAGTTATAGCGTCCACGGCTAGCTCCCTAGTTGGGGTAGTTCTGATAATGAGGTCTCTAAGTAGACCTAAACTAGGGTTTAGTTCTAAAGACTTGCTCGAGATTCTCCGGTTCTCAGTCCCACTTTACGTTACTGGTTTAGTTGGCTCGATGACGCAGATGTATACCACTCTAACGCTGTCAAGATTCTTTACAGATTTCGAGATAGGCAACTATAGAGCCGCTCTCAACCTCTTGAGTGTGATTTCTATTGCTATAGCACCATTTTCTACGGCTTTCTTGAAAGTTTTCTCAGAGCTAGGTGGTCAAGACTTTAAGAATCTCTTTGCGGATTCTATTAAGTACGTAGTTCTTTTCTCTATACCTTTAGCGCTTTTTTCATCAGCTACTTCGCACGATATAGTTCGCGTAGTATACGGGCGGAGGTATACTGAGGCTGACGTGTACTTCAGCATGGTCGTACTCGTAAACACGCTAACTCTACTCGGGTCGCACGTAGTAGGACCGGCTTTAAGCGCTATGAATAAGACAAAGTATATTCTAGTATCAAACATTCTAGGGTCTGCTGCCTACGTCCCGTTACTCTATGCCCTCGTAAGAATATGTGGACTACATGGTGCGGCTATATCCTACCTAGTCCTCAGTACTATAACCACTATAGCGCAACTCTACTTCTTAGTGGAGTATATGGACGTTTCTTTAGACCATAGATTCTCAGCTAGAGTACTAGTTTCAGCACTCATACCTTCTCTTATGCTGCTACCGGTAATAAAAGGTCGGGAGTTTGCAGATTCACTACTTCTGCTAGCATTGAAATTTACGGCTTACTCAGCAGTCTATGTAGCAATACTAGCTATCTCTAAAACTATAACTGAAAACGATATCTGCAGGCTTACTGGGCTATCAAAAACTCTAGGACCTCTCTCGGAAATCGTTAATGTAGTCTTAAAGTACGCAACCTTATTACTTAAATTACTTCAGAGGTAGGGGATAGAGGTTTGTGGTTTGCTCACGCAACCGGTCCTCTAGGAACCTACGTGAGGGTGAGGTGGATGTATGTCGTAGATATAGAAGAGTGCCCTAAAGACCGTGATTCGAGTGGCTCGCAAAGCTCCTTACTTAACTTGAGTAAGAGAAAAGTAGACGATATCATGATCATATCATTTCTAGACCCAGACCTAGTAGACCTACTCAAGACTTCTGAGAAAGACCACGTCTGCGTATACCTTTATGGGAGATAGTGGTTGTACATATTCTTTAGCTAGGTCATTCCAAGTAATTCTAGTTAACTCGAAAAGCTCAAATATTCTCTAAGGAAATACACGCTGGATCGCATGAGTAGGCTAGATAAGCGATCAGTGAATGAGTTTACGTTAAGCTATATGGACCATCCTTCTGAGAAAGTTATAGACGCCGTAATGGAGAAGCGATTGTTAAAGCTTTACTGCAAGAAAGGTGTGGATATTGTAGAACTATATGTATTTCACGGTCGAGACAGAAGCTACATTTTGTTCCCCGGGATGTACTGTAGCTGTAAGAATTTTGAGTTGGATGTAGTAGTGAGAGGACGTAGAGGGTCTTGCTACCACTTAGTAGCCCTAGAGATAGCGAAAAAGCAAGGCAAGCTCAAGGTCTTTGAAGTAACATGCGAAACCCTCAAATCAATCGCCCTAGAGCTTCTACTCAGAGAAGACTCGGCACTCTTAAGAAAAATCGTGTATTCTCACACACCTGGCAGTCATAATTGTGACGGGCCCGAGGGGATTTGAACCCCCGACATCCGGCTTCCACGGCGTTGCCGAGCTTCGATCCCCGCCTTTAGGAGGCCGGCGCTCTATCCTGGCTGAGCTACGGGCCCACCAAAACGGTATACTGCGTACGAGTTTTTAAATAGTGACTAGTAGCTTCTACTAAAATCAGATACTCGTGTAGGCAGTAACATCCATACTACGAGGCAAGCTAGTGAAGCGAGGTGAGAAGCGATAAGCTATGGTGCGGGGGGTGGGATTCGAACCCACGCAGGCCTACGCCATCGGGTCTCCTACTTATGACTGCTGCCGGAAGTATCTTAAGCCCGACCCCTTTGACCTGGCTCGGGCACCCCCGCACCAGTAGATGTTTAGATTAGTGACTTAAAAGTGCTTCTTTTAACCTACGTCAACTCTTTTTACCTCTATTTCTGTGGGAAAATGTTTTCTATAGTGCCTGCATCGAGCCTATTTGGCTAACAGTCAATGTTTTTCGAAGAGCATGGTTTAGTGAGTTGAGGTAGTGAATACTTTTAACTAGTGAGTGCTAAAGTAGCCCCACTAACTTTATGGAAAGCTTAAGCTTATAACCTCCTAAATAGAGTCATAACCAGGCACTCGAAAGTCATGGTAAGCACGTTAAACGAAAGTGATGTAAGAACTGTTGGAGAAACCGTAATAGTCCCAGATAGCACCGTTATATACAATGGAGTTCTCAGAAGGCTAATAATTAGTGAGAAAATTAAGAGTGTTATCGCCATACCCAGAGAGCTAGTAGTGTTTTTCGATAATCTCAGTAGAGAAGGTAGGAGCTTAGGTGTTGTTGCTCTTGAAGAACTTAGGTTAATTAGGAGCCTTGCGGACAAGTATGGCATAAAGCTGAGAATAACTACTCTAGGTAGGAGAGTTGACGATATAGACTTAGCTATAAGGGAATACACCTACGAGAATGATTATGTACTAGTTACTTCATCTAGAACACAAAAACTCGCAGCCGAGATTCTGGGGGTCAAAGTTCTTTATAAAGAGCCAGAGAGAATACAGCTCAAAGAGCTTGAGAAGTATTTTGTCGGAGATGTAATGAGTGTACACCTCAAAGAGGGAGCACCGCCTCAGGTAAAAAGAGGGCGTCCGGGAAGGTGGGTTCTTGAGAAGATCTCAGACATCCCCATAACACGTGAGGAGATCGAGTCCCTCTCTGAGGAGGTCGTAGAGGCAGCAAAGACCCTACCCGATGCCGTAATAGAGATCGAGAGAACGGGTTCCACCATCATTCAGCTCGGAGATTACAGAATCATCGTCTCCAGACCCCCCATGAGTAGTGGTTGGGAAATAACCGCTGTAAAGCCTCTTGCGAGGCCTAAGCTCGAGGAATACAGCCTCCCAGAGAAGCTCATGAAGAGACTTAACGAGAAAGCAGAGGGGATAGTGATTGCTGGAGCTCCTGGTATGGGTAAGACGACGTTCGCTCAAGCTTTAGCAGAGTACTACTCGAGAAAAGGTAAGATAGTGAAAACAGTGGAATCCCCTAGAGATATGAGGCTACCGCCTCAGGTAACGCAGTACTCGAAAGTCTACGCTACTCCTAACGAACTTCACGATATCCTCTTATTGAGTAGACCTGACTACACAATATTCGATGAAATGAGGAACGACGAAGACTTTAAGCTCTATGTAGACCTGAGGCTAGCTGGCATCGGCATGGTAGGAGTAGTTCACGCGGCTTCTCCGATTGACGCCATTCAGAGATTCATCAGTAGAGTTGATGTCGGTATGTTGCCATCTGTTGTTGATACACTGATATTCATAGACTCTGGTGAGGTTAAAAAGGTTTACGAGCTAGATATCACAGTTAAACTTCCGACAGGCCTCAGAGAGTCAGACCTAGCTAGACCAGTAGTTGAAGTAAGAGACGCGCTAACTGGAGAGCTTGAGTACGAGATATACACCTTTGGTGAGCAAACAACAGTAATACCGGTTAAGAAGGTATACAGCAGTAGCATAAGGAAAAACATCGAGCCATTAATAAAGGCCTACGTTCCATCAGCTAGAGTCGTATACAATGGTGAGAACGTTATCGTCAGTATACCTAGGGAGGAGGCCAAAAGTCTTAGCAGACTTAGGCGGAAAATTAAGAGAATCAAGGATGAACTGGGGATCAACGTAGTTATAGAGGTTAGTTAGTTACTGTAGCTACTTCTCGCTTAAGTAGTTTGAGAGGAGGAGGGTGAGGGTTAGTGGCGTTATTAAGTAAGAAAGGTCAACACCGTCCTTTGAGAGCTCTTTATCGAGATCATAGAGGTTCTTCTGATTGACTTCGGAAACTTTCCCTAGTTTGCCGCATTCCACTTGCGCTAACCTGAGAAACGCCCTGACGACCACATCGTTAGGTTCAATACCGCTTGCCGTCATTCGCGCTACTTCCGTTCCGACCTCGAATATGTAATCCATTCTCTTTAACGTATACCGCAAGTCTCTTGCTTTAGCTTCCAGCACTTGGAGTATGTCTCCTATAGAGGGTTTTTCAGTTGCTAGCCTACTGGGGGTTAATCCTTGCTCTGAGAGAACAGCAGAGCCAACGCCGTAGAACTGCCTTATTCCATCAACCAAGGTCGCTACATCCTTAGGATTGTCCACTTCTAACACAGCAGAGAATATCCTCCTATAGCTATTAGCGAACGGGTGCTGGCGTGTGGAGTAAGCTATGGAGAGAGTTGATGGGATTAAAACTAAGTTGAGGGTTTGGTGAGCTCTTATCCCAAGTTTCCTGTATGACTTAGCAAGAGAGTGGTAGAAAAGGCGACCTATGCCTATGGAGTACAGAGTCTCTTTCCCGGTACTGACGTCTAGACCGGCGGTAAAGGTCTGGCTATAGATGTCTAAAGATGAGGTTACCGTAAATACTATGGTTTCTAGGTCTTTAAACCTTGAGGAGAACCTGTGCGGTGCTGCTGGCTTAATGTACGAGTAGACCGCTAAATGTATTGCTTCCACTAGCCTGGCTAAGTACTCTATTACCAGCCTGATCAGCCAACACTTTCTTAGTGCTAAAGCTAATTAGTGCTTATAAATCGAGCGGTTTCCCCGCTGCTTTGAAGACATAATCTCTCTATAAAAGTGTCTTCAGCTTACCTATTACCTTCGAGACGAACAGGGCTCTTATTGAGTTATTTATGCTTTCAGATATTTCCTCTATACTAGATACATCTGTCTCAAGGAATACCTTTACCATGTTGCTATCCAGAGGAGTTACAGCTATTAATCCACTCAAAATAACACCCCACATCTCTTTGAAGTTAACGCGGCAGTATACTACTACTTCTTTTTCCCAACTCCTATACTCAAATTCCTCAAGTTCAAAAAACTCGTTAGTTTCAATAGCTTCTCTTACCATGTTCACTAACTCCCCCAAATTCCCGATTTTTATGGTTGGAAACACAATCTCGTGTCTCTCAACTGTAGGGGTATACGCTCCATAACTAGTCGTTCCGGTACTCAGCTCTCTTACTAGAGTTAGGGCTGCCAAAAGACCTGAGAATAGGCTAACTGTGGTTGAAATGATTGCTTGACGGGCCGTAAATAGAAACGAGGCCAAGGTCGATGAAGCCAGTGCTCCAAGAGATACAGCTACTGCTACATGCATCAATAGAGTAATAGTAGTTCCCCATGGGGGCAATCCTATGTAGTGAAGTCTCTCATTAATAGTTTTGAACTCTGGTAGAAGGGATCTATAGGCTACAGCTACAACAATAGCACAGGACATTACTACAAAAAGTGTCGATATCGCAGCCTCAAGAGTCATCACTCGCACTGAACCTAGAATTAGGGCTGTGGTATTGAAGAAGTATTGTAATGTGTCTACATTCAGTACTTCGAGTACGCTCTCGACTACGTTACGATCAATGTCCTTCCCAACAAATAAGACGTCGGTAACTAGAGTGTCTCCGAGGCTTAGTATCTCAGCGATGGTCTCGACATCGGATATTATGACTAAGTCAAGTGAGGGAGTTATAGGCTCCATACCAATATAGCCCAGAACCGGCAGTAGAGTTTCGAGTGGAGTTATCTTGAATCTGAAGGTGGAGTCTTGGATGCATGTAACCTTAAACCTCGATGAGTAGTGGGCTACCTCCGAAAGAGTTTGGCAACCAGTTAAGATTTCTTTTTCAGATATATTGAGCTTTGATCGGAGATCTCCATCTACGCCGATGACTACCCACTTAACTCCCGGCAAGCTATCGACAAATATACCTCTCTCCAGTGTCGCTCTATAGAGGTAGGATACGGATTCAGATCTCTCTATTACATGGTAAAGCGATGTCACGGCGTCATGCTTACTGACCGGCTTAGAGAGCTTAATGAGAGCTATAGGTGCTTGAACAGATTCCTCTATGGCTTGAATGAACTCGGTTCTCTTATCACTGTAGGCGGTAGCAGCTATAAGAGACGATACCGCAATACACAAGAGAATTAGAAGAGTCGTTATGTTTAATAGGGTTATCTTCAGTACTCTGCCGAATACCCGTAGCTTAGTTGCGCTATGTCTAGCATAACGCTGAAGAGCAGTTGGAGGTAATTCTACACTCACGTTTTTGGTCTTAGCTAGGTTTATGATGGCGTATATTAGAACTCCGAGGTATGTCGCAGAGAAAACTAGGAACACCAAGTCCATAGCTCACACTCCCATAGTTAATAGTTCGTATAAGGTGTAGGTTACTATTGCTAAGGTACTACCGAAAAATCCTAGTGATGAGTAGGCAACTAAAGACTCGTAGGTGTCGGGCCCTATGCGTAGAGCTAAGTACTTAATTAGCGATGCTAATACGAAGAGTACACCTATATCTGGTGTTACAGTAACCCCCACTAATATAGCGAAAGGAGAGAGCCCCTTAATGCCTAGCACTCTAACTACGAATAGAATAGCTATAGCTAGGAGTATACCTAAGATAAAAGATTGCGAGGGTAGTGCCAGCACATTCCCAGTGTAAATAGCGTTCATCCACGTAACTATGGGAAGCCATCTAATAAGGGGGAGCTTAGGTGACGACGTTCCGTATGTAGTTAAGAGAAGATTCCCGTAGGCTAGGGTTAGTGGAGCCCCAAGAACTATCCCCAACATAACTAGAAAACCTATAAAGCTGGGTTTAACCCCAGAGTACTTACTAAGTTTAATGATATTCATTGACGTAGCAGCAACAAACTGAGGCATGGGGGTTCCAGTATACGGGTCTAGAAGAACGTAAGGCATAGACTCTCTTATTCCAGCAGCAAACATCAGTCCCGTAACAGCTGGTAGAGTGGATTGAGATACTATACCGACTTCACCTACCACTCGGCAGGTTAGAAGCGTTATGAGTAAGTACAGGATCACTAAAGCTGGTAAGATTATTATTATTCTAGCAGCATCTCTAGAAACTAATAAAGCGGGAATAACCGGTAGGGAGATAAGTAATACACCAGCAAAGAACGTAGACCTATACTCCTTTATCTCTCTAATAAGAGTTAGTGAGTGAATAAACATTCTCCTATACTTAACTATGTAGTAAGATGCCATTAGTGAGAGGTAGCCTATCAGTAATGAAGCTGTAGACGCCGATGCTGATGTAGCTAGATCGTATGTACTCATTGTTGGAAGGGGAACCAAAACCCTTAAAAAAGCTAGGGCTGGAGTGATCGCCATGAACATAATGATGCTCCCCACTCCGACACCTGCTGAAGAACTTACAGGTAATAGGAGAGCTAGGAGTAGTATTAGAGGGTCGAAAGCTAAAGCTAGTGCCGCCCCGGGAGCGACGAGGTAGAGCATTTGAGCAAAATCTGCGGACACGCTTCCGTAGAGCGCCAATAGCTCTAGAGTGAACCCCACAGTTATTGTAGCAGCTATTTTGTGTATTTGAAAATTCCTTATTACGTTTACTGCTCTCCAGGCTCCTCCTCCAACAGGAAATATGAGTCTTTCTCTTTCGATAAAATGATCACTTAGCGATAACGCTATTAATACCCCGCCCGCCGAAACTGAGGACGCGAATAGATAGAATAGCATGGATTCCGTGCTTAAACCCTTGTACACCCATGATGCCATGTTCACCATTCTTGGGTCAGCTCTCTCGGCGAACATGGTGTAAGTAATTAACATACCTGAAGTTAGAGTAGTAGTAATGTCTATTCCTACGGCAAACGCTATAGCAGCGATGTGAGCAAGTGTGCTGTAAACACCTAGTACAAACCTTAACAGAAGATACGTTAGAACTCCAGCTACAATAGGTGATAGCTCAGATGTTGTGTATCCACTAATAGCATAACCATAAGTATTGCTGAATCCGATCAAGGCTCCGACGACACTGCCTGCTATTAGTGACTTAACTAGGTCGATTTTCCTCTCAGTACTTTCTTTAGCAGGCGACATAATCGATCTCTTTTGAGAGTCAACGCTTAGTAGCCAATTACTCTTAGCTACCGTATCCAGAGACTCCAACACTACTTGTGAGTGTTCAGATGTTCCAGCAGGTTCTTGCGCAGTTGTTGAACTCAGCGGTGCGGGAGCCCTAGATGCGCTATCGAGCTCGCGAGCTGTGTAGTTTGAAGCTCCACTTCCACTGCTACTAGGGGTAGCTAAGAGTGCTAAACTCGCCACCGAAACAAAGTAAGCTCAAACGCTATTAAACTCCTTGTAACAGTAGGCTTCAGCTCTATAACTGCTCTAACTGCTTTCCGTAGGGTATCGAGAATAGCGATCTGGGGCTAACACTAGCGAAACACATGAGAGCAAATAGGAGGTGGACCTACCGCTGAGTATGGAACAAGTGCTCCGTGACCGCATGCGTGCTTACGTCGGTAGAGCTAGCACTGAGAAGAGTAGGGAGCACACACCTTACTTCAGATGGACTTTTGTGAGCATTGTTCTAGTAAACACTGAAAAAGTGATAGCTAAGAATTCACATAAGTAAACTACGAATTCAACCTGCTGCGCACTGTAGAAAAACTGACCACTGCAGCAATAGGAGAATGTATTGGTTTATGTTGCTCTAGTAGTGATGCTACTAGTAAACTAAAATTTAAAATATCCTTCGAGTTAGTTAAGTACGGGGCCGTCGTCTAGCTTGGCTAGGATGCCAGCCTGGGGACATCCCCCGCCAGTACGCTGGTGGTCCCGGGTTCAAATCCCGGCGGCCCCACTCCTACCTGGTGTGTCGTTGGGAGAGAGGAATAGCATATGGTGGTAGTCAGTCCAGGGCTAGTAAGAAAGTTTATTGAGAGTTATAACACCTTAAGGAAGATATACGAGTTTTTAGAGTCAGATGAAGAAGTACAGAGCCTCGTTGATATGGCTAACATTATGGCAGTCGGTAGGCTCAGATACAATGATCATGGAGCAGTACATTCTAGGATAGTGAGTGGTGCAGCTCTTGAGATACTCGACCTACTCATTAAATCTGGAGTTAAACCTACGTCTATCGAGTTCGGCATCACTAAGAACTTGGAGGAGAGCATGGTCATAGTTCTCGCATCAGCTTATCTACACGACATAGGAAATGCCGTACACAGAGTAAATCACGAGTTTGTAGGTTCACTGCTTGCCAAAGACATAGTTGACAGAATGTTGATCGACGTTATGCCTAGCATTGAAGGAAAAAGAAGGAGGATGATTAGGCAGGAGATCTTGCACTCGATATACGCTACGGAAACGAATACCCAGGCTTTAACGGTTGAAGCAGGAGTTGTCAAGGTTGCGGACGGAACAGATATGGCGGAAGGAAGAGCTAGAATACCCTACAAGCTTGGTAAGATAGATATGCATTCTGTATCCGCCTTAAGCATCAAGAGAGTAGATATACTAACCGGTGTTTATAGACCAGTATCTATCGAAGTCACGATGGATAATTTTGCTGGTCTCTTCCAGATAGAGGCCGTCCTCAAACCCAAGATAGTGTCTACAAAGATTGCCGAGTACTTTGAGGTACTTATGAAGGTAGGTGATAAAGAAATAAGAGTCTACCCTTAGCTGGTTACACGGGATTTTCAAGCAGGAGGTATGGAATAATTGTGGTTCGAGTACCACGTATTAGTTAAGCTACGCTACCTCACTTAACTCGTACGCGCTGTTTTGTCTACCTCTAGTGTAATGCGCTTTACGTCAGCAGGTATACCTTTAAGAGAATTCAGTAGTCCTTCAACTACCGAGCTTATCACGTTCTTTACGAAGGGGTTTAGATGTACTTCTTGACCGTTAACAGTGAGTTTTACATTAAGCGTAATAGGGCAAGCTACTTTCACACCCTTAAGTATTTTCATGGCTAAAGTTCTGCAGTAGTTATAGCCGCAGGCACCACAATTCAAACCTGGAAGTTGAGACGTGAAGTGCTCTATCGATCTTCTTATTATTAGGTCAGCTAGTGAACTTATCTGATTGCTAGAGAAAACAGGTACTTTAATACCTTCCCCCAGTTCCGGGTTTAAAGGTTCTCTACTTAAAACTATGGCAATAGTGTCATTGCTGATAATTCTGGTTGCTTCCTCCACGAAATCAGCTACTACTACGCTATCACCTATATGCGCATCTTTAAACCCCTCTACCACAATTAGGGGTCTAGAGATATAGCTAGTTATCTCATTAAGGTCGTCTGTTAATGTTTTGCTATACAGTAGGACTAGTTCTTTACTTGCTACCACGACTTCCATAGCTCCAGCCCTAAGGTAGCGCGCACTATCTTTTTCTTCGAGACTTATACCGCTTGCTGAGTGCTTAACAACCGCCACACTATAGCCAGCCTTTACTAAAGCCTCTACTACGCTGGATGCTACGAAAGTTTTACCTACACCTGACTTCTGAGATACGAACCTTACTATATACGGTCTCAACATTCTCCCCAACAGTATGAATAAACTTTGAACAACTAAATTAGATTTGAGGTATATTTTTCTCAGCACTCGTAGGAACTCGAATTCTACATACTGATGTTCGAAGAACTCTTATAACGGCTACAACTAGTTTACAGCGGTGTTGAGGCTGCCTCTAGAGCTGTCTTTTAGCAGAATCTCGGTGGTGGCTAGAGCAATAAGGGAATCCTTTACTGAAGTTGTTAAAGCAATAGAAGACTTTACTGACCCCCACTTCTATCCCCCGAAGAATGAAGAGGTAGAAAAAGTCCTTAGGTACTTTTTCTTTATGGTAGCTATAGATCATAGGACCTCAAGGTTAAAGCCTTTCGAGATGCGCATAGGTGGAGAAAGCTATCATGGGGCCGACTTACTCTATCACCTAGGGGTCTTAAGGTACAGAGAGGATCCAGACTACTTTAACCCTGATAGAATGGCGGCGATATCGCTAGAAGAAGTTACGAAGTGGTTGCGAACTCAAAGCGGGGAGAGTATCTGGGATCCCGATGTCCGAGCAGAACTACTTCGCGATGCGGGTATAAAGCTCATTAAATACTTTAGGGGGTCAGTATCCGAGCTAGTTAGGGTTTCTAGAGGTTACATAAGGCACCCCACGACTTACGGACTCGGGAACTTACTTAAAGTGTTTAAGGCATATTCAGACCCTGTCGAGAAAAAGCAATTTCTCTTTATAAAGTTCGCTCTAAGAAGGGGTCTCATCAAAGTTGTTGACACTCACAACATAGAAGTACCAGTGGATAACCACTTAACTAGGGTAGCACTAAGATTAAAGCTAGTTAAGCTCGATGACCATCTGATGCGTAAAGTCTCGAGTAGGTCTGAGTTTACGTATGAAGAGGATATAGAGTTGAGAATGGCTGTAAGAAGAGCTTACAATTACGTTTCCAGGATCTCATGTATCAGACCAGACTATCTCGACGACTTTCTGTGGGCTTTCGGTAGAAAGTACTGTACTAGAGAAAACCCGGCTTGTGAGAGGTCGAACTTCTGTCCCCTGTCTTCAGTTTGCGCAAGCCTTGGAAACGCTTCTAAGATAGTAGAGCATAACTACGTTAACACGTACTACTACTAGGTGGAACCTGTTGACTCAAGAAACTCAAAGTGGAGACAACCTACCAGCCATTCTCAAGAGCTTGAGTGACGAAGAGCTCGCAACTCTAAGGTATTTCCTTAGGTATAGGTCTGTTGGAGAGATACTTGTCTCCAGAGAGCTAAGAGCTATGGGAATAAAGAACCCATCTAAGATATTAGCTAAACTAGTGTCTTTAGGCTTGATCAAGCGGGGTATAGGATGCTATACCGTTTCTAAAAACGTTATCGACGCCTTCAGGCGGGGAGAGATTGAGATATAGCTTAGCTAGTTATCGGATTCGTAGTGCTCGATCTTCCCAAATCTCTAGCCTGAGGCGCGATGGTACAGTTTCCCGCTTCTCATATATATATCTAAGCAATACTAAGCTACGGTGCTAGCCGTGGGCTATGTCTTTGGGGGTGCGGTGCCGAGGCGCACGCCCTTGATGACTATCGCTATAATAGCTCTAAATACAGTTGTCTATATAGTGACTTCGTCTACAACGTACTTCACTAGTACATTGCCAAGCTATATCTACAAGTTAGGCTACATCCCAGCTCTTCTTCTCTCATACGAGGGAGTCGTTAGAATGTTTACATCGATGTTTATTCATGCTGACCTGCTACACATAGTCTTCAACATGTACTTTCTGTACGTCTTTGGTAAAGGAGTCGAGGACTTAGTTGGTTCTCGCAGATTTCTACTTCTGTACATAGTCTCTGGAATTGGAGCAGCGCTATTTCACACTGCCTCCATTTCTATATCTGGGTTGGAGGCTATAGATATCCCAGCAGTCGGGGCTTCGGGAGCTATTAGTGGTGTTTTAGGGGCTTATCTAATGTTCTTTCCCGGGACTTCACTTGTTGCGTGCTTTCCACTATTGTTTCTGCCGGCGTGCTTTACCCTTAGAGCGTCTATATACTTGGTTTTCTGGTTTGCTATGCAGGTATTGTACGGGTATATGAGGATAGGTGGGGTCGCTTTCTTCGCACACGCAGGAGGCTTTATTACAGGTATAGCTATGGCTTGGATTCTCGGTAGAAGTAAAGTCTTAGAGTTAAGAGCATTTAGAGAGGGGTTCTTCTTTAGATACATAGTTTTTAGAGTATACCGAGAAGGTCTGGGGTTTTTCACGAAGGCCATATTGATATTGTTAATAGTAGCAACTGCAGCGACTATGTTTTACTACTCCTTTAGTACAGACGCTAATCTCGTAGTAGTTTATGCGGGAAGCGTGAAGATAAATGGGTATTCAGACACCATGTTATTGAAGATGGTTACTGATACAGGCTATGGCTACAGCGGGTTTGAATACGTTTATACGGACATAGTATTGCTAAGGCTGCTTAAAATAGGGTTTCTCGTAAACCCTGAGCTGTCGGGTAAATCAGTAGACTCTTCGCAAAACCCTCTTTCAGGGGATGTTGAAATTCGGACTGAGGCCTTCGGGAGGTATATAAGTGAAAGCGTGCCTGTGGTTCTGTACGCTAGGGCGATGTACGACGAGAGGGGAGTTGCGAGATTAGCTGAAGGTCGCATGTATACGCAGGTAATTCAGGTTTCACTCGAAGGAAGAGCTATCAAAGTCAGCAAAGTTCCTTCAGCATTCGATTTTGCCATAGTCTTAACCGGTCCACATACAGGGGAAGCAGTAACAGTCGCGTCACTCCCTGCTGTACTGTTATCGCTGGTAGCAACATATGTAGTCGCCAGAAAAGATAGAGAGCTCTCAGTTTCTTAGTATACGATGAAGCCAGCTAACCCGAAGAATGCTTACTCCACACGTATCTTAGTGCTATCTCGACTTGCCTTATTGCTATAGACGTTGGGTTGAGTAAGTCTATTTGAGTTATATACCCTCCACTTTCCTTAAGTTTGAAGTCGTCTAAGTCCTTTCTTCCCTTCAATTCCTCTAGGATTTTGAGCAAGAAGTTTACTACTATCTCGTCCTCGGACCTTATCCCACCCCTGAGAACTATTTTAACCATATTGTCTGCCACTATCTCGTTAGCGATTATCTCGTCCTCGGCATAAATCACCTTAATTTTCTCCTGCTGAGCTACTTTAGCTTCTTCACTGTGGACTTGCTGCACCACTCCTTGCTTCGAGCCGGGGAAAGCTGAAGCTATCTGCTTCAGTATCTCTAGTTCTTCCGATAACTCCTTAATCTTCTTCTCAATTTCCCTAATTCGGTTCTCTAAGTATTTCGATATCTTGTCCTGACTCAACTCACTCCACCACGACTTTTAGTGAACTTAAGTAATCCTTCTAAACCTTTACCTACACTCGCCACAGTTTTAAGTAACTCGAAGTCTGCTCGGATAGCTTCGTATAGTTGCGGGTTGTATAGAGCAGCAGCGGGATGATACGTTGGTATCACTGCTCTTTGAGCTCCAAGAATAGGTAGCCTGTATACTCTACCTCTCGTTTTTGTAACACCTGCCCACTTGGTACCTCCTTTAAGCTCGAATAGGTAGTAGCCAGCATAATTGCCGAGCGCAACGATAGTTCTGGGATCAACTATTGCGATTATTCTGTCAGTAAAGTACGAGCATGTCACTAGCTCATCTAGCTTGGGTTCCCTGTTGTTTGGAGGTCTACATTTAACTACGTTAGTTATAAATAGGTCCTCGCGTTTAAAGCCTGCTCCTTCAATTAGTTTATCGAGGAGTCTGCCAGCAGCTCCTACGAACGGCCTCCCCTCTTCGTCCTCGTTTCTCCCGGGCGCTTCTCCTAAGAGCATCACATTAGAGAAGAGATTTCCTTCACCTGGGACAACTCTAGTTCTTGATCTAGATAGTGAGCACTTAACGCACACAGAGATCTCTGCTCTTATTTCACCCCACATCGATTCCTTACTCATCGACACTGCTACCAGTATGTTGTTTTTTACGAGGTAATAGCTTTGCTATTCAGTAACATCTAAGCCGTAATCGCCCGCGATAGAGTTAGCAACCTGCTTTACGTATCCCGGCACCTTTCCTTCTAAAACGATCCTCCTGGTTTGAGTACTCGACCTCACTATGGCTTGCCTCAGTATAGACTCCAATAACTCTGGGGACTCTCGGAGGTCTTTTATAGCGTGTCTCGATATTATGTGGCCGTAGCACTCGCTTTGATTAAAAGCTCTCTGAGTGAACTGGTGTGCGTAGTGACCTCCCCCTATACCTACTGAGGAAGTGCAGATAGACTGAGGTTCAGCAATAGCTCTATAAACGGCCTTAGCTAGAACTTCCTGGTATAGCTCGTTCGACCACTCATTAATCGAGGAACCTATTTCGGCAAAAGTCAGAGGCTTTCTAACCTCTGTTGGTCCGTGATGAGTGACTTCATAGGTTATTTCAGTGTCCTCGATTCTGTGGCTTATAGATAGCTTGCTTAGTTCTTTCAGTATCGAAAATGCTATTGGTGGATTAGCTATAGCTAGCTCCCGTGGTCTACCCCCGTACTCGGCTTTATTTGATGGATTTCCGGTGTGGTGAACAGTGAGAGACTTTATTCCTGAGGTAGCGCTATGCCTTGATACTATAACATAGTAACTGGCTTCAAGTAATTCATCCAAGAAGTTAAAATACAGCACATCCTCATTAAACCCTGCGATTACTACTTCACTATCACCTATTTCAGCAATACAAGCTTCGGGAATCTCTCTCACGGTAGTGTTTCGGCAACCAGCTAAATTAGCTAATTTCGTTGCAATACCGCGACCAGCCACATCTAAGGTGCTATAGGCTACTACCACCTTTTTCAAGGAGTTGAACCCGTATCTATAGCCTAAGCGCTCAATTTAATCTAAAAGAAGCAGAGTCCCAGCTAGCAACATAGAGGTAGATCGCTCTTGAGGCTATTAAATGATTAGAGATCCTAAGCTTAGCCCACCACTTTAAGCCCCCCGGGATTAGCTCGCTATAGCTCTACCGGAGTTTTCGAGTTAAAAGCACTAACTCCAGGCATCCAGCTTACTAAAGAACTCTTCTTAAGTGTAGAATAGGTTCAGGTGTCTTCAGAGGTTCAGCTCTCATGATGGTTTATATGGATCTATTTCATTGCCCTATCTCTGTTCCCCCGCATTCCGCTCGGGACCTCATCGGGCTTGAGGACGTTCAGGGTAACCCCGGGCACCCCACATCTGGTGGTTGCCCTCGGGGAGAGCCCGCACCTCATCTACGTGGCTCCCGCTCCCTCATTGAGTAGCCTCTACACTAATCCATGCGGAAGCACTCATAAGAGTTTCCGCAGCATCTATTAAGCAACACAAACCATCACGAAACCCGGAACAGTTGCTTAAGGCATATGTTAGTAGGTGCATTAGTTTAGTAATTTTCTGCCATATCTTGTTTTAGTGATAAAGCTTAACTTACTCAGAACTAAGGTTAGTGATTAGTAATAAGAGCCTTACTCTAGCCGAATTCGGCTACCACTTACGACTTTTTCTCCTCTCTATGTCTATAGGTTCCGCTAGGACGGGGTGTATTTCGATCTTACAGTTTACCGTAGCTGCTAGCTACTCTACACAGAGGTCATTGACGCTAATCGAGCTTAACGACGCGTGGACTACACCTTGAGACGCGGTCCGTTCTCTTAAACACTTTAAGTATTTCCACATAACCACCGTAGAGTTTCCCAAATCCCTCGCCTACATAAAATATCTACAAAACTGACTGAGCTATACTCAAACAAATAGATATTTCCCCTAACACGTAGGTGATGTGGATGTACTTGGACTCAAGAAAGTGAGGTACAACAGTAATGAGTCCTCAGGAACAAGCGAGTAATGTGGCTAATGTAGTAATAAGTTACTGTAGTTCTGGAACTATAGCTTTTACTTACGTAGAGACATGCGTAAACAGATCAATAGTAGACTTAATCAAACGTCTTTGCGAAACCGAGGTAGAGGAGGAACCCTGGGAGTGTCTATTTAGTGGTGTTAAAATCTCTGAAGGTCTTCCGAACCAGTTTCCCCAAGGTTGCTCTTACTTTGAGGCCTCCCAGGGTTACTACATAGGGTTATTACCGGGTTATATCGATGTTCAGTGTGTTTATTGCCAGGGAGAGCTGAGGTGTAGGTACGGTCTGCAGAAGATAGTATGTTCTGAGTCTGGTTCTAAGTTAGCGGTAAGTCGTACGGATCTCGAGTATGTTAAGGAGTTAGCAGTGAGGCTTCTTAAGACCGAGGGAGATTTCGTTTGGTGTGTTACTAGAAGCGGAGAGATCGAATTCAAGTTCTTCGACCGCTCACGTAACAAACGACTTCCTTTCTCGACTCTGGGGGCGAAAACTCGTAGTTCAATCAATACAACGCACTTTTAACTAGCTAGCAGAATGTTATCGTAGTGATAAGTAACAGTTAGACTGGGTGCTAACCTAATGGTAAAGTATGTAGTGAGGGCTAAAGTGGAGGTAGATGGTGTAGTAGATAAGCACGACATCATAGGAGCTATCTTTGGTCAAACTGAGGGACTGTTTGGTTCCGAGCTGGACCTTAGGGATCTGCAGGAGAAAGGGAGGATTGGCAGGATCTCTGTCGAGACGAAGCAGCAGGGGTCTAAGATTGTTGGAGAGATACTTCTTCCCTCAAACTTAGACCGAGTTGAGACAGCTCTTGTAGCAGCAATGCTCGAGTTCGTAGATAAAGTTGGTCCTTTTAACGCTAAGATTAAGGTAGTAGACATAGTTGACGTACGAAAAGAGAAGATCAAGAGAATTGTCGAGCGAGCTAAGGAAATAATGCAAACTATGATCAAGGAAAAGGAAGTAGACGTTAAAGAGGTACTCCAAGAGATAGAATCCTCGGTTAAGACCGCTGAGTTGATATATTACGGACCGGAAAGACTTCCAGCAGGACCCGATGTCGAAAAATCCGACACCTTAGTAGTAGTTGAAGGAAGAGCTGACGTCATAAACCTCCTTAAGTATGGCTATAAAAACGTCGTTGCACTTGAGGGCGCTAAGGGCGAGATCCCAGAGACCATAATAAGGTTATCTCAATCTAAAAAGACTATAGCGTTTCTTGATGGCGATAGAGCTGGTGACATGATCCTCAAGGAGTTAGCACGTGTAGCTAAAATAGACATGGTGGCCAGAGCTCCACCAGGTAGGGAAGTTGAGGAGCTGACTGGAAAAGAGATAGCTAAAGCTTTAAAAAACGCAACACCTTTAGAGGCATACTTGCAGCATATTGCGAAAGAAGCTGCTGAAAGAGTGGAGGAGGAAATCAAAGCGCTCCCAGCCGTCACAGTTCCGGAGGCAGAAGCAATCAGCGAAATAACTGTTCCCGAATCACTAATAAAAACCGTGGAATCCTTAAGAGGTACTCTAGAGAGTGTAGTGTACGATAAGAATTGGAACGAAACTTTGAGGGTACCAGTAAAAGACTTAGTAGACAAGCTCATTAGTGATGAGATTAAGGATGCTTACGCAGTAGTCATGGACGGCGTCATAACTCAGAGACTGCTAGACATAGCTTCAGCTAAAGGTGTTAATATGTTGATTGGTGCTAGGATAGGAGCTATAAGCAAGAAACCTACTGGTATCGTAATACTAACTTTTGATGATATTAGGTCCTAAGCTCTCTAATAACAACTAACAAGTAGTGGTAGGCAGCTAGCAAGAACGAATCTCCCCATGTCTCGGGTGTGAAAGCTTAGCTTTTACTTATATCACACAGTCTCTCACTAATACCCAAGTTTCCAGCTAGAAGGTTAAGCTCTTCGCAAACTTTGATATGAACTGGTACTCCTATCTGTAGCCTAGTCATCATGGTACTCCAGGCTTTCTCCCCGGGAATCCATATTCTGTCAGCACTTGGGTGCTTCTTTAATGACTTGAGTTCGTTGATGTAGCTTTCTATTCGTTCATAGAATTCCTCTCTAGGCATAAATGCGTCAATATCGATAGCGGCAAAAGAGTGCCCAACGTTTGCCGGTGCTACATCAGTAGTATACTTAACGTGGAGACCCCATGCGGCCCCAGAAAGCACTCCCGAGATCACGTCTATTATAAAAGCTAAACCAGAGCCTTTATGCCCACCGAACTCCTCTCCTAATCCCCCCAGTGGGAGGATTGATGCCCTACCAGCCTTTATTTCCGAGAGTATTTTAGTAGCATCGCCGTTAAGCATTCTACCTTCATGGTCTATTACCCAACCGTCTGGGACTTTCTTTCCTAACTTAGCATATACCTCTATTCTTCCGACCGGAACCACAGAAGTTGCTGCATCGAAAAGTATTGGCGGGGGAACTCTTCTAGGGATACCCACTGCTATAGGGTTTGTTCCCAGACTTCTAGTAGTGGTGTTAACGTACGCCACGAGTTTCTCAGAGTTTGTTGTTGATACACCAATTAATCCTCTTTCAACAGCCCTAAGGGAATAGTAGCCCGCTATTCCGTAGTGATGGCTATTTTTGACGAGTACTAGCGAGATACCGTATTTCTTAGCTTTTTCCACAGCCACTTCTACAGCCTTCACTCCGGCTATATGCCCTAAGCCGTTGTCAGCATCTATTAGAGCCGTAGCACCAAAGTCTCTCACTACTCTCATTTTCGGTTTTGGGTTAACACAGCAGTGAAGTAGTCCATCAACGTACCTCCGTACTCGCTGAATGCCGTGACTGGAGATCCCCATTAGATCGGCAGTAACCAACACGTCGGCTACTATCCACGAGTCGCTACTGGATAATCCGGCAGCGACGAAGATCTTACTAACAAACTCTCTAATCACCGTATGCCTGATTCTCACATACTCGTTTGGGGGGATCGGTGGCTCTTTTTCGTAAAGGCCTTCCTCTCGAGACACAGGGGTCCCGAACGAATGTTATTCCACAAAGATGTCTTTTTTGCTGTACCTTTTCACAAGTCTACTTTTTGTTGAAAGCTTCAGCTCCTCTTTCTCGAGCTCGTTAAAGAAGTCCTCACCATCTTTAAACTTTACAGTAAAGGCACAGTTACCGTTTGGTAGAAGTGCCTTTCTATCGCAGTAAGCAAATTGGCAACCATATCCAATACACTGGTCTCCAGTTAGTCTACACATAGCTACTTTCTGAGTGTAGCCTTTTACGACTTTCGTGGAGAAGACTAAGGCGTTTTTAGCGCATTTGAACAGTGGACAGAGGTTATTACACATATTGCCTAAAGGCTTTGGCTCAGCTAGCTCTCTATCCCTAAATTCTCTCTTTGGGTAAAATTCTCGCCTGTCAGGATTTTTCGACACCGAATTCTTACCCAATAACTGTAGTCCCACCAACCTATTAAATTTTATTAAATAACACACGAAATTACTAGTACCACTCCTTCTCATAGACGGGATCTAGTATTTAAGCTTCATACTGAACGAATTTCGATAACCCTAACGTCAAGGTTGTCTCTACCCACAGCTACTACATAGAGTTCTCTAATTTACAGTTGAGACTCGCATCTTGAATAAACTCTCCCAGTTGTCAACATCTTCGCAACGCATTCGTACTGCGAGTAAGGTTGCTTCCATTTCTACTTCTGGGTTTCGTTTTCAGCCAGTTCTGTTGGTTAGTCGATGTTAGTGCAGCGCTCTAATACTTACCTTTCGTGCTGGCTTTTCTTTAGGAATAAGTCCTATGAGTCATCTAAACGGCGCTAATCGAATTAGGAGCCGATTACTAGTAACTGAGCTCCCGTTCTTGTAGTTCCTTCTTGAGGTTTCTAACACCTGGAGGAGTTGAATGCCTTAATAAGGCGACATCATTAAGGTGTTCTACTTAAGTTTTTAGGAGTATTGGAGTACACTTTTCTCGGTAGGTGATGTTGAGTAGAGCAGTCCAGTACGCTCTTATCGTAGTGGCATGGCTTAGCATATCCTCCGCGTCCGTAATCGTGGTTCTCTCGGGGGCGACGGCGCTAGCGTGTGCTTTTTGGAGGCTCTTTATTGCGACGTTACTGATAGCATTATATTCTCTCTCTAGAGGTTCGAGTAACCTGCATCCGGGAGATATCAAGTATTTTTCTCTATCAATACTATCAGGTATTCTCTTAGCTACCCACTTTCTCACGTGGATGGAATCCTTATTTTACATACCAATATCACTGTCTACAACAATAGTAGTTCTCTACCCATTGATAGCAATGCTGTATGAAACGGCTTTGAGGATCTCGAAACCAAGGTGGTCGGAGCTTCTTGGAATCCTCATCGCTTTTTGCGGTACTGTTATTGCTGTGCAACCCTATCTCGTCGAGAGAGCTCTCTATGGTTCAATTCTAGCGCTTACTGGTGCTATCACCGCAGCAGCCTACTTTACCATAGGTAGATACTTAAGAAAGAGAGGTATTAGCTTAGCAAGCTATACTGTAGTCTGCTATAGTTCTTCCACTATTTTCATATTTGCTTATTCTGTGGCAACGAATCAGTCAGTGCTGCCAGTAGAGCTGAATATGTGGATATACCTCGTGTTATTAGCCCTAATACCAATGCTTGGTGGACATACAGTTATAAACTACTTAGTAAAGTACATGAAATCTTACGTAGCGACTGTCATAGGGTTTGGGGAAGCACCAGGAGCTACGATTCTAGCGTCGTTAGTCTTATCCCAAGAAGTTAGTTCGAACGTGCTCATAGGGATGTCGATCACTATACTAGGCGCACTGTATACAATTAGGGAAGGCATGAAGCATTAGCTCCCTTTCTAGCTTAAGAGCGAAGACTATGGGAATCTAGGATTGCGCTTCCCCCTCACTAGAGTATAATCCAACAACTAACCTCGATGAATCACTCTCATTCAAGCAGTGCTGGATTATGATCGTGGACCTCACTAAGAGGACTACGCTAATGCTTTAACGAAGTGTTTGGCAAAGACCTAGTTGCGTGTGCGATGGTATTATGAGACATCTCCTTCTAATGACTTATTCTCTCAGTAACTCGTTATGCTCAGCAAACACGTCATCAACACGTTAGCTCTAGCGGCTAAAGACGTCGCAACCTCTAGGCTAGCTCTGGGATCTTTCTCTCATTTAGGTCAACGCACTTAACTAATTCTACGACTAGATGTCGAGAGCTACGGGATGTGTGGTGGTGTGACTACTCTAGCTCTATATCGAGAACCTAGTGTTTAAGGTTCTGTCTTTTAAGGAAAAAGCTCTTCACTAAGTTTGGGATTGGTTTTGAGGGTTACTCTGGTCTCATGGAGTTCACCTCGTAGTGGTGACCCCCGAAGGATTGTTGTACTAGCTGCTAAGACCTCACAGGGAAAGCTGTCACTGGAGACTCTACAGCACTACTTAAGTGATTACCCAGAGGAGGACGTACGTGGGTGGATTTTGGAGTCAACTAGTTTTCCGTCTGTACTAGAACATCTGTCGTTCACTTTCTTGATAGAGGGTATATCTAGGGTCACGTCTCACCAACTAGTTAGACATAGGCTGGCTTCCTATACTCAAGAGTCTCAGAGGTACGCTAAAGCTGAAGGTGACTACATAGTTCCTGAATCAGTGAGGCTAAGAAACTTCGAAGAGGAGTTTAAAAACGTAGTTGAAGAAGCTCTCAGGCTTTATAAAGAGATGGTGGAAGCAGGCATCCCCTACGAGGATGCAAGATATGTACTACCTCAAGCAGTTACTACCAAGGTACTCATGACAGTGAACCTCCGGGAACTACTGTACATAGCCTGCCTTAGGCTCTCCGATAAGGCGCAGTGGGAGATAAGAGAGCTAGTTAAGCAAATGCTAGAGGAAACATCTAAGGTAGTTCCAGAGGTCTATGACTTACTGAGAGCTTCATGTATTGAAAGATGAGCGTTTAATAGCTTTCTAACTCTTTAGATGAGGAGGGAGGTATGAGTAGTAAGAAGAATCTCGAAGACTTAGGTATTTCTTCGACAATCCTCACTAAACTAAAGGAAGCCGGATATAAAACTCTCGAGTCTATAGCTGTAGCTAACATAAGCGAGCTGGCAAGTGTAGCTGGAATTCCTCTTCCAACAGCGCATAGGATCGTTTCTAAGGCACGAGAGCTCTTAGGTCTAACTCTAAAGACGGCTCTCGATTTAAAGAAAGAAAAAGGTATGTTACCCAAGATAACGACTGGGTCTAAAAGACTTGACGAACTCTTGGGTGGAGGAGTTGAAATAGGAACTGTCACTGAGTTCTTCGGTGAATACGGTACAGGCAAGACACAGCTATGTCTACAGCTTTCCGTGAACGTTCAGCTACCGAGAGATAGGGGAGGGCTTGAAGCTAAAGCCGTGTTCGTAGATTCTGAGGGAACGTTTAGATGGGAAAGAATAGAAGCCATGGCGAAATCCGTGGGCCTAGATCCCGAGAGGACCATGACCAATATCTATTGGGTGAGGGCTATATCTAGTGATCACCAAATGGCAATAATCGAGGAGATAATGGACTTAATACCAAAGGAGAACATAGGGCTAATAGTAATTGACTCTGTAACCGGACACTTCAGAGCTGAGTACCCAGGCAGGGAGAATTTAGCAGTTAGACAGCAAAAGCTGAATAGGCACCTTCACCAACTATCTAGAGTTGCCGACATCTACGAAGTAGCAATAGTAGTAACAAACCAAGTAATGGCCAGACCAGACGTATTCTATGGAGATCCAACACAGGCTGTGGGTGGGCATGTTCTAGCTCACGCACCGGGAGTAAGAATTCAGCTGAGGAAGTCTAGAGGTAACAGAAGGATCGCTAGAGTTGTTGACGCACCCCATTTACCAGAGGGTGAAGCTATCTTCGCTATTACGGAAGAAGGAATTAAGGACGTAGAGGAGTAGTGAGCGGAGAGTAGATATAAGTTGGTTGCCAGTATAGTAGAGAGTTTAGCAGTAGTAGCTCTAGTAACTACCCTTGCGTACGCATCGTACCGAGACTTAAAAGATAGGGAGATACCAGAGGTAAGCTGGATACCGGTTTACGCATTAGTTATACTCAGTGCAGTACTCAAACCTATTGAGAGCTACTCCCTCTTAGGAGCTATCCTAGCTATACTGCCACCGGTAGTTTATTGCGTTCTATTTGTTTTTGGATTAATAGGTGGGGCAGACCTTATCGCGGTAGTAGCGGTATCTCTGGCACACCTAGATGAGCCACTAATTCCGCTTTTCACGTTCGTTTTATCGTCTCTCTTACCTCTCCCAATAGTTTTTGTTAACCTAGTAGGAAACCTGACGATATACAGAAATGCTATGGGCAGTATTAAATGCGTTCAGGGAAGTAAGAAGGTTCTCTACCTTATAGGTAGACCGACCGATGTAGCAAGCTTTTTAAAAAAGAAGTTCGTCTTCCTTCACACACACCCATCTCAAGAAGGCTTCATATGCAGTGGTTCTGTCGATGTTAATATAGACTTCGGGAAACAGAAAATCGATGTAGAGGAAGCCTTAAGCGAGGGGTTTATTGGGCTAGAAGATTACGTAGTGTACTCTCCCGCGCTGCCTCATATAGTATTTATTGCTCTATCATACGTGATTGCCGTAACCGTAGAACCATTTCTTGAAGCACTAGTGTTCTCCACCTAGATGCTGCGAGTTAGCGCTACGTAGTAGAGCCTGAGAGTACGGACTATTATAGCTTAGTTAACCTAGGCTAGTGGGGACTGCGAGTGCGAGTGTTGTGGGCGCCCTGGAGGATGAGCTACATAAGGAGAGCATCTGAAACGTCTGTGTGCTTGTTCTGTAAAGCTGCCGCATCAGAAGACGAAGAAGAAAACCTCGTCTTACTTCGCACACACTACAGTTTAGCGATGCTGAATGCCTATCCGTACAACACTGCTCACGTTATGATAGCACCTAAAAGACACGTTGCGAGAATAGAGATGCTTCACGACCATGAAGTTGTGGATCTATTCAATCTCGCTAGGGAAGTTATCAGGGCCATTGACGAGGAATATAAGCCCGACGGCTATAACGTAGGAGTAAATATCGGAAAAGTAGCAGGTGCTGGTGTGGAGGCTCATATACACGTGCACATAGTGCCTAGGTGGTTGGGTGATACAAACTTCATGCCGGTAGTTGCCGAAACGAAAGTAGTGCCTGAAGACCTTAAGACGACGTTAGCTAGGATAAAGTCAAGATTGAGGTTCAAGTAGTCAAAACTCCCCCACTCTGAGGGGACTTTCCTCCTTATGAAGAGGTTAGCCTTGCACTCGCCATTAAGAGTATTTCTCTATCCCAGATAGCGCGGAACTAAGGAATATGGGCCCTGCCTTGTAGAGAGCGTAATATATACAATAGAAGATAGCGGAGATCGGGGGTGTACAGCGGTAGCTGAGTTATCTCTCTTCGTGTTGAATCCAAGACTGTCTCTTGAGCTTGTAGCGTTGCTAAGGAAGTACGGGATCAGATTCAGAGTTCCTATGGACTTGAGAGACTTATGTTATAACCGCGAACTCCTTGTTACAGATAATGAAGGCTTAGAGTACATAACTGAAAACAAAGTGTCTATAGAGCCATGCGCTGATGTGTTAACCGTAAATAGTGCTGAAGAAGTATATAGCGTATTGCTATCTAGGATAATAGGCACCAGCAGCCCTATCTCAGTGGGGATTGACCTTGGCAAGAGGATAGCTTATGCCGTCCTAGCTGGAAGAAGGCTCCTCACTTGCGATTATGTAGATCGAGTAGAAGAGATAAGGATTATCATTGAGAAGCTTAATGCACTAAAACCGCGGATCATCCTTTTAGGCATAGGTGCCGAGTACTTGAGAGAACTTCCCGCTGAAATATCGAGCATCATAGAGAGCGGAAGAGTGGCTGCCACCTACATAATAGAAGAGGAAAAGACAAACAGGTCTATTATCCCCAAACTCGCGGGTGTAGAAGTCAACGACTTACATGAGGACCTGAAAGCGGCTATCGCTATAGCCATCAAGGTTTACGAAAAATACATATTAGCTCAGGGTTTACGCTGAGGGGTTCAGCTCTGATGTAGGTTTATATCGGTTGTCTTCATAGCCTCATTTCTGTTCCCCCGCATCGGTCTTGGGTTTGCACCACCCTTGGGGGCGTTCAGGGCGACCCCGGGCACCCCACATCTTGCTGTGTCTCGGGGAGAGCCCTTGTTGAGAGCTCTCGATCCCTCATCGAGGTACCTCAGCGTATATCACTGTATAAGGTGTTTATAAACGTTTCTATCAATATCAACCAATACGAACAGATATGAAAAACTAAACAGTTTCACGAGGCGTAGCCTAGAACCATCTGCTGTGGTTTGTCTCCCTATTGTTATAGACTTGTTGTCGAGAGCGAAGCGATGAACAAAGTTACATTGTTCTCGTTGATGCCCACGCCAATTACCTGCTGTAACCCTCTTTATACTCAGCGCTCCTAGAGAACACCACGTAGAGCTTGAGCCTCCCGAGCTTCAGTTCTAACATACATGAGCTCCTGCGTATATTTCTTAAGCTTCTCCTGAAAGACTGTAACCAAGTCTACACCGTAGCCTTTAAACAGCTCTTGAAGTTACTGAAAACTGAACCTAGCTAACCTATCCCTATGCGCGACAACCAGGACATCGAGCTCGCGCTTCTCAGCCATATCCAAGACCTTCCTCAGCTCCTTCCTGCCCTCGTTCAACTCGCCAGCAGCATCTGTCACCACCGTCATCAATATTCATTCCCACTGCTCGAGGTACTTCTCTAACGCCTCTAACGGTTCTCTACTCGAAGCCGCTTACACGAGCATATACAGCTGCTCTGAGTATCCCAGTCTCCCCGAACGCTTCCCTGACTACCTCGAACCCCTCCTCCTCGCCCTTAGGTATCCTCCACCCGCTATAGACATTAACAGTTCTAATCCCCCCTCCCCTATTCGCCTTCTGAAAGCTCTACTAGTAACCCCAGAATCTCGCAGACCTCTCTCGCACTATAATACTCCTCTAAACGACTTAAACTCCTATAAAAATCACACTAAACCTTTTTTCTTAAAACGGTCGAACCCTTCTGACTGCAGTGTGCCAGAAATACTTTGATGACGAAATGTACTGTATTAAGACATAGATAAAAGCTGTGAGCTATCGAAGAGTTTACTCTAGAAAGAACATTCTCTTTAAGATCCTTGTGAACTTTCTAGACTTCTTTCTCTCCTCGTGCTTTACTGATTCTAGAGCTTCCTCACCATAGAGTGCCGCAATAAGCATTCTAGTCTGCTGATCTTGAATGTCACCAGGCTCTATTTTTTCTGCGATTAGGAGTAATCTATCGAGTTCCTCCTCGGTAGCGTAGTCTAGTGGGTTACCCCTTCTTTTCTGAGTTTCCCAGCGCTGATACAGTTCTGTTACTAACGCTATAGCTTCATCGTTTGAATAGAATGCTGCCTTTCTCCACGGTTCAGCACTCAGGTCTACTAGCTCCATCAACTTCTTCTTTTTAGATTCTATGCCGGTGCTCGTACTATTACCCATACTTATTAGCTATCTAGCATTATAAGTTCCTTGGTATATCTTGAGTGTAGAACTTAGAATACTCAGATACTTGAAGGAGAATCCGGGAGCGACACCTAGGCTGATTGCTGACGCTCTAGGACTTCCACTAAGTCAAGTTCGAATAGCTCTTAATAGACTTAGAGATTCGGGTCGCGTAGTTAGGGTTCCAGGTGAGGGGTACTATGCTAGAGCTATTGACTCCTCAAGCTTTGAGGAAGCTGAAATGGAATCTAGTGCGGAGATAAGGAAGCAGAAAGACGATCTCTCTCTTGACATAGAGAAGCTTAGAGAAGAGGTCGGTCATCTAGTTACTCGAGTAAACAAACTTGAAAAGGAAATAAAGGAGATTAAAGTAGCCTTAGAGGCTCTAACAAAAGCCAGTCAGGAAGTTAAACCAAGACCTCTACCCGACCAAGACCTAGCTGAAGACAGGGCCATCAAGGAGTTAAAGAGTAAAAAAGTTATGAAGCTGAGCGAAGTCCTATCTATAGCTAAAAGGCCCATTGATGAGTACGTTAAAGCGGAGTTAATAGTGGTAATATCAGACCTAGCGGTAGACTCAGAATTCTATAAAAGCTTTTCAAGCAAGTTCCCGATAAAGAAACTTGAAGTCTCCAAGCTGAGTCACGAAGAAAGAGAGCTCATGAATGCCATGATTAAAGAGGGAGTAGTGTACTTACACTGCGGGAGAGAGTATAGGCTAACTTCTTATCGGTCTTAGTTCAAAGTTAGTGACTTCCTCAAAGAGCGCGAACCGTGACCCTGTTCTCCTGACTCATATTCGAACCCTCACTCCGTAGGACATTCAGCTCTTTTAGTTCCAGCTCTTTTCTAAGGCTTCCATCGCTTTCGTTACGGTGGGTGTATAGAGATCCGGAGTTACAGTAACCGGTATTTAACGGTGATCCTAGGTTTTCGAGTCCAATGAGTACTGAGGCTGGTTCTAGAAGATCGCAGTAAGCCGCCGGGGTCAGCCTAAAGCAAGCTAGAGCGGAGAAAGGCGAGGAAGGAGTTTCTAGCACTTTAGTTATACTCTTAGCTAGAGTTTTCGTTAGTTATTAAAGTACCGCATAGCTATATAGCCTAGTTATTCCCGGGTATAGGAGACTGTGTATAACACGCTTAATACTTTCTAGATTACGATAGCATTCAGGAGGATTCCTGTGTTAGTAGTAATCGCAGCATCTACTCTTGATTACATAGCGAGAGGAGTTCACTTAGGTGGACCAGCTTATTACATTGGCGTAACACTCTCTCATCTTGGCTCACATGCCCTCTTAGTGACGACGAGGTCCGCAGTTTCGAGGTATCTGGGCAAGCTAAGTCACTACTTAGACGTAATGGAAGCTGGTTTTGGTGAGACTGTGTTCGAAATAGGACTACACGAAAGTGGTGATAGAAGTCTTCGGGTTCTAAAGCAGTCATTCTTTGAGGTAGAGACTCTCGTAAAAGCAGTAAAGAATTTTAGCTTAGCACTTATCTCAACTACATACAGTGAGCTAGATCCTCGATACTTAGTTGAGCTAGTAAGAGGTCGTGATGTAGTTGTCGATATCCAGGGGTTTGTTAGGAAAGTGAGTGAGCACGGCAAGATAGTCCATGACTCGCAAAAAGTGTTCGAAGTAGGAAAATACTTAGAGACATCTAGGTGGAGTATCGTAAGAGGTGAGAAAGAAGAGTTTCCTAGAGAGTGTTGGGCAACTCCTTTGGAGTGTATGGAGAGGCTTAGATCTGACGTCGTTATAACCGACGGTGAGAAACCTTTCAAAGTTTCGTCATATAGAGATAGGTGTCTATACGAGATAGCTCCACCACAGGGTTTTTACGGGGAATCGGTTGGGCTAGGAGATGTATTTACGGCAGTACTAACTCACTACATGTTTATAGAGAAATTAGAGCTTCTGGATGCTGTGGCAATAGCATCATCAGCTGCTGCTCTAAAGCTGAGGGGAAAACTCCCCTGGTTTACAACTCAAGAGCTCGAAACACTCAAAGGAAAGGTGAGCGTTAAACGTGTCACCTGCCAATAGATGCTGCAATCACTGGAAGCCATCGTTAACCGAACTTACGCAATTATTTAAGGATCGAATAGCTTACTAATATGAGGTACCGTGCCTGTTCATCGAAGTATAACGTTTAGAGTACCTCATGCTCTTGAGGAAGTGTATGAGGCAGTGTTGAGACCCAAGGATTTCTTTTCATTACTGCCTGTATCAGTAGAGTTTAAATCCTTCAGAGGAAGTGACGTAGTCATTCACATGGACGCTTTTGGATTTAAAGGAGATGCTGTCTTCAGCTACGTGATAGCGAAGGGAACAAACAAATTCACTTTAGAGAGTAGCATGATCGGTGAGGTGGTATTAGGCTTTTTCAGACCACCCCGCATGGATCTAACCTTTAGAATGGTTGCTACAAAGTTCGAGGATGGTACTGAGATTAGCTTTGAGGTTTATGTTCGATCGGGTGCTCTAAGAGAGAGGCTCTCTGGAGTGGCCAGCGAGACCGAGCGATTCATATCAAGAATACCTGAGAGTGTCTCGGAAGCTTTAAAGAGTGTTTCTACTAAACCTATAGAGGTACAGCGTGAGGTCGCAGAACCTCCTAAACAGACAGCAACCCCATTACCTGAAGAACTACGAACAGCTGGAGTTGTTGAAGCCGTGAAAAAAGAGGAGGAGAAAGGAACTGCGGAACCTGTAGTTCCTGAGGTGCCTAGGGAGGAAGGTGGTAGAATTGAGAGTAAGTTAGTTTCAGATCTCTATTCGAACTTTCTTGAAGACCCGATAGTTGTGTATAGATTAACTACGCAAGGAAGGTCCATAACTACATTCAGAATGAGGTGCTCGCCTTTGTTAGTAGAGACTCTAGCAGATATTAGCACTAAGAACCAAAGCCCCATCTACGCAGTCCTTAAGGGCGAGAATCATACTGTCAGACTACTAGTGGAGGGCAATAACATACTGGGAATCCTTCTAGAGCAGGGAGACAAATCACTTAAGGGTGAAAAAGCTCTTGAACTTCTAGAAAAATCTGAGGAAGAACTTGTCTGTGCTGTTTTTGCTGTAAGCAGAGGTGTTCTAGAGTCAATGAAGCAACCTTAAACGCGGATTAAATGAAGACTAAGGTACTTATGGTTAAAGCACTTTATGGTGCGCAACTGTGGGAACAGCGTAAGAAGATAATAAGACTAAAACCGAACGATATTAGGGGCTAACGTGAGTGGATATGTTGTGCTTGTCATAGACATGTTATACGATTTCATTTATGGGAGGCTCAAGTGCCAGCCGTGTGCCGAAATAGTTGACAAGGTGGGGAAGGTTATTCAGGTAGCTAGATCTATCGGTATCCCGGTTGTATACGTAAATGACTCTCACTTTCCAACAGATCCTGAAATAAGACTCTGGGGAGAGCATTCAATGAAGGGTGACGAGGCATCTAAAGTAATTGATGAACTTAAGCCGCTACCTCACGACTATGTCCTCGAGAAAAGAACTTACTCAGCTTTTTTTGAGACAGGGCTGGACCTCCTGCTTAGAGGACTTGAAGCCAAAACAGTAGTTATTACTGGGATTCATACGCACATATGTGTTAAGCACACAGCTGCCGATGCTTTCTTCAGAGGCTATAAAGTCATAGTAGTGGGAGATGCTACAGCTACATTCAACACCACAGATCACGAAAGGGCGTTGGACTACATGAAGACGATGTATGGAGCTGAGATAACAACAGCTGAGGAGCTAACACATCTATGGACAGCTAGACGCTGACCTTATACAAGCGCTCGAACAACACCTCACAGTCGAGTTGTGGCGACACTTACATCTTAATAGAGGATTCTATAGACCGAACTAGCAGTGGAATCGGTCTTTGCTGCAGGTACATAAGGCTGTTCCAACTAGATTAGAGCCGGTTATCCCCGGATATTCGTTCTTTTTGATGCTCTTTTGTGTCCAGGGGTTTCGCATAGCTCATTCGGGCTTCGATATCTACGTGGGGTCGTGGGTGGCTGTCGAGCAAAGCAGTATTCATATTACTACCAGAGTCACACAGCACTACGAAAGAATTAGAACGAAAAGATTATGAACATTCCGCAGAGACATCAAGAAGAAACAGCCCTTATTAGCATACCAGCTAGTGCCATGTTCTGCCGGCATACTCGAGGTGTAGCTGAGTGTACCTGCTGAACAGGGCGTATAGGATAGGAAAGTCAGCTGGCAATGGAGTGCTGTGAAAGCTTGTTCTAGGTAGCGCATGAAGCTTCTTGGTTCACAGTACGTCTTTCAGATAGTCTCTTAAGCACTTCCTCATAGAGCCTCAGGAGCATCCTCTTTCTGTCCTCCATGAGCACGATGTCGTTATATCCGTGCGTGACTATAGTGTGCGCAAAAGGCGACGGTGGTCCTTCAACTCTCACGCTTCGTAAAGTTATACTACCACTCTTTATTGAGCTAAGGATCTTCTCAGCACTCTCAACGTCCATAACGTCCTCCATTACTTCCCTGTAGGCCTCCTCTAATATCGGAAAACCTGGAATAGACTCAACGATTCTCACTAAAGTCTCAGCACTTACCTGCCTTCTGTTAATGCTTGTTTCCTCACCTTTATAGTTCTTAAGTAGAGCTAGTGCTCTCTCAGCGCAATGCCTAAATCTTCTCTTCAGTATTTCTGACCTTCTTAAGGCTTTTCTAAGTATATCTCTAAGCTCATTATTCCTTAGCCTAGCTAGAACTTCTTGAACTATTTCATCGTTAAATTGTGGTCGACTGAATGGAACAGTTAGCATAAAGCCGTTATCGGTTACAGTAACCCTCACGTTAACGCCCACAAGGTCACTTATTAGTAAAGCTAGGGCTCTCGCGAGAGCATCGTTTGTTTTTCTTCCGAATAGGGTGTGGAAGATCAGGTTATCTGCTCGTAGATTTTCATCATACCACATTTCTATCAACACGGTTTTATCGTCTGGTACTATACCGACGTAGTTCTTTTGCTCGTTAACGTAGTCAACAATGTACTTAGCTAAACGCCTTTCTATACCGTAATTCTTTGAGACTTTCTCAATAGCACCTTCTAAACCAGCTCTATCTATTAATTGAGAAACATAGCCTCGGAATCTAGCTACTTCAAGTGCTGAGTCGAAAGCTAGTGGAAGCATCTCTGAGAACCAGCTCGGAACTGTTGGTCTCTGATGCTCGACTTTTTTCACGATTACTCTCATAGCACTCGATCTTACGAACTGGAATGTTCTACCCCCGAGTACGAAAACGTCTCCTGGCTCTAGGTACTCCACGAACTCCTCCTCTAAGTCCCCGACATAGCGTCCGTCCTCAGTGAACACTCTGACTTTAGCTTCATCAGGTATCGCGCCAGAGTTAAGGTAATAAATCATTCGAACACCCCTCTTTTTTCCGAAAGTTTCTTCCTCTTCATAGTACCTTATCTTGGAATAAGTTCTTGTAGTAGATATGAGGTCTTCGTACTTTCCAGCTAAGTACTCTATAACCCGCAAAAATTCCTCCCAAGTCAGGTCGCGATAGCTATATGACCTCTTAACTACTTCATAGGCTTCCCTAAGTTTCCACTTCTTCTCTAGGGACATACCTACGATGTGCTGCGCAAGTATATCGAGAGGCTTCCTGATGATTTTTATCTTATCTAGCTTTCTCTGCTTAGCTAGCTTAGCTAGTACCACTACCTCTACGAGGTCATCTCTATCTACTGCTAGTAAGTAGCCTTTACTAGTATCGTTAACTCCGTGTCCTGATCTTCCAACTCTCTGAATTAACCTCGTAGTGCTTTTTGGGGAACTAAGTAAGACTACGGCGTCTATGTATCCTATATCTATTCCTAACTCGAGGGAGGTTGAGCTAACTATAGCTCTAAGCTCACCACTCTTCAGCTTATTCTCTACACCTAGCCTTAGATCTCTGCTTAGTGAGCTGTGGTGTGCCTCTACTTCATCCGCATTTACCACACCCTCTCTCTCAAAAATCTTCCTCAATTTGAACACTACTCTCTCAGTGGAGCTCCTTGTGTTCGTAAATATCAGTGTGGTTCTGTGGCTAAGGACTATCTCTTTGAGTTCTTGGTATATGGCTTCGTTAACAGCCTCCGCCGGGTCTCTGATTATGTCGACTCTGGGACACAGCACCTTTACGTCCATAGGCTTCAAGAACCTTGCGTCAATAACTACGCAGTTCCTCGGCTCTAAGTCCGACTTAAAGCCTACTAAGAACTGTGCTATGCTTTCAAGAGGAGCTATAGTGGCACTTAAACCTATCCTCTGGATCTCTCTCGAAGAGAGCTCCTCCAGTCTCTCAAGGCTTAGCGATAAGTGTGCCCCCCTCTTACTTGATGCTAATTCGTGTACTTCGTCTATTATAACCCACCGAACCCCGGATAGCTTCTCTCTGAACTTAGGAGCAGCTAGAGCTATTGATAAGGACTCTGGAGTTGTTATAAGTATGTGGGGAGGCTCTCTCAACATTCTCTGCTTCTCGTTTGGTAGCGTATCACTCGTTCTCACTCTCACTCTCAACTCCGGGAGCTTTACATCCATACTTAGAGCTGTCTCACGTATTTCCTCTATTGGCTTCTTAAGATTCTTAACTATATCGTTATTCAGTGCTCTAAGGGGGGATACGTAAATAACGTACACCTGGTCTTCGAGATCTCCCAATTCCCCCATATTCAACAGCTCATCTATTATGGGTAAGAAAGCAGCTAGCGTCTTGCCAGTACCCGTGGGGCTAGAAATAAGCACGTTATAGCCTTGCTTAATGTATGGTATTGCCATTAGCTGAGCTGGAGTGAGAGCGGTAAAAGACTTCTTAAACCACGCTACTGTATAGTCCTTAAGGAACCTTATCACTTCATCTTCTCTTGGAGCCTCAGTAACTATCTTAACTATAGAGCACCTCCCTAGTATTTACTGAAAACAGAACAGTATTAAACAGACATCCACTTTAAAATTCACCTGGCTTTAAGTAAAGATGCTGATTAGATAGACCTAGCGCACACGATGCTTTATGTGCTAATTATTCTTGAAGTCATAAAGCGTTAACGTCGACAGTCCCCGCAAGAGTGTTTCACTTCACCAACAAGGCTAGTGAGTAAGTAATGAAATCCAGCAAGCACACCATGATGCTAGCCACTAGATCTTCTTTGACTTACTCTCTCTTCTCTTATCCAAAACATTCTCAAGTTCTCTAGCGAGCTTTAAGGACTCGCTAATGACCTCTTTAGAGCCTCTGTCAACAAGCATTTTATAGAACTTAGCAGCACACTTACTGCTATGAAAAGCTATCTCCCTATTCTCGATCTTTATAACTATGCCCTGTCCTTCGGGAAATTTGCGACCGCATACTGCACACACATGTTGGTAGTCTTGCTTCAGATTCTAACCCCACTACTATGTATAGCTCATAGTACTTTAAATTACTGAGATCGATAAAAGACTTTGGCACGCGTTTCTTCTCGGCTAGCAGCACCTAAAGCTTCAGCTTGACCGTAGTAGACCCTGAGAATAAGGTGTTCCAACAGCTTGCTATAGACTCTTTCCTAGATGAGAGGCTATAAGCTAGCTTTATTACCTTGAATATCTGGAGGCTGGTCCCCAGCCCCTATTACGGCAATAAGCCAGCAGGGGCTGGAGAGATGAGCCTATCAGTCAAGGCGGTCCCGGCGATGCCCGTCGATGTGGCACTCAATGACCCCTCGGGTAGTCAATGGAGTCGAGGGGAAGTCTGCGTCCATAGAAACCGCAGTAGCCAAAACGTCTAAAACAGCCTAGCTAATGGTGCGAGCGACACTTGGCAATTAAGTTAAAACTATTAAAGAGGCTTTTGTGTCACTATCACAGCAGGAGTTAAACCTGTTGCTGTTGATATAGCTATAAGTTTGGACTTATATATCTCGGCTTTCCTAACGGGATATATTTTCTTAGCGCGTGACATCAAGTCTACTGCCATATTACCGAAGACCATGGCTTTAATGAACTCGTCGAAAGAGTTCTTTTGTGCCCACTCGTTAATTGTCTGGAATATGACCTTCCTAATAGCTCTCTTATGGCTTGCGTTACAGTTGTATGCCGTGAGCACTAACCCAACTACCCTCAGCGCATATCCATCGCTAGTTACAGTGTCGATTATTCCAGTAATCTTAGACGACCTCCTTCTAGTTATAGACTTAATGTAGTCTCTAGATAGTTCATGTCCCCTAAACCTAGTGTAAGCATTTTCTTCATCATGCCTATACACTTGGAAGTAGAGGTGTATGTAGTGCTTAGTAAAGTCACCAGTAAGGTCGAACAAAGTGGTTTCTATAACTCTCCCCAAGAGCTTCCAGCTCTCATCGGCTGGAATACTCCCTATCGGCACACCTCCAAAGACCTCTGGAGCTAGTACAGTATACCACTTTTTCGCTCTCCACTTAGTCCTTATAGCTGACGACACACTCTCTCCTTAGCTTTAAAAGCAAGCAAAGACTTAAAAGCTTTTAGCTACGGTTTAAGCTTTAAGAAACACCCAAATCTCTTGAAACTAATACTTCAAGCTATAATAGTAGCTTAGATTTTACGATTTATTGAAAGCGAGATGTCAGGACATTCTGGTTTATCTAGAGTATCCGCTATTGAACACTTTTCCTCGGGATTGATTGGAGGTATACAGAGTAACGAAAACTTTTTACATAAACCTTCATATAGAAGGTTTTCAGACTGCCGAGCCTAAGGATGCGCTGATACTGAATTTAAAACTAGAGTAAACCTAAAGTAACTCGATAGGTATGGAAAAAATCGGAGCTACACTCCTGCTAGGACTCTTTAGTAGGGGTAGGTTTAGCTATGCGAGAGCTATAGTAGTCGAGTACATAAATATGTCCTTTATTGATGCGTCTGTAGCAGACGACCTCAGATGTTACGAGAAGGTCGAATTACCAGAAGAAACAGAAATAGAAGTACCTAGTGTGGGGAAATATGTGATTTTCTCTGTGTGTACTATCGATAGAGTAATATTTAATGGGTATGAAATCCCTCTACCAACAGTAGTGCACGTAGCTAAAACTCAGAAGAAAATCCCACTATTTGAGGCCTACATAGGCAAAGACCTAATAAACTATTGGCAGCTTTATGTAGATCCTCTAGGGGGGATAATTAGGAGCAGAGTAGCAAGAAGAGTTAAACCAGAATGAGGTTATAACTTAACCTTAAGAGTTCCTTAAGAGTTCTAACTCATGTTCGCGAGACCATAGTCAAGGACAGTATTAGCTATGTAGTGCAGTTCTTCAATAGATGGAGTTCAATAGGTTATGCTATTTAATGCTTATCTTAGACTCTGCTGAAGTTGCTTGGTATACGGCGTTTCGCTATGAACCTAGGATTAAGAGCTCGATTAAGTCTATGTTACGGGGATTCCCTTCCGGATACTCTAGTTAAGTCGCTCAGCCCCGACGACATTCCCCCAAAAAGATTTTCTCTCCGTGGATACTATGAGGGTGTGTGCTATGTTTATGAAATATTGTGTGAAAACTGCGTTAATGAAGACTTACTCACTCTAGCGTCTATCTTAAGTGAGGTAATTCTCTTGTCGAAACTAGTAAAAAAGGTTGTGAGAATAGAGGAAGACGAGCATGATGTGCAGAGATACTGCGCGAAGTCTTCAAGTCCGTCTGCCTCGTAGGTCTCTAGGTCACTTCTAGGTTTAAACTACAAGACTTAGAAACCCAAGGTAGCCTATTGCTGACCCAGTGCTAGTAGAGCCTTTGGTAAGCTGTTGATGCTTAGTTGGTGCTAATATTGAATGCTAATGAAGGCGAGAACCTACGTAATGTCGTTATTGAAGAGCAATACTATTGCTTGATCGATATTTCACCACTGTCTAGGCGCTAGCTTAGCGCACTATATAGAAATCTGTAGAGTAGTTCTGGGTGCTTTATAGAGAGCTGTGACGCAAACCTACTTAAGGCATCTGGCCTACTAAGACAGTTCGAGTAGCTCAAGCCTTTGAGGACACCTGAGGTGAGAGCGTAAGCCAGTAGATCGGTCTTAAGTATTCTGCACATTGGGAGAATGAGCTCGAGCTCACTATGTCTAACGTAGACTTCCGGCTTCACGATCTTGCCGCCGTATACTAAATTGTTCAAGAAGGTAACAAGTATATCGTCTAAAGTTGCTGGTAGAGCTACTACGTCAACCCTCGCTCCTAGAGAGC
>JAWBTQ010000005.1:0-91241 GCA_038841535.1 Sulfolobales archaeon | reverse complement strand
ACCTTTATAACAACCTTAAAACATCTGAATACGAACCTGAGGTAGCTCTTATTTCTGGCAGTAGTGAGAGCCACGTAGAAGCTGGTAAGAGGCTCAAAGACCAGTTAGCCTACTTAATTAATTCCACCGGCATCGATAATGTCATACTAGTCTTAGACAGCGTGGAAGACGAACTAGTGGTCCCCATAGTGCAGAATCAAGCTAACATAGTGGCTGTGGAGAGAGTCGTAGTAGAGCAGCTCAGGGGTATAGAGGAGACCTATGTACTCATAGGTAAGTATCTGAGGAAGGCCGTAGAGGATCCAAAATACTCGAAAGTGTTCTTCGGTCTTCCTGGACTACTCTTTCTCGTATATGCTCTAATCAGTGCTTCCCCCTACGCAAAGTACGCGTGGGAAGTAACTTTAGGTTTTCTAGGAGTTTTCATGATAGTAAGAGGCTTTCGAATACCGGAGTTAATTATGAGAAAGTGGTATTCATCATCTATATATAGGGTTACAACAGTCCTGTCTCTAGCATCTATGGTCATTGGTACAGCGTTTTTAGCTAGCGCACTAGTCGCACGCGATTTTTCTGCGGACATTAAATCATTTAGTGTGTACTTGAAGACCTTCATCCCGTTCCTAACCCTATCGCTAGTAGTACTCTACACCGGTAGATTGACAACTAAGCTCCTTAGAAAAAGCTTAAGAGCTTGGCGCGATGTAGTAGCAATAATCTTCACGATTATAGTTGCCGTGTACGTAAATAACGTCGCTGATGTTACGACTAGTTATCCAGAGCTAGATATTCTCACCATACTATACGACCTAAGAGTAATCAACGTATTTGCGGTCATATCACTATCTCTAATAGCAGTCTACGTAACGCTCAGCTACGTTGAAAGATATGTGTACGGCTCTGCGAAGAAAACTTAATGTAAGAAGAGAGTTCTTCCCCTATTTCACGCTCGACTTCCTTCTTCACTAGCTCTAGGGAGGTCTGGTCAGGTACTATCACCTCTAAGTTCGCACTGAACTCTCTAGCAAGCCGTAGAGCGTTAAGTATCTTCGTCTTAACGTACTTAACGGACTGCGTTTTATTGAAGTCTACATAGAACCTAAGGGAGTACAGCCTCTCTATCGGCAGCTCTCTCACGACCAGGTCTACGGCGGTCTTTTTCAAGTCGTATACTAAAGTCTCAGCCCCCATCTCCCTAATTAGGCCAGATGGTTGTGGGGTCTTTTTCTTAAAGATCTCTCTGAGAATGTCGTAACCTATGGACAGTATCATATCAGAGCTGTACTCTGATATCAGCTTCTCAGCTTTGTCTATGCTAATTAATCCAAGCCCTTTAAGGCAGCTTTCAATGCTCTTCTTGCTGAGCCCTAGTGCGTCAGAGATATCTGATAGCCTAAGTCCACCTCTGGAGACCTCTCTCTCGATGAGCTTTATGTTTAAAGCCACGTAAAGTTCGTTGCGCCTATATAGAGTTATAAGCTCGCGCTCTTTGACTATGTTCTCAAGAGTTCTCTCATTAGTCGCAAAGACCTTTCCGTGGTCGAAAACTATGTTATCGTATAGCTCGTTATCAATGACTACAGGAACACCATCTATTGCGTCAGCGAATTTGGCTAAGTCTTCTTCTACCTCGTTACTTATCGTAGAACTCCTCCCCGGGCTTACTCTAACAACTACACCACCAGTAGAGTGAGGTTGGTGTGCTCTATCCTTAGAACGTGTTTTAAGAGTAGCTACGAAGTCTATAGACCTTTCTCTGTAGTTCGTAGGATAATCAAGCTCAACTACACTACCCGTTACTTCCTTCAGTATGCCCTTAACTTTCTTGGAGACTGAGCTCACGCTCATCTAATTTATTATTCTCTAGAGAAGTTATAAACACTATTACTCGCTAGCTTGAGTTAAGCAATATATTCTATAGCTAAGGGTTAGCATGGGGAACGTATGAACGAGAACGTAGAGATCGCTAGGAGGGCTGCTGCTATTAGAGCCCTAGAATATCTTGATGTTGCTAGAGTCGTAGGGCTAGGAACAGGCTCAACGGTTGAAGTCTTCCTTAAGACAGCTTACGACAAGCTTCTCGGCAAGACGTTAGTTGCTTCTTCAATAGACACGGCGATAGCCGCTAAGTCTATCGGCTTGATTTTAGCTGACCCAGTGGCAGTTGATAGAGTAGACCTCTACGTAGACTCAGCTGACGAAGTAGACCCGCTGGGGAGGATGGTGAAAGGAGGTGGGGGTGCTATGACCATGGAGAAACTACTTGCTTTCGCAGCGGGCATGAGAGTGTTTATAGTTGACGAGCTGAAAGTAGTCCCCAAGATCCCGCATAAAAGACCCATACCAGTGGAAGTTGTTCCCCGAGCTTTAAGCATGGTTAAGCGAGAACTGGAGGAAGCTGGGTTTAAGTGCCACATTAGGGTTCCTCAGGGTAAGAGGTTGCCGGTGATAACGGACTTGGGAGGAGCAATACTCGACGTGTTCCCACCTAGAGACTGGAAGCTTGAGGACATAGTAAGCTTCTTAGACGGTCTGCCCGGCGTGATAGAGCATGGGATCTTCGTGGGGTACGCGGACATATTGATAATCGGTAAGACGGATGGTGGAGTGGAAGTAGTTACCTATAAAGGAATAAGAGGGAAGTCCTAGTTCCATAATTTTCGCAACCTTACTTGATAGGGTCTTGTAGTTGTTTTAGTGAAGGTTTATTGAGGTTTCGGTATTGTTTTTACGTTAGTGATGGGTTTAGTGTATTCTCCGACCTTGGGGGTGTTGGCGGGTTATGCCCGGAGTCTCTCGGTGATGATCACCCATTAGATGTGGACCCCGTGCTGCCGGACTCGAAGGAGGCTCGTGGCTCCCGCTTGGAGTAGTGGGTAGGAGCGTTGAGCTGCTGGAGGTAAAACCTCCCCAGAAAACCTGGAGAAACCTCGAGGCGGGAACAGTCCCTTGAAGCTTCGCAATATGTGGTAGAGCTTAGAGTTAATAGCTTAGAAAACCAACTCAGTTGGATGAGGAAAAACTGCCGTCTGAGAGCTGATGTAGGCTCGTGTTACTGATTCACTATTAAACTGAAGGGGTTCAACTCTCATGTTGGTTTATATTGGTTTATTCCATCGCCTCATCCTGGTTTCCCCGCATTTCGCTCGGGGCCTCATCGGGCTCGGGGGCGTCCGAAGCGACCCCTAGCACCCCACATCTTGAGTACTCGGGTAGAGGCCGCACCTCATCTACGTAGCTCTCGACCACTCATCGAGTAACCTCGCACACCGATCCACGCGGAGGCACTCATAAACGTTTCCGCAGAATCTATCAAGCAACACAAACCAACACGAAACTCGAAACAGTTGTTAAGGCTTTTGGTAAGCTTTAAATTAATTACTAGTTACTAGATATCTTAATACGGTGATAAGTTGGTAGGCAACTTAGGGAGAGTTTCTCTTATAGCTATAACTACGTGTGTTACATACATAGTTCTCACTATAGTTATCACACTCTTGCTGAGCTTCCCGGGCTATGGAGTGGTCTTATTGCCTCAACCTTTCTTAAGGGTTTTAGTGTTGGGTAAGACTATCAGTTACGAGTTTGCCGGAGTCCACAGCATCATCTGGGTTTTGTATGTAGTAGTAGCTCACTTCATACTATACCACCTTGTGATGAAGTTGACGAGATTCTTGAAGCCTTACATAATCGTTTCGGTTGCAATCTATCTACTTAATCTGGCACTAATCCTAGGGGGACTATCTGATGAGAACTTAGTACGGTTAGTAAGAACTTATACGATAGGATACGCAGGAGCATTGCCAGGAACAGGTATTACGGTAATAATTGAGTGGTTAGGCTACAGGGTCGGACATCGCATACGAAGAAAGCTACCTTCTACTACTTAAGTTTGCGGACTCGTGCTTTCGATATCTCCTAGCAATTAAACACCTTGAGTAGAGTGACACACTGCTACTGTAGTTACTGTTTTTACCTTAGTCCCACATAGAGAATTCGCTCCTTACTAGCTGGAACACCGCGGATGCTCTCTGTAAATTGTGGACCACTACTAAGCCGGTTGAATGAGGCTAATTAACTTAATGTGCCCCCATTTAAGTGCTTTAATGCATATTCCCCGCTTTTAGAGTTTGGTGAGCTACTTCTTTTCTTACTAAGAAAACTTGAACCACCTAGAAAAAGGTTGGTAGTAACAGTTCATTCAGTAAGAAGCTCTAACTATGATTCTGCAGGAGGCTACAGCTCACTATAGCTAGGTGGATCTCGAAGATCAAGGACTATGTACGTTGACTCAATAGACGCGCCATCTAATTATCTAAAGTGTTGTTAGCATACTTCTAAACTTTCAAATGAAGCTGGAGCCACTACAGTGAGCACAAGAAGCCACTACCAGGAAATAGGATTTGCGTTCTCTCATCCAATATATGGTATGGTGGGCTTAAGTTGTTGTTATAGAGGTTTATGATTTAGAGTTTATTTTAGCGATACCTAAGGCATTTAATTGGTTGAAAGAGTTGGCGCATAAAGGTAGTTTAGCAGAGAAAGCCGGAGCATTAGCGGAAGAGCTACACAGAAATTACGGTGGGTGCGCCCAGATGACCCTCAAGGCTCTTCAGGAGATCTTGGGTCTAGAAGACCTAGGATCTTTTAAAGCTGCTTCAGCTCTATCGGGTGGAGTGACCTTAGCTGGTGAAGTATGTGGAGCACTTTTAGGGGCAGTCATGGCCGTAGGTCTAGCCATGGGAAGGAGTAAGCTCGAACATACTTCAAAATCTGCTGAATACTCTAGAGCCATGGAGACGGCGAAGGTGGTTTTCGACCAGTTTAAAGAGGAATTCGGGAGTGTTAGATGTCGAGACATTCACGTAAAACTCTTTGGGAGGTACTACGACCTAAGAAACCCTGAGGAGTGGAAACAGTTTGTTGAGAGTGGAGCTAGAAATAAGTGCGGCAGAGTATGTAGAGTAGCTGCTAGACTGACTATTGAGGCACTAAACTCCGCCGGATTCCTTTAGAGCACTTTGGCCTACAATAGCTTCTCGCGGCATTAGTCTACTAGTGACATAGCGGTACTCTCAGCGTTTGCTGTAAATGACACCGTGGCTTTAATGGGTCCAGCAATAGCGTACACTACATCTAGAGCAGCGGGCTTAACCCCCAAGTTCATGTTCTTACTGTTAGCTTACTCTCTAACCATAGGGTCTGTAATGACTCCGATAGGAAACCCAGAAACGTGTTAATAGCTATTCAGAGCGGTATTCCAGCCCCCTTCGTACTCTCCACTAAGAAGCCCGTAGTTCCCACCTTCATTAATTTAGTGATACTTCCCTACATACTCATAAAGATCTTCAATGAAGAACGAAGGTATCGGAGTTGTAGTAGTACCCCACGAGTACATTAAGGATGAGCGTGACTCCGCACTAGCTGTGCTATATTAATATGCTTACATTTGCTGATATCGCCACACGTACACTGCGTTGAGAGTCTCCAACCTTCTGCTCTAAGTAGAGATATTTACGAAGTGTGCTTAGACCGTGAAGCACTAGTCCTTACCTTGCTAGTGCGTGGAGCGACTGATTCTCAGTTTCTCCGGAACTACGCCCCCCATAAGCATCCCTATTTCTTCCAGCGTCATGTCCTCCGACTTCCCTATGGCTAAAAACCTTCCCTCGTACATCACTGCTATTCTATCACTAAGCTGTAGTATTTCCTCTAAGTCTGCTGAAACAAGCAATACTGCTCTCCCTTCCTCTCGAGCTTTTGCTAGCAGCTCTCTAACGTAAGCAGTTGACGCTATATCTAGACCCTTGGTCGGGTGAACTGCTACTATGAGTTTAGAGTCACGCGTTAGCTCTCGGCCAACCAGGAGCCTCTGTCTATTACCACCACTTAGAGCCCTAGCCGGGACCGAAACACTTGGTGTCACTACGTTAAACTTCCTAACTATTTCCTCTGCGTACTGCCTAACTCTCCTCCACCGGATCCCCAGCCTCCCCGAAAACGATTGCTCCCACTGTCTCCCAACTACGGAGTTTTCAGATATAGAGAACTCTAGCACTATACCGAATCTTTCTCTATCGCCGGGGATATGAGATGTGCCGGCTCTATATACTAGAAGTGGGTTACTCCTATCGATACTTACACCATTAATAGCTACTCTACCGGAGTAAGCCTTCCTAAGCCCCGTTACTGCCTCAACTAGCTCGTCCTGCCCGTTCCCCTCAACTCCTGCTATTCCAAATATCTCACCAGGGTAGACCTCGAACGAAACTCCCTTAACAGCCGGTACACCGAGGTCCCCGTATACCCAAAGGTCTTCCACTTTCAGTACAGGTTCCGCACTCTTAACCTCGGTAGCTCTTCTGAAGACTACATCGAGACTGACCTCCTTACCGACCATAAGCTCTGCTAGTAACTCCGGAGTTGCTTCTGAAGACTGAACTTCACCAGTTACAACACCCTTCCTAAGTACGACGACTCTATCAGCTACCTTAAGCGCTTCTTTTATCTTGTGAGTTATGAATACTACAGATCCACCGTTCCCCCTAAAGTCCTCTATAAACCTCAGTAACTCCCTTACCTCTATTGGAGTCAAAAAAGTCGTTGGCTCATCCAGGATCAGTATTCTAGCCCCCTTATAAAGGGCCTTAAGGATCTCTACTCTCTGCCTAAGCCCTAACGAGAGCTTTTCTACTGGTACATTTAATGGTACGTGCAGTCCAAGCCTAGAGCATAGATCCTCAACCCTTGATGCGAGTGCTTTATAATCTACCGGCTGCATAAGTGAGGCAAGACTTCCAGTACTCTCATATCCGAGCACTATGTTCTCCAACGCCGTAAGATTAGGTACTAGAGTAAAGACTTGATGAACCATGGCTATGCCGTGTCTTAGAGCATCCCTCGGTGAACTGAACTTCACGTGTTTGCTGCCTACGTATATGTGTCCCGCTGTAGGCTTGAGGAACCCCGACAATATCTTCATTAAAGTAGTCTTACCAGCGCCGTTTTCTCCAAGAAGTCCGAGAACCTCCCTCTCTTTGACCTCTATGCTAACACCTCTCAGAGCGACCGTTCCATCAGAGTACACCTTATGTATATCGACCATCTTCACCGACAAGGAGTACTCCAATAGACTATAGTGCTCGAGTTTATTAGTACTTGGTAAGAGTATAAAAGTGCTTTCATAGAGTTCTCTAGGGCTCTTAGTGAGTTTGAGGACCACCGTTGTTTACGTGCTTAGGAGAATCGCTGAGGCGTCTTTAGCCCTAATAATCGGGCTAGCAGCATCGTCCTTCTTAATGGCTATCTACGGCTATGACCCGGGAAAAGCGCTATACTGGCTATTCTACGGAGGCTTCGGAACTAGCACCGTCTTTCTAGACAGCTTGGCTTATGCTACACCACTTATGCTCACTGGAGCGGCCTTTGCTGTTTGCGCTTCAGCTGGGATCTTTAACATAGGAACCGAGGGTCAGGCGTACATGGGTGCTGTTGGTGCTGTAGTATTCGGAGGCTTACTCCCTAAGCTCGTGCCAACCCTCGGCTTTGCTACTATGCCACTAGCATTGCTGGGATCAGCTATCCTCGGGATGATGTGGGCTCTAGGACCAGCACTACTGAAGGTTCTTAGAGGAGTCCACGAAGTCATCTCCTCAATAATGTTTAACTGGATTGCTTTTTACACCGTCATGTACCTCGTCAGAGGCCCAATAACGAATCCAGCTAGACCCGAGATGTCCCTGCCAGTTGAACCTCAAGCGAGGTTTCCAGTACTTTTCCGTGGGAGTATACTGACCGGGGCTATATACGTTGCGGTAATAGCATCTGTAACAACGTACTTGGTCCTCAAGCTGACAAAACTCGGCTTCGAAATGAGGATAGTTGGCGCCAACCCAGATGCGGCTAGGTATGGGGGTGTAAGCATACCTAGAACTATAATAGCAACATATCTGCTGTCCGGCTCTCTAGCAGGTCTCGGTGGAGGGTTAATAGTGACTGGCAGGCCACCTGTGTGGTCTATATACGGGACACTAGGCAATATAGCTAACACCGGCTTTGACGGAATAGGGGTCTCACTAATAGCTATGAACAACCCAGCAGCAGTAGTGGTCAGCAGTATCTTAATAGGTGGGCTGTGGAATGGGAGTAGGTTTATGGAGCCCTACGCAGGTGTCTGCTCGGAACTCAGTAGGGCTGTCATAGGACTAATAGTGATGGCTCTCTCTATTCCTGAAGCGCTAAGATTCGTTAGAAGGGCCTTCAAGAGGTGGGGTACTTGAGGACTTTATTTAAAGCCTCCCTAGCTGTTTCTGCTTTCGTAGCTATACTAGCTCTATTAGGCTTTACCGGGCTGAGTCCGGGGAGCCTTATGGAGGCGGCTTTACTCGCTATGACACCTCTTGCCCTGGCTGCTATTGGCGAATCACTAAACGAAAAAGGTGGTGTAAGTAATATAGGCATAGATGGTATATTCCTGATCACAGCAACAGTAGCAGTCTTCGGTGCCGAGGAATTCGGCAACGGATATGCTGGAGTGGTTGTTGGAGCCATCATCGGCTCTCTCTTAGGCTTTATACACGGATTGTTGAGTACTTACGCTAGATCAAATCAAATAGTGGCTGGCATAGGCTTAAACATATTTGCCTACGGTTTCGTACCATACTTTCTAATGGCTGCCTGGGGGTTTCCAGGGATTAGAGTACCACCGAAGGAAGTCCTCGTACCACTGCGTGTAGTGTCCTTTGCCAACACCTACTTCAGGATAAGCGAGTTCTCGGTCTTAGCTGTAGCGCTGGCCGCCCTACTTCACTTTATCCTTTATAGGACACCCCTAGGTTTAAGGATTAGAGCATGTGGTGAGAGCCCTGAGGCTGTAGATGTTGCTGGTGTCGGTGTTTACAGCCTCAGGGTGATACTATCCACAATTGGTGGTGCTTTAGCAGGTTTGGGAGGTGCCTTTATGTCTCTAGCTTGGTTTGGTGGAGTAGTCAAGGAGATCTCTGCTGGTAGAGGGTTTATAGCACTCGCTTGCGTTGTCGCAAGTGGTCTAGAGCCACTTCTCTCTCTAGGTTTCGCATTTATATTCGGCTTTTCGGAGGCACTCGCTTACGCTATAGCTGTGACCCCTGGAATTAAGGAAATGGTACCGTACCACTTAGTCCTCTCTATTCCCTACATTGTCACGCTAGCTATAGTCTCGATCTTCATAGGTAAGAGGAGGTTTCCAAAAGCTCTCGGGCAACCTTACATCAAAGACTAAGCTTTTTAATCACGTTAGCAGTGTTTCTTGGAGATGCCTATGTCTACTAACCCAAGATCTTCCACAGTGATAGCTATTCTCATAACGATTATTGTAGTAGCTGCTATAACCGCCGGGATTATGTATGCTATTCTCCCAGCCACAATAACGCCGACTACAGTTACCATAGAGCGCACTATAGGTCCCGGTGTAACTACTACAGTTACTAGTACTGTAACACATACCGTTACTGCTACTCCAATACCTACAACACCACCAACTATGAAGTTCAAGATAGCCGTCGTTTCAGACATAGGTGGTAGGGGTGACTTAAGCTTTAACGATATGGGGTTTAAGGGTGCGGATGAAGCGGCTAGGGACTTCGGTATAGAGGTTCTAGAGTTTATCAGCAAGACTGAGGCAGATTATATCCCCAACCTAAGGACTGCTGCTATGGACCCGAATGTTAAGCTCATTGTCGGTGTAGGCTTTCTGCTTAGTGAAGCTCTCGTGGAGGTAGCACTAGAGTTTCCTAACAAGTATTTTGCCGGAATAGACACGTACTCCCAGGATATCGTAAAGTCTAAGTACCCGAATAAGTACCCACTGCCGAACCTCCTAGATATAAAGTTCGAGGAACACAAGGGCAGTGCCTTAGTTGGAGCATTAGGCTGCCTTCTTGCTATTCACTACAACTACCCGTACATAGGTGCTGTCCTAGGTATCGAAATACCGGTTCTCTGGAAGTTTGAAATAGGGTATAAGTGGGGTTGTAACTGGGCAGTAGAGTGGTTTAAGAAGAACTTCCCAGCTGAGTACGAAGCTAAGTCGAAAACTGTTGGAAACATTCTAGCTACAGACCCGAAGTCGAGAGTCCTCTGGGTTTACACAGGCACCTTTAGCGATATAACTAAAGGGTACCTAGCAGCCAAAGAGATGTATGCTAAAGGTGCTGTAGCAGTATACAATATAGCTGGGCCTTTGGGGCTAGGTATAAATCAGGCCGTAGATGAGATTGTGAGACCCAAAGGTCTAATTATCGGTCCACCGTTCTGGATAGGTGTCGACGCTAACCAAGACTGGATAAATCCCGGCTTCGTGGTTGCTTCTATGATGAAGAGAGTCGATAAGGGAGTATACTATGCGACTTATTTAGTTCTCACCGGAAAATTTGAGGAAGTATCTAAAAAGTACGGAGGAGTTCTACTACTAGGCATTGGAACCGAGGTCGAGGGAGTGCCGATGGAGGGTATATCTGTGAGCACTTTAGCAGACCTAGACGAGTTCATAGAAATGGGTATAGCAGCTGAGAAGATATTGGGTAAGCCTGTCCTTCCAATGCCACCAGAGGAGATCAAGAAAAGAGTAAAAGAGATGAGGGACTCAGTACCATCGTGGATCTGGGGAGCAGTAGCAGAGCTAGAGAAGCTAATAAGGGGAGGCAGAGTGCAGGTACCGCTACCATTAACTGAAGATGAGGTAAAGTACTGGAGAGGCATACTAGGTTAATCACTCAAACTATCACTGTTTAGTAAAGGTTAGGGTCTGTTTTTGCTATATTGGTTTGCTTTGCTTCCACCCCTATAGGTCACAGCTACCTGAGAGAACATCTTCGAGAACTCACGCAGAGATCACATTCGATTGATAGCGAATTAAAAGGTGTTCGGACTCAGGTATCGCAAGTAGTATCATTAGAATGCCTAAAGCCATTCCCGGTACACTTACACCGAAATATTTCCTAATCAACTTATCAATAGGTTTTCTGTTATTGATTAGGGCACTGAGAATATGGTAGGAAAGATGATATAAATGCGAGAGCGTAAAGCGCTGGCAATAGAGAGACCGAATAAGTATAACAAATTGCCGGGTCACTCAAGCTAGACCTGCTGAAAAGTGCTTACTGCAGTAGGAGGGGGTTGTAGCCTGCTAATCGTGTCCCCAAGAGCTATGTAGAGTAGGATCCAAGAGATGACTCCGAGAATCGGGAAGATTACGGACACCACTAGTATGATTCCGGCAGCTAGGTACAGTGAGTTTCTATAAGCGTCATTTAGCTTGAAGCATAAGATTGCCGCACCTATATGTCCCACCAAGAGAAACACTAACCCGACCAAGATGAGTACGACTCCGACTAACACAATCAACAGCACAGCACCAACTACGAGTAGTATTAGTCCACCTATGTAACCCACCTTAATCAGGCTAGACGCTGTACCGAATTCAGGTCTAGCCCGAGCTAGCTCCCCAACCCCTGGTACGAATTTGGCATAAAAGCCTACTAATGCGATTACTGCACCAATAACAAGTAGTGCTAAACTAGCGATAACCCACCCTAAGGCAGCTCTCCGCATTGTAGCACCTGGTGAAATAGGTTGTGAAGCCCCCGCCGAAATGGCAGCAAAAACTCCAACAATTATAAACATGAGGCCTATGCCCAGGATGACCCAACCGATAAGCTCTAGTAGTAGTCCCTCCCTCATCTTAATGAAAGCCCTAACAAGTGTAACTTCTGCCTGAGAAGCCGTAGGGATCACCATATTTTAAATAGAGTTCGAAGTTAAAATCATCGCTGCTACAGGTGCTAAAGACCGCAATTTACGGAAGAACATGTGACCAAAACTAGTAAAGAAGTGATTCCGTGAAGTAGTATGCTTTACGTTTTTAGTAACCTAGTTATTTAATACTGAAATCGCAGATAATATAGTGATGAGCGAGTTAGAACCGTTACTTTCAAAAAACATTGATGCGAAATATGGGATTTTAATAGCTAAAGACCTGGTTAAGAGGTTTGGTGATGTCGTAGCCGTTGACGGGCTCTCTATAGATGTTTCCCAAGGTGAGGTGTACTGTCTTGTTGGTCCTAACGGTGCAGGTAAAACGACTACGTTGAGGATGATAGTCGGCCTCCTCAGACCAGACCGTGGGTCAGTAGTTATAGATGGCTACGATGTGTGGACCAATAGATGCGAAGCACTCATGAGAGTTAGTTACGTGCCGGATTACCCAAATCTACCTGGCTACCTTACTCCGTTAGAGTTTCTGTACTACGTAGCCGCCCTTAGGGGATTTAAGAAGTTTGAGGTAGAAGAGAGCATAAGGTACTACGTAGACGTACTGAATATGTCTGATGAAACCAAGAAGCCCATAAGGGCTCTGTCTCGGGGAGGACTTCAGAAAACAGCCATAGCTGCGTCCCTAGTAGTTAAACCGAAGATAGTTGTTATGGATGAACCGCTGACTAACATAGAGATAGATACTCAAGTAACGTTTAAAAGAGAGGTTTTGCGTCTAGCTAAAGAATCTAGCATTTCATTCCTTATATCTAGCCACATGCTGCCCCTTATTGAGGGAGTGTGCTCCAGAGTGGGCATAATCAATAAGGGCAAATTGATTCTGGAAGGCACTATGGATTCCGTACTTAGAGCTGCTGGAGAGGGAGCAAAATTCGAGGACGTATACATGAAGGTGCTGGGGAAAAGTGTTGAGGAAGACACTATGGGTAGCTAGAGTAGTATTCGTTAACCAGTTAAAATCTCTGTGGAGGGCGCATGAACCTAGAAAACCCCACAGAAGCCCGAGCTTTTTATTACTAGTAGCGCAGTGTGCTATCGCGCTGCTACTAGTAATAAACTTCACACTCGCAGTGCGTGGAAGACTAGGCAATCTAGCAGAAAATTGGCTAAGTCTTCGACCACCCGAGGGTGAGCTACTGAGTCTTGCGGGAGACATTCTCTCGGCGTTACTCACAACCTACTTGCTCACTCACTACTTCAAGCAGGAGAGACTTGTTGCTGTAACCCCCGACTTTGAGTTCCTCCTGTATCAGCCGCTCCAACCAAAGGAGCTTTACGCGGGTATAGTAATCGGGCTCTACGCTTACTTCATGGTCACCTTCTTACCTTGGTGGTTTATTGCGTTGGTATATACAGTTCCCTGGTTAGGGTTCACAGTGTTTTACTTCTTCGCCTACATGATGCTCGCTGATCCAGCCCTCTTTACCGCATCCAGTATTGCTCGCAGATCTGGACACTCCAGTACAGTGCTTAGCTTAGCTATAGCTTATATTGCGACCGGGATAGTTCACTCCGCTGTGACAACCATCTTAGATGGTTGGCCGAGAATCTCACCACTACTGACTTACCCAGTTAAAGGACCCTACATTCTTGCTTTAGCACTGTGTGAGTCAGTAGGTTACGCAGGCATCTTGATCCTCATGGCGTCAGCTGTATCCACCGCACTGCTTGTCATCTACACGGTCGGTGGAAGTCTGAACATAAGCGACTTCACTACTTCAGGAGAAGCATACGAAGTAAGACTAAGGCAAGCCCTCAGTAAGTCGCTAAAAAGAGGTGTTCTTACAGACTGGCCTTCTACAGCTACTGCTGTGAGGAAGGTAGTCCTCGAGTTCACTGTGTACAACCCGCGTGCGGTTTTAAGAAGATACCTACCGCTACTTCTATCACTAATTACAGTAGGTTACGTCCTTCGATATGTTCTCTCCAGCTACGGACCCCGTCTACTAAGTGCGGGTATTTTCGACTACATGGCTGTATTGGCTTATTTGTTAGCCCCTACGGTCTTGGGAGGCTTCGTCGGAGAACTTCTCTCAAACGACCTTAAGTATCTCTGGGTTATCAAAGTGTACCTCATAGATCTAGACCATTTCGTTAAACCGCTATTGATCAAGTTCGTGATCGTATACTTTGCGGTTTCATCGGCTATAACCGGCTTTCTAGCATCGTATAAGCTCAATCCACTGATTATGCTCGCACCAATCGTAGCTTCCCCAGCTATCGTCTTATCTGTCTTCACCACTATATGCTTATCTCTAGTACTCGCTAAAAGAGCCAGGTACCGCGGGCCTTCCGAAGACATTTATAGGCAAGGGATAACACCCGCTTTAGACCCAGTGAAGCAGCTACTTTTAGCACTAGTGATGGGCTCAGGTCTAATCACTGCTGCGGTTACAGCCCTAATAGCCGAACTTGTTGATTTGGGGATCTTGACGTACTGGACTACCTCCGTAGCGGCATCTGTTTCGGTGGGGACCTCATGCTTCCTCATAAAATTCCTCTCCAAGCCTCTAGCAGTGTTCTTGGCTAAAACAGACTTACACTTCTAGTACAGCATTATTGCCCCCCTAAAGTCTTACCTGCGTTAATCAGGCACCAAACCCTGAAGGGTTGCTTACCGTATTGGAGGTTACTCGACTTCCTTGCTATCGCTATGCCGCTTAGACATAGATTAATGTAAACCACGTTTAGGTACCTGTGGCATTAGGTTTAGTTACGATAGGCTGGCTCAAGACCACTTAGTTTTATCGCTAGTCGAGAGAGATCGCGGCTTCACTAACTTTTATGTTAGTAAGTAGCGATAGAGATTGAGGTATTAAGGAGTGTGTTACCCTTACACCGAACTAAAGGAATGTGTTGCGATATCCATATCGCGAGCGACATCGATACTAGGTCTAGAAGCGGGACCCGGTAGAATAGTGGACCTTCTCCAGGAACCACCTAGACCTGACTTTGGAGATATAGCTCTGCCCTTACCAAGGCTTTCGAGACAGCTAGTAGAGAAGTGCAGTGAAGTAGCTAGATTTATGGAAAGCTCGGGGAGCGAGTGCGTGGAGAGAGTTCAGTGCGTTGGCAGCTACTTAAACGTCTGGGTCAATGGCAGTTACTTAGTCAAGAAATTGATTGAAGCTCTATCGAAGTGCGGTAACATGTACGGTATATCTAGGAAAGAGAGAGCTTCACGTGTTGTCGTGGAGTTCGTGTCTGCTAACCCCGTTCACCCGCTTCACATAGGATCTGGAAGGAACGCAGTACTAGGAGACTTTATTGCGAGAGCACACGAACTTTCGGGAGACTACGTCGAGAGAAGGTACTACGTTAATGACTTAGGGCTTCAAGTGGCTTACTTAGTGTATGGGTACGCTAAGGTCGGGATGTCTAAGTGTCCCCCATCGATGAAGGACGACCACTTTCTGGGGCTTCTATATGCTGCCACCTCTATAATCTCAGACATAACTAAACTAAAGAAGAGAGTGGCAAGTGTTTCAGAACAGGAAGCGCTTGAAGTCAAGAGGGAGTTAGACTCACTTGTGGGAGATCTCCTGAGAATAAAGAGGAAGGCGCCTGAGCTTGTAGACAAGCTGCTGAAGTCCGCTGAGCCATCTGAAGACGTAGAGCAAGAAGTGAGAAGTATAGCGCAGGCACTTGAGCTAGGTGACCCCTCTTTAGTGAGTTTGCATAGGGAAGCAGTCAACAGAGTGATCTCCGGAATACGGGAAACCCTAGAGAAGCTCGGGATTTACTTCGATAAGTGGGATTACGAAAGCGAGCTAGTTAGGTCTGGGCTGGTTAGTGAGGTAGTGAATAAAGCCCGAAGCTCGGACTCCTTCACCTACTATAAAAACGCTCCAGCTTTAAACATAGACAAGCTCGCTAGAGACCCCGAAGTGAGGAAGGCTCTAGCTATACCTGAGAACCTCGAAATACCGCCACTAATCCTAGCTAGATCCGATGGAACCACTCTCTATACCACTAGAGACATAGCGTACGCAATAAAGAAGTTCTCAGAATCGGGGGCTGACGTAGTGTACAACGTAATAGCTATTGAACAGACCCTGCCACAAGCGCAGCTAAGGCTGGCCCTCTACGCTCTAGGGTACGTACGTGAGGCTCGGTCCTTAGTTCACTACGCGTATGAGATAGTAAACGTTAAAGGTCTTTCGATGAGTGGGAGGAGGGCAAGGTACGTAACTGTTGATGAAGTTCTAGATCTATTGTTAGCGAAAACCCGAGAGTTGGCTGAAAGCCGTGGTGTGAGCTTGTCCGAAGACTTAGCGCTTAAGATCGCTAGGTCGGCACTAAAGTACGTCATGCTCTCCGTGTCCCCGAGGAAAACCCTGGTCTTCGACCCCGAGCAAGCTGTAGAAGTTAAGTCAGGTACGGCTACGTACCTTCAGTATACACTCGCTAGAGCTAACGGTATCTTGAGTAAGTACGGGAGGGAACTAGATTACACTAGAGTCAGTAAGGGAGGTTTGGTGGGGAAGAGGAGAGAGCTAGCTCTACTGATAGCTAGATTTCCGGAAGTCTTTAGAAGAGTAGTTATAGAACTAACTCCTGAGGACTTAGTGTCGTACTTAAACAGGCTCGCAGAAGTATTTAATTCATGGTACGATACAGACCCAGTGATAGCGGAGCCAGATGAAGAACTAAGAAACCTCAAGCTCGCACTAGTCTACGGGACTAAGACAGTGGTCGAGAACTCCTTCAAGCTTTTAGGGATAGACGCAGTCGAAAGAATTTGAAGGTACTTTACTGTATTTTGTTCCGGCTATTTCCTATTAGTGCGTTTGAATACCTCTACTACTTACTACCTCGATCGACACCTTGTACGGCAGCTCCTTCATTAAGATCTTGACTAGATCTTCGAAGCAGTCGTTTATGTTCCTAGGATTGACTGCTTCTGCTTCCGCTATCAGCACTACTCCATCTTCACTAGCCTCAATAGGTTTAACTGAGACGCTGGTCTTATTCACTAACCTAGACTTTCTCACGGCATTAGCTACTTTTTCGACTACTTCATCTATGTTGCCCCCAGGTTTAACCACCTTGATCCTGAGGACTAGAGGCAGTTGAGATAGCTTTATGATCACTGATCTAAGCAGCCGGCTGTAAGGAATCATTACTGACGCTCCCGGCTCCGTTCTTAACACCATGTAGTTGCCCTCGACTAGCAGTACTCTTCCCTCATACTCTCTCCCGTCAACCAGGATCCTAACGTATTCACCATCTCTTACAGTAGATGTGAGAGCTACTATTAAGTAGGATAGAGAGTTAGCTACATATCCTATGATCGAGAAAAGGACTACTGCTATCACAATCAACGATACAGCTAGAGATACCGTGGGGACGAGCGGGTGTGGAACTAGTGCTGAAATAGCTGCTGGCAGAACTATGACAGCAGTGATAGCGAGTGCTATAAGCTTAGCTGTTTCCTCGAACTTCCTACTTATTATACCCCTCAGCCTGAGTTTGGCCAGCGATATCTTTGCTGTATAGTAAGCGAGATATATTAGAGCGAGAGATATAGCTAGGTAGAGAACTGGTAACCAGTTAGTCAGTATTTCTGCGATACCATCAGGCAAGCTGCTAACACCCCAATACTAATTAAGCATAATAAAAGCTACGGTAGTAGTTCCTCAATTCTAAACATCTCGCCAAGCACGATGAGAGCGTCTCCCTCTTTGATCACGTAGTCATCTACAGGTTCTTTAAGAGAACCCTCTCTATCAATTAATTTAAGTACCGTAAGCCTCCACCTCTCACGGAAATCTGCTACAGTCATTCCAACGAGGTGGCCTATAGCTCTAGTATCAAGAGACGCTACTACGTAGTTCCCCGGTAATTCAATCAATTCCGCACCACTTAGAGCTGATAGAAGCTTCTTCTCTATTACATCACCTACCGTTATAACACTAGAAGCTAATCCCAGCTTATATAGAACCTCCGCAATCCGCTTACTTTTGGAAACAACAAGTATTTTAGGTATGTTGATCATCTTAGCATACATACTTAGCACTATGTTTACAGCGTCTTCTCGATGAGCTAGAATCAATACGTCGGCTTTCGAGAAGCCGAATTCCTCTAGTCCATCGAAGTTGAGAAGGTCGACGACGGCTCCTGTTATGTCTAATTCAGCTTCGAGTTTCTCGACTCCTTCCTTTATATCATCGAATACGGCTACCTGGTGTCCCCGCTCAACGAGCTCCCGTACTAGACCTGCCGTGTAATCGGTAACTCCGATCACTACTACCTTCATGGTTCACCACAATACTTAACTAACACAGGATATATTTTCATTTGATTCTCTTTCTAGTATGCATCCTAGAGTTTCATGAAAACGGATACTACTATGCTTTAAGTAGGCTACTTTAGCTATTTCTCACTTTTTGAGTAGAGCTATTAAAGCTCCAACTATGAAGCCTACTGACACAGGACCAACGGTTATGAGTCCTAGTACGAACAACAAGTTCTTAACGCTATTGGCTAAAGTCCCTAAGTATCCCAGTGTCGCATCAACTGATCCTCCTAGTGACCATACCGACAAGAAAGAGCCCAGTACTAAAAGGGCTATAAAGGCTATGATGTACTTGAGAGCTTTCACTGAAACATAGCCTAGCCCTAAACCGAGTAGGAACTGAATTAGAACTGCTGCTATAACTTTTACGTCTGAAACCACCTCAAGCACGGATACTTCCATAATATCCCCCATATTACTATACAGGAACCGAATATAAGTTACTTCACATCATCAACTCTAGCTTTTTCAACGGACAACAAAGCAACATTTTTCAAATACGAAAGCCCAGTCTATGGTGTTAGTCATGCTCGAGCTTATTAATGTTATAGCCCTTCACTAAGTGGAGTGTGGGAGAGAGATTGGGGGATGCTGTTGACGTCAGACTATTGTGGAGCAATCTTTACAAAGTAAGGACCATCTTTGCTTCATACTACGACGTGAACGAAAATTACAGGGCTTACAGGCTTCTCTCTATTCTCGCTAAGTACTCGTCGGACATATATGAGCTCATGCTTGATTCGCAAGAAAGAAACTCTGGGTTAGCCCTGAGGATCGAATACAACAAGAAGCTGAGTCCTGGAACCTTAGCACACGCAAATCTCTTGATGGCAATGAACATTGTGGCTGAGCTTGTAGATGGTGTTAGTCAAACTGGTGAATTTGCTGCGGTTCTAGTAGCAACTTATAAATCGTTTAACCCGGAGAGTCTGGTTTCGTGCTCACTTACGTTCAGCCGAAACATGCCAGTAAATGTGAGCGCTAAGCCTATGGCGGTAGTAGTGACAGGTGGTTACGTACATAACACCCGAAAGGCCATCGGGTCTCTAAAGACGTTCATTAGGGAAGCCCAGAGATCTCTCGAGGAGTCTGTTAGCACGTATAGAAGGGACTATATTGACGTAGTTAAGAACCTCGGGTTTCTTGGATACAAACCCATAGCACTTATAGTTGTTCAGAGTAGGGCCGTAAGTGTTGAAGAGATTAGGGCCGTTGTTAGTGATGGCAACGAATACCGGGAGGTTAAAATCCCGGTTAGGAGTCCCGAATGGTCTCTTGAGGATCTACCGCCAAAAATAATAGATGAACTGAAGCTAGTGGTAGTTAATCCGTTTAAGAGCGGCCTTCCGTTTGCCGCTAAGGGAGCGTTTATCACTGGTCCTCCAGGTGTTGGGAAGTCAGTAATGGCTGAAGCCCTAGCTAATGCTCTAGGTTTGAGAGTTGTTGAGCTTAAGCCGTTTACGTATAGGTCTATGTGGTACGGTGCTACTGAGAAGATGCTAAACGCCATACTTAACCAGGTCTATAAGAGGAGAAAGGAAGTGGCCATAGTAATTGATGACGCAGAGTTTCTTTCGTCTAGGAAATACACCATTCACGAGGCCCACCTGAGTGAGCTCTCAACAATACTCTACCATCTTCAGAAGGTAGACAGACCTTTCACTATACTTACGGGCAATAACCCAGACCTCCTAGACCCAGCCTTGCTCAGGCCTGGTAGAGTAGACGTAACCATAGTTGTGGGCTACCCAGATAAAGATATGAGAAGAAAGGCTGCTTTAAGAAACATTAGTAAGTACAAGGTCAAGTTAGTGAGCGATAAGGTAGTTGATTACTTAGTCAGTAATACTCACTGGTACTCACTAGCAGAGCTTGATGCTCTAATAAGGCTAGCAGCAAGCAAGGGCTCGGGGCTTGTGGGATTAGAAGAAGTGGATTGGGCAAGAAAGAGAATAGTTGTTTCACCCTCAGAGAGGCGGAGTATACAGGACTACTTGAGGTGGTGGTCGACTAAGGTTCAGGGAATCACTATTACGTACATTCCTTCCGAGTCTGAGATTAGTTAAGGTGGGCATCTGTTGGTTGACCCCGCACTGGATTTTTCAACTAGGCTATCCGAAGTTGTGACTATTGCTGTATCCATATTCGCCATCATGGACCCTCCGGCAGCTATTCCTACACTCATCTCCTATGTAGGGGGGAGTCTGTACTCGCAGGATGCTAACCTGGAGGATATAGTGGTTAAGATCGTTAACAAAGCTGCTTTCGCAATTCTTTTGCTTTTGGCTCTATTCTCAATGGTTGGCGAGTACGTTCTAAGATTATTTAACATCAGTCTAGAGTCTCTGAGGATAGCTGGAGGATTGCTACTAATAGTCATAGCTGTAGATATGCTTCTAGCAAAAGAGAAAGTCGAGGAAGTGAGGAAAGGGGATTTCGCTGTAGTACCTATAGCGACACCCTTGATAGTTGGTCCCGGGACTATGAGTACGTTAATAGTTTACTCTAGAGTTTACGGTCCAGTACTCACCCTTCTTGGAGCCGTCATAGCGTTTGCTCTAACCTACCTAGTGTTAAGGTATTCGTATAGAGCGTTTAAATACCTCGGTAAATCAGTGCTCCAAGGTTTAGGAAAGTTCATGTCTATAATCATAGCCTCGATAGCTATTGAACTAATCCTAAGCGGTTTAAGAGGCTTAGGCTTTATCTAAGTTGCTCTAAGAATGAGGTAGTGAAACGTCACTAAGATCCCGTACAGAGTTTTATAGCTGCTTTACTATGTAATAAAATTGTAAGATTATTGGAGTCCCGAGGTATCTTTGAGTTAGTTATGAGTGTACCCTCCCCACACTGCGCTAACGGTCGACACTAGCGCTACTTGGAGAATTAACGGAGGAGTGCGTGGGGGTGTTCTTTTTTGTTCTAGCTGTTTATGTGCTTTGTTTCGCTCAAGGCTTGTAAGCATTTACGTAGACGGTAATATTGAAGTAGGGATGAGCTCGGTGAACATGGCGAGGGGAACTCTCGTGCACTCTGCTTCGCCGCAGGGAGCTGGGTGAACCACGGGCAACCGCTGGAGACACACTCCCGCAGGCGGGGCGGGGGAGGAAAGAGCCGTTGAGAGGTAGATGGCTGGGAGGCTGAATGCGAAAGAAAATGAGAGCCTGTGAGCAGCCATCCACCGAGAGATCGCTCATAACCCCCGTGCGAGTTATTAGTAGCTGCGGTGTGTCGCTAGCAGTGGCTTGACCACACAAGAAAATCCGAAGAAACTTCGAGGTGGAAGTGGTTGGGTCTAGATGCCTTGGTCCCCAGGTTAAAAGGAGATCGGTAAACTGATAAGCCTTTTAACAGAAACTGTCGTAAGGTAGGTAGAAATATGGACGTAATTTATTATTATAGTGGTGTATTAGGTGGCTTCAGGCTTTATTAGGTATAGAATGAAGGTTTGCTATACGAGAGAAATGAAGGAGATTGACCATAGAGCCACAAACGTTTATGGAATTAGCGACGCGCTTCTCATGGAGGACGCCGGTTCTTCTCTATACTCCCTAATCGTTAGGGAGTTTGGATGCTCTGGGTTACGTGTCGGTGTTGTTGCCGGTGTAGGTAATAATGGTGGTGACGCACTAGTAGCAGCTAGAAGGCTCTACTCTTGTGGTGCCGAGGTTGAAGTGTTTGTGGTCGGTGACCCCGTTAAGTACCCCGAACCAGCAAGACGTAACTACGAAACTGTTCTTAAGATAGGGTTACCCTTATTTTATATTAGAGAGCCGAGTGAGCTCCATGAACTTGAAGTTAGAATACCAAAGTTCGACGTTTTAATCGTAGGTCTCGTTGGGATTGGTCTGAAAGGCGAGGTTAGAGGAGTCTATAGAGACGTTATAGAGGTCCTTAACAGAAGCGGCAAGAAAATCGTGAGTGTAGACATACCCTCCGGCATTGATGGCGATAACGGTAAGGTATGTGGTGTAGCAGTTAGGTCTAGCTATACTGTCACATTTGGGCTACCGAAAATAGGTAACATCTTGTACCCAGGCTATCATTACTGCGGGAAGCTCTACGTATCGACTCTATCGTATCCTCCCGACCTCTTGTTCTCAGAAGAGATAAAAGTTGAACTCAACACTCCTATCCCACTACCGGAGAGAATCAAGTGGGGTCATAAGGGCACCTTCGGTAAGCTCTTAGCAATAGGTGGTGCTAGATACTACTACGGAGCTCCCTACTACGTATCATACTCCTTCCTCAAAGCAGGAGGAGGTTACTCTAGGCTTGCCGCACCTAAGTCCGTAATACCCTACATAGCAGCTAGATGTAGTGAAGTCGTTTACATACCACTCGAGGAAACGGATGAGGGAAGTATCTCGCTTAAAAACGCGGAGCACGTTCTCAGCCTGATCGAGAAGTTCGATATAGACGTAGTTGCTATCGGCTCCGGAGCATCCTTGAACCCTGAGACGCAGGAATTCATAAGAGAAGTAGTGAGAAGTGTGAATAAGCCTGTTATTATAGATGGTGATGGAATAACGGCTGTTTCTAGTAAGTTAGAAGTAGTGAAGTCTAGGAAAGCACCGACTGTTATAACTCCGCACTTGGCAGAGTTTGTACGCTTATCCGGTATGGGTATGACTGAAGTCGGTGAGGACCCAGTTGGAGCACTAAGAAAGGTTTCAGCAGAGCTGGACTCCTATATCGTGCTTAAAGGTGCTCACAGCCTCATAGGCTACCCGAACGGGTACGTATTCATAAACATGACCGGAAACCCGGGTATGGCGAAAGCAGGTAGCGGTGACGTTCTAACCGGAACTATAGCAGCTATGTACGGCATAGGCATCAGAGACCTTGGAGGTGCTACAAGGATGGGTGTCCTCGTTCACGGACTTGCTGGAGATATAGCTGCTGAGAAGTGGGGGGAAGATGGAGTCACACCAGACAGCATTCTAAGCGAGCTCCCGGAGGCAGTACGAATCTTAAGAAAAAGCCCAGAACTAATAGTTAAAAAGTACATGCCTGAAGTAATTTAGTTAAGAGCCCTGTTAGCGTGTTTTAGTGCTTCTACTGATGCTTACGTCTATGTGTGGTTCGTCCTTTACTACTCTCAAGACTAAGTTAGTTACAGACCTCTTTATATAGGGGACCTTAAGCATCTTCTTTATGAAGGCATCTAAATCCGATACCGAACTAAAAACAGTAATTATGGCTACATCGTACTCTCCAGTAATATCGAATACAGCTCTTACGTTAGGTTCTCGAGCTAGCAGTTTTTCTACGTCAGTTATGTGCTCGCCCTCGACTTGGAGTAGGGTTAAGGCGTGAACCTCATATCCTAGTAGTTGATAGTTGATCAGGGCAGTATAACCCCTAATGACTCCCATCCTTTCTAAACGCTTTAACCTGCTGTATACTACTGAAGGAGACCTACCTACTACTTTAGACAGCTCGCGTATGCTAAGCCTTCCGTTACTCTTTAAACACTCAAGTAGCTTAGCATCAACTTCGTCTATACCACCCATGGCTAGCTTAGAACACAATTCTGAACCCACTATAACTACCCGCAAAAACGCAATATAAGTGTTCTCACTGATTACCTAGAGTTCTTATTTTCTGTTCGATACCTATTGTAGTACGGTATAAAGACGTTAGGTGATCTAAGTTGCTACTTAGAACAACTGAACGGCAGATAGAGTGGGTAGAGATGCACTATACTGACGTAGTTGGAAGGCTTAGGTCTACCTCAGTCCCTTACGGAGATAGTGAAAGACCTCTAGTAGCTAGAGTAGACGGTAGCAGCGTAGGTATAAGTGACATAAGTGATAGCGATGCTGTTTTAGTAGCTGATGTATCCACTCTCTCGCATATCCCGTGGTCGAGTGGATGGGGAAGAGTTGTCTGCGACATATATAGAGACGTAAAGTTCAGACACCCGGTTGACTCCAGGCTCGTCACTCAAAAACTCGAGGAGTACCTTAAAGGTAGTGGTGTGGAGGCCCTAGTGGGTGTGGAGGTAGAGTTCTTTGTCTTCAAGAGCCTTAAGGCAACGTTTATTCCTCCAGTATCTGCGGGCTACCGAATAGAGCTGGTAGACAGAGCTGGAGCGAGGTTACTCAGCAACTACCAGGTGGCGAGCGATAGTCTGCGTAGCTATAGAGCAGAGCTTGTGGACACTCTTTCGAAGTTCTTTAGTGTTAAGGTGAGCGGACACCACCACGAGGTGGCCTCGAGCCAGCTGGAGATCAACATAGATGCTGGTAACCCGACTAAAATCGCTGACAGTATCCAGACGGTTAAGTACGTAGCGAAGTCTCTAGCGGAGCTAAGGGGGTTCAAGGCAGTTTTTATGCCGAAGCCGTTGTGCTATGAGAACGGGTCTGGGACGCATGTCCACGTAAGCCTCTGGAGAGGTCCTAGGAACTTGTTCTATGACGATAGCGACAGAAATGGACTGAGCCAGACAGCTAGGTACTTCATTGGTGGTCTTCTGTACCACATAAGAGCTCTTGCGGCATTAGTTGCTCCAACTGTCAATAGCTATAGGAGGCTCGTACCGGGCTTTGAGTCACCGGTCTACTCCGTCTGGGGTTATAGAAACCGCAGTGCCGCAGTTAGAGTTCCACTAGTTTACGGAGAGAAGCATGCGAGAGTAGAGTTTAGACCACCAGACCCTACCGCTAACCCATACCTAGCTATAGCTGCTATTGTCATGGCTGGGTTAGACGGTATTAGGAAGTCTATAGACCCTGGTAACCCTCTCAACGAGAGTGCTTATGAGCTACCTAGAGTACCTAAAGAGAGAAGGCTGCCGTCATCGCTAACGGAGGCTCTCGGTGAGCTGCTTTCAGATAGTGACTTTCTTAAACCGGTGTTTACTGACGAACTATTAGAGAGATACGTAGAGGCTAAAGAGAAGGAGGCAATAGAGGTAATAGCTGCTCCTTCACCAATAGAGTTCCTCAAGTACCATGACTTTTAACTGTCTCTAGACCTTGCTTTAAGTCGCAAACCCTAAGTAGCAATTGTAAAGTATGAGCTCTCGCTCCTCTATCACCACTGCCTTAGGTGCTTCACTACTTAACGACTACTCATTTTGGTACGAATTCTTCAATGCCTATTCCCGCCCTAAGGTTTCTCGAAGTTTCCCAAGGATAAACTAAGCTATGCTCAATAGCTTACAGAGGCCATAGATCGCTTAATGCCGGGCTTGAACGTACCTACAATTCAGAGACGTGGGAACAACATCTACGCTTTACTTTTACCGTTTGTCCCTGGGTGCTCACTCCTATTAGTTCGTTTTCGTTCATAGCTGTATCCAGGGACTTCCACCTCACCCATACAGATATTGGTATCTGTATGGCTTCATGGGTGGCTGTTGAGCCCAACGGCACGGGGCTCCCATCTAGCTTAAGCCTCGGGTGGCTTGGAGCAATGCCCCCATCACCACCCAGAGCTTCCAATAAGCATAGAGCAAAAACAACGCTAATAAGCATTTCCTAAAATCATCAAGAAGAAAACAGCCCTTAGCGGCTATATGTAAGGTCTGCGTCGATACCCGAGGTCGGAAAACGCTGTTCTCATTATCGCAGAAGAATCCGCAGGACATTGAGTGGTGAACACGGCTACGAACGCTAGTCAAGCTATGTGTTGGTTATGTACGTGTTGGCAGAGCTCTTAATTAATTCTTATAATAATTCTAAGTTTTCAAAAACAGCCATTGAAGAGTATTACTGCGAAATGATTGATTTAAAGTAAAATATTTTATTTACCCGAATACTACTCCAGCTACTAATAAGAATCCTGGTACGAGTAGAGTAGCGAAAGAGCAGATGAGGCACCAGTATCTGGCTGCGATAGCGTATACTGGTTTCCCCGTTAGAAGGGCGAGAACAAAGAGTACGTAAACTAGAAACCACGCCCAGCAAAAAGCCGAGAATATAAAGAGCTGTACCATTGCGAAGTATATTGCGTATATGGCATCAGCTATTCCAAGATACAAGAGAAAGTACGCTAATGTCTTAGGTTCTAGCCCTCTTATATTCCATATACCAGCCATAATGAAGGTAACAGCAAATATTATTACTAGAGTACCTGGAAGCGCTAGACCGAGCCCTATATACGCAAATAAACCCATAATGAGCCCAATAAAGCCCGATCCAGCAACCACGAAACCAGCTGCTTTAGCATCAGCCTTACCGAGAAGTTGCCAAGTGAACATGAAGAGCACTAAACCATAAAATATCATAGCAGTTCCAACTGGTTCTAAAACTAGAGACTGCATAGATACCTCACTTTAACGTGCTTACAGAGTTTAAAAAGTTTAAAGTCTTTATATCTTTAATAAAGTCACAGCTAATAGACACTCAAGTAACCTTCAATACCCTTTTTACCATAAACTCCCTAATCGCCGGTGGCAATTACTCCGAGGTATCTTCTTTTTAATGTCATTTAGACGTACTCCAGCAGGTACTCAAGTTAGGACAGCTCTTAATTGTAAGGCTACTAGTGTTCTCCTAGATCTAGCTAATGAAATGCCCCGTGAGATAAAGCTGAGTTAGAAAGCGTAGTCTACGCTGGTAATATTGGGTAAAGATAAAGACATGCGGTCAATGTTTTTGGTAGTCTAAAAATCTTTGAATGAAAAATAGTTTGCACTCAGCTACATATGTACCTGTTACGTAGGTCTTAAGCACTTAATTCACTTTGTTTACGTACTGGCTAAAGTGTGTATTTTGTTTTAATGTCCTTGTTTTGATAAGCTAAAGAAGCCATATAGCAAGAGCTAAAGAACCAGCTGGATAAAGTTCCCTATCACACCTAAAAGGGAGGCAAAGAAGAGCGGGCATATAGCGTTTTAGCAGTTACGGTTGTTACCATTAATTTGATGGTTGCGTGATGAGCAACAATATAGGGATAGAGAGTAATAGCCGCAGTTAACTTAAAGCCGATTACGGCTCGAGTTCCGACGACAGTATGGTCTAGGTTATGAAGGGGTTCAGGGAGTTATTAAGATCATATGTAGGTTCGCGAAGGACGCTGTGAAAATGTCTCGTCAGGAGAGAGAAGACTCTCTAAAGGCATAACTGAACCAGAGGGTCTCATACTGATACAATACCAGTGCGGAATTTATAGGTAGTTTGGGTGGTTCCTGCTAAACATCGGTTTTCGAGAAGGTCTTATGACACCAAATACTTCGAATCCATCGATTGAAGCATTACGTTTCTAAGTACCGATTTCGAATGCTTGCGTCACTAAGCACGTAAGTCCTAGACATTAAAGCTACTTAGCCAGAGCTGGAATACCTGTATGTGCCAGGATGAAGACTCGATGGTCTTTAGTTCTCAGATTGTTGCATGATTAATGAATAGAAGATCAACGAAATAATAACACATATAGTCATTCGTACTCAACAATTTCTGCCTTGCTATAGATTTCTCGAAATAACTGGGAGATGACATTAATCATGTCTTGGTAAGATTCTATAAACTTAGTCGGCCTACCGTCTTAAAATACCTTTCGACTCCTTTGCTGAAAATAGGAGAAGTAGCGAAGAGCTTATACATCTCCACTAATAGTGAAGCTGTCTTATGTTATCATTTCAGTCAACATCCTACTAAGAATGAACGTCTACATAGCTTCTAACAGCTGGACTTGCGCTCACGAACAGGGAGGATCCTATAGCAGGAATGTACTTGTAGCTAATCAAGCTGCTAACTTGTTGAAAGTTTATTCTGTATTGCATACTATGCTGGACAAGTGTGGCTTACTCTGAATAACGGACACATAGGGTGTAACTTTTACTTTGCATACCATCAACATGAGTATATAGCCGTATCCGGTACTAAAGTGTTATGATAGCTACATAGTGGCGGTGAGACCGCGCTCACATACGTCCATCTCAACTGCCGGAAGTTAAATAACAGGCTTAAGACTTGATCGCTAACCTGTTGCTCCATTATTCTCGAGCCTTCACGTTTATAGCCTAGCTTACATTAAGCTACTTAAGTCCTTAAATGATAACGTCATTATTCAAGTTGTTCAAAATATTCATTCAGTAGCTTCCTAATGGCAGTTCTTAAATGTTCAGAAAGAGTAGCTTTTGATAGTCCAATATCTGCGGATAAACAAGTGAGAGAACACCTTCGTGGCCAATCGAAATACCCGAGTTCGTAAGCTCTCCTTAAGACATAGTATTCTAGTAAAGTTAGCTTGGAAGCTCCATAATTGCGACCACCTACTATAAAATATTCTCTAAAGTTCGTCGGGAAAGACCTCAGAAAATTGTAGTCTAAGCTTTTGAGTTTTTTGTATATTTTAAGCCTAACACGAGTCTCCTTCTCACCAACCTCGATAGCGTACTTTTTGACAAGTCTGACAAGATCTGAAGCTTTCGATTCGTCAAGCGTAACCCAAAAGTGTTTTACACCGTTCAAGCTATGTAAGACGGTTGTAGGTTTAATTGCTCGCACATCAGCTAAGGCCTTTTGTACTCCGAAGCTCTGTTTTACTATATATATTATAGGAGGGTCTTTATGAACGAACGTGAACTCCTTGATTATATCTGAAGTGCTAATTATATCCAGTAGCTTTATCGATGGAAAGTTATATGCCGAAACCGGATTAAATAAAAGTAACCCGTGGGTATACCTCCCAGTAAGACTCATGTTAGTCAACACCGTCTCCATGCGTAACTCTATGCTTAACCTAGTGATTACGTCGGATGGGTGCAAAACCTTTAAAAGCCCCCTAATTAACACCTCGCTCACCCTGATTGGGTTAACTTATTGAACTTATAAACCATGTCAATTGAATTAACTATGAGCGGACATTATAAAGAAGCTTAAAGGGTACGAAGAAGAGGGTCACGGGTAATAAAACTCAGCCAAACTTGTTTGACACCTAGAATATTACGGTCCCTGCATAAAGTGATAGGGTAATAGCATGCCAAAGTCCATACTTTATGCTATAGTGGCATTGATACTCACTGCGATAGTAATAATTTCAGTAGCCTATGGCTTATTAGGAGGCCTGAAGCCATCTCCCACTTCTTCCCCCACTCCGACTACCGTTACGCAAACTCCGGTAGAAAAGCGAGAATACTATTTTAAAATGCCAACAGGCTCACCGACCGGAACATTCTATATAGCAGCCCAAGCAATTGCCGCAATTGTGTCAAAGTATACACCAGAGATAGTCGTCGTAGCAATTCCTGGTGGTGGTTCAGTAAGCAATTCCAGGGCTGTAGGTAGAGGAGATGTACCAATCTCACTATCAACAAGTTTAGTAGCTTACTATGCATACAAGGGGCTCCCCCCATTCTTCACTAACGAGAGCTACCCAAATCTTAGAGCAGTCGCTCCAATCCACCCGTTAGTAGTTGGATTTCTCGTCAAATCGGGTAGCGGTATTAAAACAGTATACGATTTAGCTGGAAAAAGAGTGGCAATCGGAGAACCTGGAAGCGGGGATGCTGTAGTATCAGAGATAATTCTAAAGGAAGCAGGTATTTGGGATAAAGCAGTGAAACTTAATATTGGGGACCCAGAATCCTGGGACATGCTACTCGCAGGTCAAGTTGATGCCGTTATCCACCACACTATAGTCCCGAATCCGTCTATTTATGAACTTAGTATGAGGCTACCTCTATCATTTGTTGAGATACCTGAGGAGATCGCCAACAGGCTTATAGAAAAGTATAAGTTTTTCGGTGTTTATGTGGCTAAAGCAGGAAGCTACAATGGTATGGATAGAGATGTTAGAGTGTTGAAGGTTCCTTCTATCATAATAGCAAACTCAGGCGCTCCGGAGGAACTCATATATAAGTTCGTTAAAGCCTATTGGGAACATTTTGACGAAGTAGTTGTTATGGCCGAGTTTTTGAGAGATGTGGATAGAAACAACCCGTTCGGAGGTATTGCAATTCCCTTACACCAGGGAGCCTTTAAATACTTCGTAGAGAAAGGATTTGTTGTTCCAGATGAAATAAAACCAAAGTGAAGATTTACATGAGGAGGATTTACATGAGTAAGTTTTTCGTCAGCAGCATAGCGGTTTTTTCTATAATTTATCTCGTGCTCGTGGCAACAGGAGCTTATAACGTAATCCTATCAATGCTTTCCCACGTTACCAGTATTCCGGAATGGTTGGTTCTCACTAGTCAACACCATATGTCTTTACTATTAGCATTATCCCTGCTATACACTTATTTTACTACACCGGCGCGTAGAGGGAGTAGAGTAAGCTATATCGATTACGTTTTAGGAATAATTGCTTTTGCGGCATCTATTTATCGCTTCGCAATATATCATGAACTAAGTTTGAGGATTGGTATTACAACAGCAGAGGACATTTTATTTGGATGGCTCACGGTAATCCTAACCACTGAGGCAATCAGAAGAAGAGTAGGTCGCGAGCTTGCTATAGTCGTACTAGCTTTCATAGCATACGGGCTTTGGGATGCAAAATTTGACTTTAAGTTGTTTATTGAAAAGATATATCTGTTTAACATTGGTATATATTCAACCCCACTGCAGGTAGCTGTTCTAATGATAACAGTATTTCTGCTTTTCGGCTCAATGCTGGAGCAGGCAGGCATAGCAGAGTACTTCAGTAAAGTAGCCACAGCATTTGCTGGCAAGAGGCGTGGCGGTCCAGCTAAGGTAACTGTAGTATCAACAGCCTTATTAGGTACTTCAACTGGTTCGGCTACTGGGGCAACGGCAATTATTGGAACGATAACCATTCCCACCATGATCAAGCTTGGTTTAACACCAGAGGTAGCCGCTGCTATCACAGCTGCTTGTGGAACGGGGGCGCAGATAATGCCCCCGGTTTTAGGTTCCGCTGGTTTCATAATGCCCCTTTACTTAGGTGTGACGTACTGGTATGTGGTGGTAGCCTCCATAGTGCCAGCAGTATTGTACTATCTTTATCTCTATCTCTATGTCGATCTTATGTCTAAAAAGTTAGGTCTTAGAGAACTTCCAGAATCCGAAATCCCAAAAAGGAGGGAGGTGTTGCGAGAGTTATATGCGTTTACGCCTATTGCCCTACTCGTATATCTTTTGTCAATCGGATTTGAAGCCGGTATGGCAGCTCTCGGCTCATTGCTGTCTGTCTTAATTATAGCGGCATTGAGGTATGGGAAAACTTTAGGTATGCTATTTTCTACACTCATTTTAGTTACTTTCGCCGTCTTTGCATACCAACTGGGTTCTACGATATCTTCGATAATGGTTACGTCAGCTTTGTCTATTCTCATGGTTTTAGCTTTATTGGGCTTGAGGTCGTCGAGATCTTTTTCTAATAATGTCATAAAAGGATTTCAAAAGTCGTTTAGAGAAGCGTCCTCTATAATATTAACATGCGCTGGAGCTGGCATAATAGCCGGAGTACTATCTTTATCGGGTTTATCCTATAGTCTAGGTCGCATTATTTGGGATATTTCTGGGGGGAACATGTTCATCGTATTACTAATCTCGATGTTCATAGCAATTTTGCTCGGCTTCGGACTTCCCACACCGGTAGTATACGTGACTTTAGTCTCGATCCTGGGTGGACTAGCAGCGCTTATCGGTATTCCTAAGATAGCCCTTCACTACTTTATATTTTATTTCGGGGTTTTCGCCCCGTTAACACCACCAGTTGCTCTTGCCACCTTTGCAGCAGCGAGCATAGCTAAAGCTGATTTCTGGAAGGCCGGCATAGCCGCTTTTGCGATGACGTTAGCATCATGGATTATAGCCTGGGGATTTATACTTAGACCAGACCTATTGCTTGTAACAGTTGGTGAGCTATCTTTACTTAATGTCACGTCAATTCTTGTGGAGTCCCTAGTAATCGTGATGATCATGGTTGCCTTGTTAATTGCTTACACGGGAGTAGCGTGGTGGAGCACTTATGGTTTAAAAGCTCCAATGAGAATACTATACGGCTTAATAGCGGTATTGGGATTTGTAGGCTTAATGTTCTATCAGTTCCTACCGGCATTTGCAGCATTTTTTGTAGTTGTTCTAGCCGTATCCCTTATTAAAAATAGGTTAAAGAAGGTGGATTCACATGCCCCTCAGGTCTATGGGTAAAAGATTTAGAGAGCTCTTAAGTAGAGACAAGATGATCATTAGACCTTGCGCTTATGACGCTCTTTCAGCGATTATAATAGAGAAGGTTGGATTCGAGATTGTAGGTACTACCGGATACGGCATAGCCGCTACATTAATAGGACAACCCGATATCGGGTTAGTAAGTTTTGGTGAAATGCTTGAAAGAGTTAGGACCATAATAAATGCTGTTTCGATCCCAGTTGATGTAGATGCCGATACAGGGTATGGGAATCCGCTAAACGTCTATTGGACAGCGTACAATTTTGCTAAAGTTGGAGCAGCAGGCATTAGAATAGAGGACCAGGTATGGCCAAAGAGATGTGGACACATGCTCGGAAAAAGAATAATACCCAAGGAAGAGATGGTTCAAAAGATCAAGGCTGCTAAGAAGGCTGCTAGTGAAATAGACCCAGATATGGTTATCGGAGCTAGGACAGACGCGAGAGCAGTAGCCGGACTTGAGGAAGCTATTGAGAGAGGAAAGGCATATGCACACGCTGGTGCCGACTACGTATACGTAGAAGCACCTCAGAGCATCGAAGAAGTGGAAAAACTTGTGAAAAACATACCTGCTCCGATATCTCTTAATATTATCCCGGGAGGGAGAACCCCACCATTCTCCATCGAGGAGCTTCGAAGAGCAGGAGTAAAGTACTTATCTGTTCCCATGGTAGCCCTCTACGCAGCAACCAAAGCTATGTATGAAGCACTAAAGATTTTGAAGGAGACTGAGGACATTAAAGCCCTAGAGGCGATGGGGGTGACATGGGCTGAATTTAATGACATTGTTGGTTTTAAGCGATGGAGACAGCTAGAGCTAGAGCTACTCACACCTGAGGAACTGTACAGCATGTATGGTACTTATGATTTGAATGAGATAATTCGGCGGGAGTTCGAAGAAACTGTAGCTAAATGGCAGAGAAAACGGTAAAGATAATTTTAACTTAAAAAATATTTTTATTACTTTATTACAATGTTCATTTTTCTTTTTCTTACATCATCGCAACATCGCAACGTCGTCTATCATCCAATAAATCATCGTTTTATTTCCACGTATTCGCTATAAGCTCTACTAAGGTACGTATCGTCGATTAGGAAACGATACTTTAATTGTACGATTGAAACTTTAAAAGAGTGAGTCTCATGGGAAATTTACGAAAAGTGAGCATGTCAGATCCATAAAACAATTATATTATGATGTATTTATGGTCATTCTGTTTAACCGCTTGTCGAACGAAATCGGGCTTAAAGCCTTTGATTCTTCCCCGCTTTAGGAGTATGCTACTCCGCATGTATATGTTTCATGGTTTATGCGTGAGCTGTGAAACATGGTATACTTTTTGATATTACTGTTAGGTTTTATTGGGTATGTTTGTTGAGGCGTACTTGAAAATTTTAAAAATACTTTTCACCCCTTCGAGACAGTGATTCGATGTCCGCACTAGAGTACCTAGTGATGTTGAAGAGGGTTTTGTTTAGGAGGTGGAGGGTGAGGAGGAAGAAGCTGAAGGGTTGGGCAAAGAGGTCTGCTAACCGAATTAATGCTGGTGATGTCTGGAATTCAAGTTTTAGTGTTGGTGAGAGTTACTCTAAGAATCTTTACTCTCAAGAGATGCGAAGCATTTTGTATTTTGAGGTGTATGGTTCTAGACGGGAGATAAGGACTAGGAGAGGTGCCTACTATAGGTATCCGGGTATTGTTCTTAGCGGTTTCAGGATGATTGATGTTCTTGTTTCTAGGGATCTACTAGAGTATCTCCATAGAGATGAGAGGAAATTCATAGTAGTTAGAAAGTGTGGAGGGAATACTAGGGTTGTTGTGAGATTTAGGGACATCGATAAAATACCGTACATTTATGATAAAGAGAATCTTAAAGAGTTGGCGGGTAAGAATGGAACAATACCCGAAAGGTTGTTAAGGTTGTTGATGAGGTTGAAGACATTAAAAATGGGTGGGTTACAGTTAGATCTCTTGAAAACATTCTTCAGTCCATGAATTATAGTGTATGTGGGATTTTCATACTCCAGGTTGTTGATAATCAACTCGGAATAAAGCTTTACGAAATCGGTAAGAGTGGGGTTCACCATTTTCCTTGGAATCATATATCTAACAGATTTATTGTTCGTTATGATAGGAATGGGAGGATTACCGTGGTTACTGTTTCCAATATTCCCTTCATCACGATGGGGGATATGTTCAGTTCTCTCAATAGTTATGTTCTGCACCGGAGGTATGGTTTTCTTGGGGGTTGGGATGTGGAGGATGATCAAGATAATGGAGTTATTGGGGGTTTTAGTTCATTAGTGGGTCTCATAAGGGGATGGCAGTGGTTGTCGGCGTTTATAAGGTTGGTGGGGATGGGGGTTAAGGTGGTTAGGAAAGTTAGGAGTACGATTCCCGTGTATGCACCTTGGTTATGGCGGTTTTCCATCTACCTATGTAATTCTTTATCGTGTTTTTGATGGTTGGGAGGTGGTGTATGTCCCTTCCGAGGTTTTCCTTTCTTTGGATGAGGTTGGGATTCTTCCTCAGCTTCCTAGGTGTAGTTCGATTCTTTGTTATTATGGTTCTCCAAGAGGATCGTTGTTCGTCGTGTTCCCGAGGTTGTGATTAGGGGTTGAGGAGGGTTAGGAGGGTTTTGGAGAGCGGTGGGGTAGAGTACGAATACCTTGGGGGGGAGGTCGGTGGTCCTCTCCATGGTTTCTGGGTAACCTCTGTGGGTTGGTGTATTTTGAGGGGGGTGGCGTGTTCACTAGTTTGGATATGTATATTCTTCCACCGCTACTAGACCTTCAATTAAGGGATAGAGCACTCGTGAAGGTTTACCTTATTGAGGGATTGGAAGAGATCAAAAAGTTTCTCTTGGTACTTGTGAGGGGGTCTATTCGCGACTTGAAGTTTTAAATTGATTCAACTATGGTTACTTTTATTTACGTTTTAATCCGATGTAGTATTGTTTCTTTTATATGCGGTCTAAATCAAAGTGTATATGAAAGATTTATATACCTCTTGCTCGGGTGAGTCTGATGGTTCCGGACCCACATGACTTACATGTTTCTTTCATTTACCTTTTGTAAAAGGTAAATAAATGAAACATGGTCAAAAGGTATATGAAAGAAACGCTTTAAAAAATAAAGGTATGTAAAGTTAACATTTACCAACATGTCTGATTGAGTCACCAAAACAAAAATTTCTCGGATTCGAGAACCCGAACGATCAGGTCAGCCCAGGTACTGTGCCAGACAAATCATGGTCTGATTCTGACCGGAATTGGGCGTTTTCAACCTGGACCGTTAGTAGGGGTCAAAATAACTAGTACTGTTTTGACCTATATACTTCCGTTACCAGTAACATCCTTAGGTTAGGTTCCTCAGCTCTAGCCCTCCTAACAAAGATGTTTACAAGGTAGCCCCGGGGAACAATCCCCAAATACGCAATTATCTCCGCAACGCTCTTTAGAGACGCACTCTTAACACCATGAGCGTTCTACTCAAAGAAGTCTTTTCCGCTGAATAGGTATGGTCTGCAAGGTAAATTACGTTTAGTGATAGTATAATAGTATAGAATGATGTTACACAACCTGTATCAAAATCAAATTCCACTAAAACTACGTTTCATGACCAAAAACATTGCCAATGAATCAACACCTTAGCGCTTCTCTTTCCTCATCTCACTGTTGGATTCTTCAGTCCATCGCTTTAGTGCTACAGCTATTCTCTTGTAGATTTCGTAAAGCTTCTTCTTAGCCTCGTTCTCGTCTATGCTTGGGTCGAAGGCTTTCAGGAACTCGAGGTCAAATCTTAGCCTCACGGGGTCCACCTTTTCGGGGTCTGTGGAGAACTGCTCTACTATCCTTCTAGGTTTAGCACCGCATAAAGTATTGAAGGCGTTTGAGAGTCTTTCGAGAGCCTCGTCGTCTAGCTTGCTCACGTCTAGTACGGGTAGCATCCTCCACTGAGCCTTCTTTAAGCGCATCCACCGTCCTCTTGTTTCTTCCCTGCTCGCGACAACTGATAGTAGACCCCAGGTGGTGTTGAGCCAGTAGACGAGAGCCTTCTCGGCCTCCACTCCGGGCTTCTTCAGTCTAACAGCGTAGAATATGTTGGAGAGAACTGGAGTCTCCGAGAACAATGCTATGACATGAGCGGTATCTAGCCATATTCTATCCGGCAACAGTACTCTACCTGCGAACTTTTCGTAGATCTTTCGGGCTCTATCGGGTTTACAGGTAGCGTACGCGTTTGGCTTTACGAGCATTTTTTCTCTGATCTCCTCTTCGCCTCCGTATACTATTGGATAAGGAGTTTCCGTGCTGGTACGGTTGAAGTTATCGTGGAACTGAGGACTATCTATGCCTATGCTGGCTATGAGCTCATTTAGTCTAGCTACCGGAACCCTTACGTCCATGACTCCGAGGTCTCCCTTCAGAACACTCAAACCGATGTCCACGACCTCCGGCTCCGGAAGGAAGACCAGCTTGTTCCAGTTATCTATGTTCTCCAGGAGCATCCGTCTAGGAACTCTCTGGACAACGCACGTAGCGCCACTGCTTAGCTCTACTAATCCCTCTTTCTTACCACCACTTACCCTTAGCGCATCCTCGGATAGCAGTATCTTCTCTGATAGCAGTATAGCCTCTAGGGCTGATTTCGGTTTCCTGAGCAGGTTGATGAACACTGTTTCCTCGTCTGGTCTATGTTCATCTGTTCTCTTGGCGACGATCAAGCACTCGCTTAAGCTAGTGTTCTCCGAGAAGTTATAGCCTTTCTTGGCATCGCTACTAACAATGACGTATCTAAGATGGAACTTGCCCGCTAGGAGCGTTCTCGCCAAGAACCAGGATATACCCGAAAGAAGGTTTCTCGGTAGTACGAAGGCTATTACCCCGCCTGGACTAACGTACCTGTAGGCTAGGTAGAGGAAGAGAAGACCCTCACCAGCCTGCCCTATACTGAGGTACTGGTCTAAACCAGTATCACTTTCCTCTTTCTTCTTTCCGAGCTCCAGTAAGAGCATCCTGTAGAACTGTAGAACTGGCTCCTTCCCCACGAGCTCTCTGGCTATCTTCATGAGGTCGCTTCTCACTCTCTCGCGGATTTTATCGTATCTCTCCTTAAGAATCTTCCTGTTTTTCTCGTCCGCTATGAAGCCGAAGAGCCCTTTCCTCTCCTCTTCGAACTCTTTGCCGACTCTCCCGGTCGCTCTAGTGAACGGCGGGTTCATTATGACTATATCGTACTTGTCGAGAAGCTCTATGCTTCCACTTACAACTCTAGTTGCTGATACCGTCTCTACTGCTCCCTCCAATCCGCTTTCAATCCACCCAAGCAGTCCCCCAAACGTTTTAACGTTATCTAGGAGCTCGAGTGAACCAAGCCATGCGTTCATATTTGGCATAACACCTAGGTACACGGTTGCTATGTTCTCTCTGGTGATGCTCTCTGGAATCATGAGCGCGAGGTTCAACGCTGATACCTGGGTAGCATACCTAAGAGCGTCGAGTCCATATATACCTCTCTCTACCAGTGTCTTCTCGATACTGGCTGAACTCTTCTTATCTCCTTCTATTTCTCTACACGAGCACTCGAGGTCACGCAGAAAGCATATGTTTCTTGCTAGTCTTGACGCGTTGTAGAGCGAGGCTGTTAGTAGTGTTCCGCTCCCACAAGCGAAATCCGCTACCTTTAGTCTACATAGCGAGTTGATGATTGCGTTAGACTGGTCCTTATCCAGCTTCTTGATATCGCTCACATCCAGAAGCGTCTTGATAGCTAGATTCGAGAGCATATATGCGGCAGGTATCTCAGTGTAAAAAGTTGCGAAGCCCTTTCTAACAGCGATGTCGCCTACTATCTCGTGGTAAACTCTGCCAGCGAAGTCTCTTGCCAGGAGGCTAGTCATCTCGGATATCCGCAGCGCTAAGTCAACTATGTTGCCGACCTGAGGGCTAAGATGCGGTGGGAGCTTGCCTAGGATCTCTACTGTAAAGGTTAGCGCGGGCTCGTAGTCTACCTTTAGGAGGGAGTTGAATGCTTCTCGAAGCCCGTTTATAGGACCATGTCGTTTAACGTAGTCCGCTAAGGGTTTAATGCCGTGAAAGTGCCTTACCCGCTCGTAGAGAATGGAGGATAGGAGGACCGAGAGCGCTACTTGACCAAACATTACTTCAGCATCTCTCGCCTCTGCTACCTCGAAGCCGTAGAGCTTGTAGAGCACCTCAGCTATTTCCTCTCTGAGCTTATCGCTTCCCTGGAGACTGTTGGCGGTTTTGGTGAACTCGCTTATACACTTCTTCGCCTCTTCAACCTCTTGCTCAACCTCGGCTTCCTCAAGCAGGTAGGATACGGAGTGCTTGACGATGTCTACCAGGTCCCCGAGCTTGATGTTGTCGAACCATCCGCCAACAGGTTTTGCGACTCTCGTTTTCCTTAGAACATACTTCTCAAGGTTTCTTACCTCTCTCGGGACTACTATCATGGCGTTGAATACCGACTCCCGAAGCCTCTTCTTCAACTCCTCCTCTGGGATATCCGGGTACCTCTCAGGGTAGTGGAGTGCTATAGCGATATCTGCTAAACCGTCCTCGACCCTCTTATTGGCATCTTTTTCTGCGTCACTCCTATTATAAGAGGCTTCAATAACGATTCTAAACCCGCTGTAGAAACACCTAATATCTGACCTAGCTCTGCGACTCACTCTCTCTGCTCTACAGTCAAGACCAAAGCTCTCGCTGAGAACACTAGCCATTCTCACGTTTAACTCATTCTCATAAACATACATCTTCGACACCTCACACCCTCCTCATTATACCCATTCGCTGTTTTCCATTCATAGCACAAGGATGCAACAGGAAGCTCTCACTCTTTAAGAGCATGCGTGTGTCTCCCACGCTAATGTTAGCGTATATAATATCTAAAAATTTTGTAGGGTCTTTCCGAGAGCACATCAACCACAGCATCCGAGACGACAGTTCTATTCAAGAAGTACGCTAGATGAGAAAGAAACAGGGAGGGGGATTTCATAAACGAGTTCGTTAAACAAACAACCATTATGTTTCCCAAAGCTGTTCACATTGTCGAGAATTTTAGGTAAGAGGACATTGTTAAGAAGAGTAAGAACCTAAAAAAGCAGGAGGAAGAGAAGCGGTAGAACACTGTGAAGAACTATCTACAGAAAGCTTTCAAAAAGAACACTAGTGGCAAACAGGCTATCCTGTAGCCGAGCGTTATGATCTCTTGGCTGGACATCTCCACAGCTCTCCCACCTGCTTGCATCTTCTTGAAGAGGCTTCTGTAGTAGCTTATCGTCTCCGGGTCCCTGACCTTCCCACGCTTCTTCCTCTCCGATAGGAAGTTCTCGAAGTCCTCACTCCACTCAAGCTTTATGCCTGCGAAGCTCAGCCCTAGTAGTTTCCTCAGGTCTTCTCTATATGTGTCCACGACGTACCTCAGTATTAGGTTTCTTAGGTACTCGTCCCTGAGGACGAGCTTCATGACCTCTAGCGCTAGCGTGTAGTCTACGTATCCATCTCTGACTAGCCCGCCGCCTCCAGCACCTTCCTAGCCTCTAACACCTTCCTAAACTCTTCCTCTGTGATCATGGTGAGGAGAAGCTTCAGCCTCTCATCGTCCAGCCTGGACTTCCCGTTCAGAAGCCTCCACATAGTGATCCTGATCACCTTGAGAACCTCCTGCACTCTCCCCATACCGTGCTTATCCACTACGTACTGAAGTATCTTAACCCTGTCTGTATCACTCAATCCTTCGAGGTTCAGTCCATCGTACCAAGGCTTCACGTCCACACTCCTAACATTATCCATTATCTCCTAGTATTATCATATAGCAACATTATTAAATCGTTTCATGGTGTATGGGAGCGGTGTGAAACAATGACTTATAAACCATCACTACGCATGGGAGTGACGCCGGGGGCGGGATTCGAACCCGCGTGGGCGGTTAGCCCACCGGCTCTCCAGGCCGGCCCCTTAGACCGCTCGGGCACCCCGGCGCCAAGAACTTGATATCAACTACTCTTAAATATTTTAAAAAGCGTGATGCGGTGATTACCTAAGGTTACTTAAGGACTTCTATCTCTATGTACACGTCGTCCGGCACTCTTATCCTCATTATCTGCCTCATAAACTTTTCGTCTGCTTCTACGTCTATTAATCTCTTGTGTATCCTCATTTCCCACTTCTCGTAGACCTTAGTTCCCTCACCGTGGGGTGGCACTAGGACAGGTACTACTAGCCTCTTCGTCGGTAGAGGGACGGGACCGGATATTCTAACTCCTAGCTTCTTTGCGTGGTCCACTATTTGCTCTGCTACCTGGTTTAGATGCAATACGTTAACACTCCAAAGCCTTATCCTTACTTTAGTCATTAGTTATAACCCTATGTTTGACTGTCGCTACCGCTATGATTTTAGTTCTACCTTTGCTGGAACTACGTCTATGATAGTGCCAATACCTACAGTCTTCCCCATGTCTCTCATTGCGAACCTGCCTAGCTGCGGGAAGTCGCCATACTTCTCTACTACCATAGGCTTAATCGGCTTGAACTTCACTAGAGCTGACTCACCTGCCTTAATGAACTGTGGGTTCTTCTCTACTATCTGACCCGTCTTAGGATCGAGCCTACCGATTATTTCCACAATTCTAGCAGCTACTGAGGCAGTGTGCGCATGGATTACTGGTGTGTAACCTACGTGTATCGCCGAAGGATGCCACATTACGAATATTCTGGCAGTAAACTCTTCTACTACAGTCGGCGGCTTATCTGGGTGGCCTACTACGTCACCCCTCTTAACCTGCTCCTTAGAGACGCCTCTCACGTTAAACCCTATGTTGTCTCCAGGTATGGCTTCATCTAGTTTCTCATGGTGCATCTCGATCGACCTTACATCACCTACAACTCCAGGAGGCATGAAGACTATTTTATCCCCTACCCTCAACCTACCTGTCTCAACTCTACCGACAGGTACCGTACCGACACCCGAGATACTGTAAACTTCCTGTATCGGGAGTCTGAGCGGCTTGTCTATCGGCTTAGGTGGTTCTTTAGACATGTCTAAGGCCTGCACTAGTGTTGGTCCCTTATACCAAGGCATGTTACTCGATTGGTTCATTATGTTGTCTCCGAGCCAGCCGGAGGCGGGGACGAAAGGTATTTCGTCAACTCTAAAGCCTAGAGTTCTGAGGAACTTCTTCATTACATCTACGACTTGTTTATACCTAGCCTCACTCCACGGAGGGTCTGTTATGTCCATCTTCGTGACTGCGACGATCAGGTTCTCGATGCCCATGGTTCTAGCAAGTATAGCGTGCTCACGTGTCTGCCCCTCGGGGCTCATGCCAGCTTCGAACTCACCTGTTTTAGCTGATACCACTAACAGTGCTGCATCTGCCTGACTAGTCCCAGTAATCATGTTCTTAACGAAATCTCTGTGTCCTGGGGCATCAATTATAGTCCAGTAGTACTTAGGTGTCTCGAACCTCATGAACGAGAGTGCTATAGTGAGCCCTCTTTCTCTCTCTTCCTTCAGTCTGTCTAAGAACCATGCGAACTTCTCTGACTCCTTACCAGCTTTCTTAGCTGCTTCCTCGACTTCCTTCGCGGTCTTGGGGTCTATAGCTCCAAGAGATAGGAGCAGATGCCCTACTAGAGTACTCTTTCCGTGATCTACGTGCCCTATTACCACTAGATTCATATGTGGCTTCGCGGGTCTTCTACTCATGTGTCGCCCACCCTATACCTTTATCCTTCAATTTATCACCTCAAAGTATATAAAGCTTACTTCCCAATATAGCGAAGTACCATATGCTGGGGCTTTAAAGCGTGAAACTGGATGCGCGTATTAGTGCTTTCTCTTAGCCTAAGTAAGCTCTCTTCAAGAGGTTTACTAGCTATCCCCCTCTCGGTTATGATTGCTGTTACTAACTCTGGTGGAGTTATGTCGAACGCTGGATTAAGGACATCTACGTTTGGAAGTGTTACATAGAACTTCGATAGCACCGTCCTAACCTCGTCTGGGTTCCTTTCTTCTATCACGACATCTTCGATCCTGCTTTCGTAATCTATCGTCGAAGTCGGTGCCGCTACATAGAAGGGTACTCCATGCCTATCGGCCAGCACGGCAATAGTGTAAGTACCGATTTTATTCACTACGTAACCTGGTAGGATCACCCTATCTGCTCCTACGATAACCTTCGATACGAGCCCCCTGCTCATTACGTAACCCACCATGTTGTCTGTTATGAGCTTCACGGGAATTCCCTCCTTCATTAGCTCCCATACGGTTAGCCTAGCTCCTTGAAGCATGGGCCTAGTCTCAGTCGCTATAACTTTAACTCTCTTTCCAGATTCCCACGCAGCCCTAATTACACCTAGAGCAGTACCGTATGCAACTGTAGCTAGAGCACCAGCATTACAGTGGGTTAATATGGTTTCACCATCATCTACGAGCTTAGACCCTATCTCTGCCATCCTCTTATTCACATCGATGTCTTCTTCATATATGTTGAGGGCTTCCCTAACTACAGCTTCTCTCAGCTCTCTAGCACTTGAGTAGTCTGCTCTAATAACTGACTCCACCCTCCCCAAAGCCCAGAACAAGTTGACTGCGGTCGGTCTTGTTCTCTTCATTCTCTGTACTGCGAATAGTAGCTCACTCTTTAGTTCCTCTAGACTCTCGGTCTCAGACTTAGTAGCAACTAAAGCAACAGCAAGTGCGGCAGCAACCCCTATAGCTGGTGCTCCCCTTATTTCCATTCTCTCAATAGCTTGAGCCACTCTCTCTGGGTCTCCTGATTCAATCACTTCCTCATCCCACGGGATCTTAAGAGTATTGATCCACCGCACTCTATCCCCAAGCCACTCGATAGATTTCAACATCTCGAGCACCGGCGATCTTACAGTTAGCCACAAATATTTCTCGAAGTGAGTCCAGTTAGAGCTACGCATTAGTGAGGCAAGCTGCGAGTATATCTACAAGCGCGTAATATAGGTATTTATGAATGAAGCTCGATTCTTTGGGGGTACAGTATGGAGGTCAAAAAGGCGGGTGGGGTGTTCTATATTAAACTAGAAGATAGCAGCAAGGCATATGTAGCTACTGAAACCGAGGGCAGTGTACTTAAGATACTGGAGACTTATGTTCCAGAGTCACACCGAGGTAGGGGCTATGCTAGAGTTCTTGTGGAGAAAGTAGTAGACTACGCTAAAAGCAATGGTCTGAAGGTCTTACCCATCTGTAGCTACGCTATAAGTTACTTTATGAAGAACAAGGAAGCAAGGGACGTTTTAGTCGAAGAGTGGAGGGGCATCACTGAAGATGAGTGGAAGAACCGCTACGAGAAAAGGCTCATAGAAGAAGCTAAAAAGAAGTTAGCCTAGCGTTGCCCTGTAATTTAGTGAGGCTATCGAATTAACTCGATATAGCACTTACTTAGATAAGTCTCCCTATAATCCGAGCTTAAGCGCGTATCTTCCCGGTTTTTCTATTCCCAGCATTTTAGCTAACTTGGACTTCTCTGGGTCAACTATGATTACTACTCCCGACCAGGCATCAGTGAAGGTAGTAGAGCCGCAAGACGGGCATGTAGGTGCCTCATGGGGAACGAGGAGCCGGCACCTAGAGCAAGCCTTAAACGGCTTTTTATACCCTCTACTCACTGCTAGCACCTGTGGCTATTTTTCCTAGCCCTGGTTGCCTCATAGTCATCGCTATCCTTAGTAACGAGGGTCTAGCTATTGAAACCGCAGTTATTCTACCTCTCACAATATCGCCCTTGCTAATCCTTATCTTAGTTTCCTCACCCTCTAGGACTCCTAGTTCGTCGTAGTACACCATTCTATCATCAGCAATCTGAGACACGTGAACTAGAGCGTCCATAGGTCCTATGTTTACGAATATGCCGATGCGCTTTACATCAACGACTATCCCGCAGACGACCTCGTTGACTACTGGATAAAACGTAAGTAACTCTAGCACAGCTTTATGGTACGTAGCTCCGTCACCGGGTATTATAGTCCCTTCAGGCTCTACTTCTACGTCAGTTATAGCTAAAATAAGTCCGAGGTCTGGGTGTAGGCTACCTACATACTTATCTGTTAATACCTCGCCCGCAACTTTCACTAAGTCCTCACTAAACTTACTGGGAGGAATCCTCACTATATCCTCCACTCTCACTAGCCTAAACATCTCCAGTCACTCAGCTCTCTATCGTAAGTTTAAGATATGAGTTTATAAGTAAATAGCCTAAATAACGAAATATGCTGCTACCTCCGAAGGTCTCGCAGGCGCTGATAGGATAGTTTTTATATGTCTTCAGGAATCCGCTTTATTGGTGATACCGCTTGGGTGAGCTTAAGAAGGTCGAGGTTGTAGATATACCGCGTGTAGAGGGAGTAAACATCGTACTCGGCCAATCTCACTTCATAAAGACTGTTGAGGACATCTATGAAGCGTTAGTAACTTCAGTTCCTAACATTAAGTTCGGTATAGCGTTCTGTGAGTCGAGCGGTAAGCGTTTGATCAGGTATGATGGTAACGATGAGGAGATGGTTTCTCTAGCTATTGAGGCTGCGAAAAGTGTTGGTGCGGGCCACTTCTTTGCGATCTATATGAGAAACGCGTGGCCGATCAACGTAGTTAACTCTCTTAAGCGCGTAAGTGAAGTAGTAACCCTATATGCTGCGTCAGCCAACCCCATACAGGTAATTGTTGCTGAAACAGACCAAGGTAGAAGCGTCTTAGGAGTAGTGGATGGAGGAACACCACTCGGTGTCGAGGAAGAGGCAGACAAGAGAGAAAGACATGAGTTTTTGAGGAAAATAGGCTATAAGCGGTAGAGCGGCTTAGAGGACCTTAGTGAACGCTAGTGTTTAGACTGCCACCCTTAATACAACATGCATCCCAACATGCCCTCTATCAATTATCTAGAGCAACTAAGAAGGACCGTAAACACCCACTTAGTAAAAGGTCTCTTGAGCCCGGTGGGTTGTAGGTGTCATTTAACGAGGTTTTATTTTCCTTAATACGTAAATAGTAATAGCTGTGGTAGCCATTGAGCTTGAGCGCCACCGACATCAGAGTGCGGTGCTACATCAGTGAGTGGGTAGATGTCGGAGGAGTGAGAGTGTTACTACATAAGTTAAAGTATGAAGATAGAGCCGATCCCTCAGTAGCTTTAGAGTTAAGTGAGCTGGATAAAGCACTTAGTAGCTTAATTGGCGAGGGCAAAGTACATGAAGCTTTAAGAAGCATCATTAGTGTAGCAAAGCTGAAGTCTCATTGCGATCTAGCCCTCATCGACATATACGGTAACAGCATTCAGTTTTCTTACTTGATTAGCAGTAAGAGAATTAAGTGCGTACCTCTCGCTCCCATACCGGATGTAGTCAAGTCTTTAGAAGTGCTATCAAGGAGCTTAGATGCGGCATCGGTAGAGATGGATGTACTTCAGCGTAGCATACTCACTAGCTCGAAGAAGTTGCTGGACCCAGGGTATTATACTGCTTGTTTAGTAGGTGAAGTAGTAAACCAAAATACGATAGCTTTAGGAGTCGAACTTCTCAACCATGGGTTGAGGACAGTCATGGCCTACGAGCTTAAAGAAACACTAATTAAAGAAGAAAATACTCAAGTAATCAAAGCAGGGAAGAAAAGGAGGAAAGCAAAGAGGAGGAAGAGAAAAAGAAGCTAAAGGATGAGCGCCAATAAAGCTTTCTGCGTATGCAATCTGTTTTCTGCCTGATCCCAAACAACAGAGTTAGGTCCATCTATTACTTCATCGGTTACTTCGTAACCTCTTTTTGCCGGTAGGCAGTGCATGAAGATAGCGTCAGGCTTTGCCATTTCCATCACTTCTTTAGTCACTCTATACCTAGAGAGCTCCCTTACTCTCTTTTCTGCTTCAGCCTCCTGCCCCATGCTAACCCAAACATCCGTGTAGATTACGTCAGCCCCGTGAACTGCCTGCTCTACGTCTCTAACTACTTCTACTACTGCTCCACTAAGTCTTGCCCTCTCTTCAGCTATCCCCACGATCTTCGGGTGCGGGTCGTACCCCTTTGGTGCTGCTATACTGATCTTAGCACCTAGGGATGCTGCCATGAGAATGAGAGAGTGCGCTACGTTGTCTGCTCCATCACCTAGAAACGCTACTTTAACTCCCGCAATTCTACCCTTCTTCTCCCATATCGTGAAGAAGTCAGCTAGTGCTTGTACTGGATGCTCTAGATCGCTTAATGCGTTAACTACTGGAACACTAGCGTACTCAGCAAGCTCTAAGAGGTCTTTGTGACTATACACTCTCGCCGCTATGCCGTCTACGTACCTACTAAGAGTTCTCGCAGTATCAGCTATCGTTTCACCCCTCCCCAACTGCAACTCAGACCAGTTAGCAGTGACTGTAAACCCACCTAGCTGCTTCATGGAGACCTCGAAGCTCACCCTCGTCCTAGTACTCGGCTTTTGGAACACTAGCATCAAAGTCTTACCATGAAGTACTGGGATCACTCTCTCACCTCCGTATGCCCTGAGCTTAAGGTCCCTAGATAGCTCTAAGACCTTCCATATTTCTGTTGGACTGAAGTCAGATACCGAGATATAGTCTCTACCCTTAAGTCCGCGCATACGCCTCCCACAACTAAAGGTGCATATGCTATTAAGCTTAGTGAAAGAAGACGGTGTAGGCTGAGAGGTATTCTAAGCTTAAAAACCGTGATTACAGATTGGTCCCGCAGATTTACGGACTTGATGCCATAGTGTTGTGCTCATTTACCGTAACTCCTAGTGCGACCTCTCCAAATAGCTTCCTAGCATCGTAACTCACTTGACGGGTTGAAATAACTTGATAATAGATAGCCTAACACAATATATCGTGGGCTTATGACTGCTTTGTTATTAGATAGAAAGGTGCTGGGAGAGCTTCGGGATTACGAAGAAATGTTCATGTGCATCAGCAAGGTAGTTCTACTAGGTCTCGAGAGAAGGTTCCCTGGCTTATATAGTTTACTCAAGTTGAAAGCAGTAAGTAGGTATGGGCATCTACCCGACGAAATCATGCTCGACAATCCGAAAACCTTCATAAAGCTACTCGAGGAGGTGTTTGACAGTAGGGACCTCTTAGAAGCCACACTAGAGAACATCCTCGCGAACGTAACGAAAAAAAGTAGGGACCTCACTAAAACCCTCATGAACGAGAGCGAGACAGAGCTCTATGTGAAGCTAGCCAACTCGTACAATTCAACCCTCTTAAAAAGCTGCAAAAAGCTCTTTAAGTAGGAGAACATAACTTAGACAGCACATATATCGCACTCCATATAGCTACACGAACTTCGATACTAAACTTACCGCTGGCACGTAAGTCCTTATAACGTAGTAAGAGAGCTTAAGCATGTAGTAGTGTAGTCTCTCTAGAGTCTACTCTCTTGTTAAACTCTAGGTCGGCGTGGCTGGCAAAACTTATTTACCTCAAATACTAAAAGCTAGTGGAAGCCGGGTCGTCTAGCGGCCAAGGATGCGGGGCTTTGGACCTCGGCCGCCGCCCTCCACAGCTAGTTCAAGTTCCTCTCGAGTTTTAAAGTATTGCTCTGCCCAAGAACTCTTTTACGGAGTGCTTCAGAAGAAACGGAGATCCGTTTGTGCGTCTCCAGTGGGGGTGCTTGGCCCTAACTGCATCTGCCTCAAAAATAGAGCTTTCCTGAGGAGAGGTTGAATGTTGTATTTCTAACTAAAGCTGGTTCGGCTCTTTGCTTAGCCTTGAGATCTCTATCACTACCCTACTCAGCGTAGGCAGAGATACGCACTACACTTAAAGTGCGTCAGCTCAATAAGTGCTTCTAAGTCGCTAATGCGCTCGAACTCTTCATCGAGTAAGCGTTCTACAGGCAAGTCTATAACTTCGCCCCTCTCTTCCGCACCTGGAGGTGAGGATTTTGGATGAAAGCTCTATAGTAGCTTCTACAAATGGGAGTTCTTACGCTTTATAACTTATGGCGCTATTCTCTCTATGATATCGTGGAGAGTGTTTCTTTTACAGTTTGGACACCAATGATATAGTTGCTTAAAGTCCCCTAAGTGGTAACTTACCTTGAGTACTCTGCTCGCTCCACAAGACCTACACCTAAGTATCCAACCACCCATCCCTTCAACCGAGTATAGCTTAGGCTATATAGATAAAAGCAGTAAAAGAAAAAGTAATCAAAACAAAGTAGCGATCACGCGTACATCGGCACTATTGAATTAGGCTGAGGAGACTAGAGTAGGTTATTTAAAATCTTCGTAAGTTCTGCAGTCTTGATGGTGTGAGCTTGGGTGTAAATATCCGCGATATAGTTCCAGACGAATGTATTCGAGTCATCGGCGACCTTAGAGAACTCAAGGGTAAGGTAATCGCTATAGATGCCTACAACGCTCTCTACCAGTTTTTAACCGCTATTAGACAGCCCGATGGTACACCACTTATGGACAGTAGAGGTCGTGTGACTAGCCACCTAAGTGGGCTCTTTTACAGAACTATAAACCTAATAGAATCTGGCATTAAGCCTGTATACGTTTTTGATGGCAAACCTCCTGAGCTTAAAGCCAGAGAACTATCTGATAGAATTAGCGTTAAGGAAGAGGCTAAGAGGAAGTACGAGGAGGCTATTTTTGTTGGAGATCTAGAAGCAGCTAGGAGGTACGCACAAATGTCTGCCTATCTAACAAGCGAGATGGTGGAGGCGTCTAAAGAGCTTCTTACCGCTATGGGGATACCCTGGGTTCAAGCACCATCTGAAGGAGAAGCTCAAGCAGCACTTATGGTAGTTTGGGGAGATGCTTGGGCTGCTGCTTCACAGGACTACGACTCCCTGCTATTTGGGTCCCTTAGACTAGTTAGAAACTTAACTATTAGCGGTAAGAGGAAGCTCCCAAAGAAGGAAGCGTACGTAGAGATAAAGCCTGAAGTAATAGAGCTTGAAGTACTACTAAGGAGTTTGGGGATATCTAGAGACCAGCTAATAGACATAGCCATACTAATCGGAACTGACTATAATCCCGAGGGAGTCAAAGGTGTTGGACCCAAGACAGCATACCAGCTCATCAAAAGCTACGGTAACCTCGAGAAAGCAGTAAAATCGATCCCGAGTGCTAGGTTCCCGGTCCCACCAGGAGAAATAAGGAACCTGTTTAAGAATCCTAAAGTTACTAGGGACTACGTGCTAGAGTGGTTAGACCCGAACGCAGATAAAGTTAAGGAACTGCTCATCGAAGAATACGAATTTTCGGAAGAGAGAGTTGTAAGCGCGTTAGAGAGACTTGCCAAAGCCGTTAAGGACTTAAAGCGACCTGAAGTAGGACTAAGTAAATGGTTTAAAAAATAGAAAGAACTGGGAATGACTCGCAACTTAAGAAGAGTCGATCTTACTAAGGCTATCTCGACGTCTTTACTTCGAGGCTGCATCAAAGAGCCTTTCTGTCTGTAGAACCCGACGTATTCCTACTCTCTTAGAGACTGATAACACCATGCATCATCGAGAAGACCTACTTACCCGTCGAATACCTCCACATACCACGCTTATTAGATTAATTTAATCTCTAGACATTAACTAGTGGGATACTGTGAAGAAAGATGATACTGTAATTCAAAAGATGACGGAGCTACTAAGGTCTGGAGCTGTAATGTTAGACCTAGCATGCCCTATCTGTAGCGCTCCACTCTTTAGGTTAAGGTCTGGAGAAATAGTCTGCCCAACTCATGGGGCCGTTAGAGTCGTTAAAACCGACTCTGAAGCCATTGAGGTGCAGTCTCAAGCAGTACTAGATAAACTTGAAGCAGTAGCTACGAGTAGGATAAGTAGTATAACCGAAGCTCTATATAGAGGAGGGGTGGAAGGAGATGAAGAAGAGCTACTCGACCAACTAGAGAGGTGGTTAGAGGTGCTTGAGAGAGTGAGGCGTCTAAAGATAGTAACAACTAAGGGAGAGAGAAGTAGCTGAGTATCCTCTAGCAGTAGCCGATTATGAGCGTCCTAGGAGAACGCACTCAAAAAATTTCCCCACACCTCTTTGTGTAGCCCATTACTTCGTCCTGTTAAATTACGCTTCCAACTAGAGTCTTACTGAACCTTCGCAGTAAAGAAGTATGCTATGCGCTACTGACTCACAATGCTCTTTCTAACACTACAGAGTTTTATAAGAGTTTGGTATTGGTATCAGATAGCACCAAGTATTAAAATGAAATCCCTTAAGGCGATCGTGGTTTACTCGGCATAGTGCGGGGGGTGGGATTCGAACCCACGCAGGCCTGCGCCAGCGGGTCTCCAACTCGTAGTGCTGGAAGAGTCTTGAGCCCGCCCCCTTTGACCTGGCTCGGGCACCCCCGCCAGAATAGGTCTAGTGTTTGAAGGTATTAAGCGTTTATGGGAGTCTTCTCTAGCAGTAACTGAAAGTATGTTCTTCCTCTTAGTTAAAGAGAAGAACAAGGTTTATATTCTATATGAACTTACTATATCTGGGGGGATAGTTGCCAGCCGCAATAGTTCTTATTAACACCGAAATCGGGAGTGAGACCGAGGTATTTAACGCACTCAAATCGATCGAGGGGATCAAGGAAGTATATGAAACTTATGGTATGTACGATATAGTAGCTATAGTTGAAGCACAGAGTCATGATATAATAAGGGATATAATAATCAACAAGATCAGGAAAATACCGCACGTAAAGTCTACTACTACTATGATCGTAGTTGAGCACTCAAAGATAAGCTAGAGCTTCTCCGTTAGTGCCTTTTTAATCTCTTCGATATCTCCCGAGCTCAACCGAGCCTTTAACTCATCTTTTCCTTCTCTGTATAAAATCAAGTTCCGGTCTAGCATTCTTTTCGGTAATATACCTTCAACGATGGTGTCCACGCCTGGTGTCAACATACCTACGGCTTCGAGTAAAGCGACTAATGCTCCAAACATGTGAACATTAGCCGAGAGTGGTGTTCCGAGGTTAACCGCTCGCTGAGAAGACCTTACTACGAACAGCTTTATTGGTTTCTCTCTAAGGAACCTAAAGACTTCCTCTTCTTTCAGCTTCACGCTCTGACCGGCAGGTATGATCACTTTTTCATTGACTATTGCTACTCCACTCTCGTGGAGGTAATCTACGTATCTTGCGGCTTCTATAAGCTCCATTCCGAGCATAACGTCTGCATGCCCCCACGGTATAAGTGGCGCCTTAACCGCACTACCGACTCTAACATGGACTATAACGCTACCACCTCTTTGACTCAAGCCGTGGGTTTCAGCTATTAAGGAAGGCGTGCCTAGTCTTAAGAAGGTTTCTGCGATCAGCCTAGAGAGGAACAGTTGCCCTTGACCTCCGACACCCGTGACAATTATGTTTAGTTCTCTAACCAGCCCCATAGAACCACCTAGAACCAGTACTTCATCAACTTCTCTTGGTCTACTTGCTTAGCTGGCTTAATAGCATTAACTGGGCAAACTGGTACACATGCTCCACACCCTACGCATAGCTCCAGGTCTATCGAAGCTTTTCCATCATCCATTCTGACTATCGCTGGACAAGCGAAGAAGCTGTAGCAGATACCGCACTTGATGCATTTAGCTAGGTCTACGGAGTAAGCAGTTATCTCCTCACCACTCTCCCTCATTTCGTCTAGAGCTACTAGAGCGCACTTCCTCCTGAAGATAAGGACAGCAGGCTTCTTTCTAGCTCTAGTGTACTCTAGCGCCTCTAAGAACTCTCTTCTCACTTTGACCACGTCGTACGGGTCGACTACTGAGACGAATTCGATGCCTACCCCGCGCACTAAGTTCTCTATTGGAACATATCTCCCATCTACCCTAGTAGCTGGACTTGGCTGATGCCCAGTCATAGCTGTCACCATGTTGTCTAGAACTAATATGACCTGCGGGTGCTCGTTATAAACAGCGTCTATAAGTGCTGGGATACCCGCATGGTAGAAGGTGGAGTCCCCAATAACCGACACTACGACCGCGTCTGCGAGGACCTTGGAGAACCCGTTTGCTAGTCCGATGCTACCACCCATCTCGACGCATGTGTCCTGCAACCTATACGGCGGATAGTAGGCGAGTGAGTAACAACCTATGTCGCCAGCGAATACTGCCTTTATTCTCTCTTGGTTAACTACCCGCCTAAGCTCGAAGAACAGAGGTCTATAGGGACATCCTGGACAGAACACTGGAGGTCTCGAAGGGATATTGAACTGGGTTTTTTCAGTATTAACCTTTTTTGGTGCTGGAGATATACCTAAGGCTCTTCTTAATAATGCTTCAGACCTCTCAAGCGTCATTTCGTAAGCTCTTTCATTCAGCTCTCTACCAACTACCTTCACTTTAATTTCTTTTTTATGTAGTATCGAGCGAACCTGAAGCTCGACGAGGGGCTCCAGTTCTTCGATGACTACTACCTCATCAACCCCTTCAACGGCTTTGAGCAGTAACTCTTCAGGGACGGGGTATATACTCACTAGCTTCAGCACTCTTACTCGATCTGCTAGACCTAACCTCAATATAGCTTCCGACGAGTAAGCATGAGATAAGCCGGCTGAGATGATTAGTACCCTCCCCTCACCATACACCTTGTTAAAGGGAAAGAAGTTAAGCTCTCTCTCTATAGCCTCCAGCTTCCTCAAGAGCTCGACTCTGCGTAACCTAGCGTTACTTGGAACAAGCACGTGAGCTGGTCCCGGCTTGAATTCGCCAATGGTCTTTGGTTTAGGTAGGGGACCTAGCTCCACAGGTCCTCTAGTGTGACTCAACCTAGTCGTAGTCCTTAGTATAACTGGGTGCTTTATTCTGGAGCTGAAGTCAAACAAGTGTTTAGTAAGCTCCTTGGCTTCACCGGGGTTTTCGGGCTCAAAGACGGGTACGTAGGATATCAGCCCGTAAAGCCTATTGTCCTGCTCGTTCTGGCTACTCCACATAGACGGATCATCAGCACTAACCACAACAAACCCGTTCTCGACACCTGTGTAAGCACTACTCATAAGAGCATCTGCTGCTACATTCAAGCCCACGTGCTTCATAGCGGTGATAGCCCTAACTCCGGATAGTGCCGCAGCCCAACATAACTCAAAAGCTACTTTCTCATTTGTAGACCACTCAACGTATATTCCGGCATCGCTAGCAACCTCGGCTAAGGACCCCACTATTTCAGAAGAAGGTGTTCCAGGGTATGCAGCAGCTACACCAATCCCAGCCTCTAAAGCCCCTCTAGCAATAGCCTCGTTGCCTAGATACAAGACAGTACCTCTACTCATACCAAAGGTCTTTTTTAAAGACACTTAGTACCCCAGGTTCTACTGTTACAAAGAATTTATAGAGCTATCTGTGCTACTTAAAGAGTTTAAGCAGACCTTTAGCTTTGGGTTCCCTTAAAGTAGGACCGCATGAACTCCTTATACTTTTCTATCGACTTTGTCGCCTCAGGGTCTACCCCTCTGAGACCAGCTAGGAAAACAGAAGCTAGGCCGACTACCCACGAGCCGTATAAAACTGTCTCGAAATAGCCATACCTACCGACTTCTAGAGCTCTTATATCGTATCCCAGCTCTCTAAGGTAATCAAGCGCAAAGTCTATAGCTGGGTCTTGGCCACCCCTAATAGCAACTATTCTTAACCACTCTCTCGGACTACCCTCCCAACCAACGATGTCGTTATGTCCCCACTCGGGTAAGACCTCTACTTTACTAGCGACTTTAGCGTTTTCATTAACCTCGTTCTTAGCCCGGAGTCCTACTGGGTATAAATCCTCTGAAACTACGAAAACCGGGATACCTCCATAAAGGTATTTTGCCAAGCTCTCCGCATTGTTGATTGCGCTAAAATCTCGAAGAACTTCAATACCTTTCTCTAGGCTGACGTTCAGCCCTATCAGCTTACTTAAAAGACCTAGTGTTCCTGCTAGTAGAGCCGGTAGAGCAGTCCTCGGTAAATGGTCTCTCTCGACAATTACGCGAGGTAATCTCTCACTTTCAGCAAGTAAGGCTAACTGACCTCCAGAAGCTACTACCCCTATTTTAGCACTCCTCATAGTGGCCTCACGAAATGCGGACAACGTCTCAAGGGTATTACCTGAGTAGCTTATAGCTATTACGAGCCAGTCACTACTTACGTACTTGGGTAGGATGTAGCTCTTGACCGTTACTACTGGCACGTCGAGCTCACTTTCAAGGTATTTCGAGATAATGTCTCCCACGATTCCTGAGCCCCCCATGCCAACGAAGGCCATACCACTCAAGGAACTCGCGTCGAGAAAGCGTGCATCAACTACTTCGTAGCTTAGTGCTCTCTCTAGCTGGAAACTCCAGTTAATATACTCTTCAAGGAGCTTCCGCATCGTACTACCTCTTAGGTAGGAAGTCCCTTATGTAAACCCCGAGAAACTTCGTAAGCGGGTTGCTCATAACCGTAGTGTAGAGCTCCACTATGAAGTCTTGATACTCTCGCTCTTCGTGATCTGCGATAAGGAAGTCCTCAATCTTTTTGAGGACGAGATCTAAAGCCTCAAATAGCTCTTCGTCCTCGGTGCTTTCGCGAAAGAACAGAACTATACCGTAGATGTCTTCAAGTGCTACCGCAAGCTCTGAGCTCATACGCAAGCCTGTGTTAAACTCTTACTCACGTTTTTATAAACGCTTCTAGCTAACTGTATCGCTACTTCGACAACTTATTTGAATACCTTTAAATTCTGTGACTTAGTTACTAGAAAGGTGCTAAACGTGAGTAAGTCATCTAGGATACCCGGGTTCTACAAGCTGTCGCTGGAGGAGAGAGTCAAAGCAGTAAAAGAGTTTGCTGAACTCACAGATGAGGAAGTAGTTCTCCTGAGGAGAGTGGGTAGGCTGGGTCTAGACGTTGCGGATAAGATGATCGAGAACGTCATCGGGACCTTCGAGCTTCCTTACGGTGTAGCAGTAAACTTCCTAATAAATGGTCGCGAATACTTAGTCCCCATGGTTATCGAGGAACCGTCGGTAGTGGCTGGAGCATCTAATGCGGCTAAGTGGTGTCGTGAAGGGGGTGGAATAACTTCGATGGCTACTGAGCAGATAATGATATCTCAAATCCAGGTAGTTAGAGTTCCTTCACCGCATACGGCAGTGATTAGAATACTGGAGAGGAAGAAGGAGATACTAGATCTCGCTAACTCAACTAACGATATACTAGTAAAGCTTGGTGGTGGAGCTAAGGACATCGAGGTTAGAGTACTCGATAGCCCAGTCGGGAAGATGGTGGTAGTAAACCTCTTAGTCGACGTTAAGGACGCTATGGGAGCTAATATAGTTAACACTATGGCTGAAGCAGTAGCTCCCATAATAGAAGAAGCTAGCGGAGGTAGGGTGCTCCTAAGGATAGTTTCGAACTTAGCCGATAGGCGGCTAGTGAGGTCTTGGACTAAGGTACCAAAGGATGTAATAGGTGGTGAAGATGTTGTCGAGGGGATCGTATACGCGTGGGCTTTCGCCGCAGCCGATCCATATAGGGCAGCAACCCACAATAAAGGCATTATGAATGGCATAATAGCTGTTGCTCTAGCTACAGGTCAAGATACTAGAGCTCTTGAAGCTGGAGCTCACGCTTACGCTGCTAGGAAGGGTAAATACGGGCCTTTAAGTACGTGGGAAACCGATAGTGAGGGTAACTTAGTAGGTTACCTAGAAGTACCTATCGCCGTAGGAACTATAGGGGGGTCCATAAGGTCTAACCCCATGGCTAGGCTGTCACTGAAGATACTCGGAGTTAAGACGGCAAGAGAGCTTTCTGAAGTCATGGGTGCCGTAGGCTTGGTTCAAAACCTAGCGGCTCTTAGAGCACTAGCTACCGAAGGTATCCAGCGGGGTCATATGAAGCTACACGCTCGCCAACTAGCTCTAGCTGCTGGTGCTAGACCAGATGAAGTTGATGTAGTCTCGGAAGAACTGGTGAAGTCGGGTAGAATAACCCTGGAGAAAGCTCAAGAGATCTTGGAGAGCGTTAGAGCCAGGAAGTAACGACTTACTCCAAAAACCTACAAGCCCACTTAAGCTTAAAGCTCGAGTAACCCCCTGAACTCACTGAGACACCGCGTGCTAACGTTTAAGTTTATTGTTAGAGGTGTTACCGAGATGCATCCCTCTATTTCTACTGCGTGTACGTCTGTTTCAGGTTCAGCCTCGAGCTTCTTCATGTAGAGCCAGTAGTAGGGTCTGCCCAGAGGATCTCTCCTGCTGTCGTAGCTGGAATACCACCTTACTTTAGAAGCTTTAGCAACTCTAACGCAGTTTCTGAAGTTCCTTGGGTTTGGGATGTTTACGCTGAGTAAGTCAACTCCCGGTGGAAACCCGTACCTTACGACATTCTCTACTATAGCCTTTATGTAGCTTAAGGCTATACCCTCCATTTCTGGAGTCGAGATCTGGTCAAAGCTCTCGACATCAGCTGAGAAGGCTATTGCGGGTATTCCAACGACGGCTGACTCTATAGCGGCTGCTATAGTGCCACTATAGAAGATATGCTGCAGAGTGAGGTTCTCCCCCACGTTTATTCCAGATAAGACGAAGTCCGGTTTATATCCTAAGACGTTTAGCGCTAAGTGGATCACGTCCACTGGTGTTCCATCAGTTAAATACACCTTTACCCCACCAACATTCATCGGGTAAACCCTCAAGGGTCTTGAGAACGTTATAGTGTGACCTATCACCGACCTAGGGCTCTCCGTTGAGAAGACTAGGGCCTCTCCGACGCTGTTAGCTACTCTATATAGTAAGGAAAGACCAGGGCTCGCATAGCTGTCGTCATTCGTGACTAAGAATTTAACCATCGGCGCCCCCATAGAATACCTTATCTAAACCCTACTTTTTCGTTTTTAATAGCTGAAGCAGCACGGATAGTGAGGCTACCTCAACTACGGCAGTATACAGTAGTAGCAGGTGCTTACTACTTAAGAGAGCCGATATTACGAATCCTCCTGCGGACCAAGAGACACCTGTTAGTAGTCCAAAAGTACCGTAGGCTAGAGACCTACTATGGGGCTCTACTAAATCAGCTACTGCTGCCCTCATGTTAGTCTCGTATATACCCATAGCGATACCCCAGAAGACCCCGGCAGCAAATGGAGCTACAGGAGGTGCTGCGTAAGTCAGTAAAACTGGAACTGCGGCCACAATTAGAGGAGCCAGAGTCAGGCTTTTAATACCATACTTATCATATGCCATCCCGACTGGTAAGGCTACAAGTGCGTCTACCGCCATAGCTATAGAGTAAGCTAAAGCTATTCCTGCTGCTGAGGCATAGCCTTCCGACGCCATGTACATGGAGGCGATAGACCAGTGTATGTAGCCTGATAGAAGTAGAGACATAGATACTGTGTAGAGCCAGAAACGCCTCGGAAGACCGCTGAAACCTGGAGGTGTTAGCGACTCGTAGCTAACCGACCTAACTCTTGGGTAGAGTAATGCCGCAGCAATAACGAATGCTACAGATGCCGCAGCCGGAACCGCTAGTGATAGAAAAGCTAGACTATAACCGCCAGTACCTACAGCCCAGGATACCGCTAGGGGTCCAGCAAACGCACCTACTTGGTCCATAACCTCGTGGATCCCGAACCCCTTACCACGCCCCATGCCAGAAGTGACTTCTGCTAATATTGTGTCTCGAGCTGGTGTTCTGAGCCCCTTACCAACTCTCTCGATTACGTAGAGTGCTACAGCGATATCCCACCTTCCAACAAAAGCTAGAAATGGTATTACTACTAGGTTAACTAAGTACCCAAACACTACGGTGCCCCAAAGCACTGCCGACGACATAAACACCGTGGCTATGTATCCTCCCAAGAATCTCGCTAAGTAGCTCACGAGCTCTCCACTCCCGACGATGGCTGCTGCTAGTGGGATGGCACCGAGGCTCTCAAGGAATGGCCCACTGATCGATCTAGCACCCTCGTATGTAATATCTGCTGTTAATGAGACTAGCCCTAAAACCAGGAAGACCAGTATCTCTCTTTTCACTTAGCTAGCACCTCTACTAGTGTAGAAAGCACTTAATAGTTAAAAGCTTATTAATTAGCTCTCCCTACTTTCATAGGTGCTACTGCGTGCCTCTGAGACCAGCAAGGTGCTACAAAGGTATAAATAAGCCAGCTTACACGAGGTCTGAGTACATCGATGGTGTCCCTCAGCCTAAGATAGTTAAGTACGTCATGGGTAACTCTCGAGAGAACTTTGAGTACAAGCTTGAACTAAAGGTTGTTGAATCTGCTCAAGTTAGACACAACGCTCTAGAAGCTGGAAGAATCGCTACCCACAAGTACCTAAGTAAGGTAGTAGGTGAAGATAAGTTCCTGTTTATAGTTAGAGTTTACCCACATCAAGTACTGAGAGAGAACAAGATGATGGCTTTCGCTGGAGCCGACAGACTCCAGGAGGGCATGAGGAGAGCTTTCGGTAAGCCTATAGGGCTAGCGGCAAGAGTGTACCCAGGCTCGGTAATCGCTGAAGTCAGAATCAATAAAGCGTACCTAGATCATGCTAAGGAAGCCCTAAGGCGGTTCAAGGATAAAGTGGGAGTTCCGTCAACTATTGAGATAATAGAATTAACTAAGGTTTCCTCTTGACGGATGAGTTCCTCTCAGTGGGAGATTACGAGCTTAAGTTAAGTGAAGTACTGAGAGTACTATCTGAAGTGCGGGCTAAGAAAGTTCTCATACAGCTACCTGAAGGGCTTAAGAGGTACTATACGGCGATAGCTGACTACATACGGTCAAAAGCCGACCTAGAGGTCTACTTAGACGGTAGCCCGGTCTATGGGTCGTGCTTGCTAGATTTCGGAGAAACCGGGAAGTACGACTTAGTTATCCACGTAGGTCACGACCCATATCCTCTAGCTAGTCGACGGCCGAGTCCGCGAGTAGTGTTCGTTGACCTAGAGTACATAAGTGCAGATCGTGAAACCCTATTGAGCGAAATAGAGAGTTACCTCACTGCTAGCGGACTGAAGAATATTGCTATTGTAACAACTAACCAGCACAAGAAGCTCTCTGAGCTAATAAAGGAGAGACTTAAAAGCGGGGGCTTTAACGTGGCACTTGGCCCGCTCGTAGTTTTCGGTTGCTACGTACCTTCCGAACTCAAGAAGTCTAAAGTCGAGGCCGTACTAGTCGTTGCCGGAGGGGTTTTTCACTCAATTGGAGTGGGTATGGTTGTTAGAAGTGCTAAGGTAGTGAGAGTGGATCCCTATACTAAGTGTGTTACTGATTCTTCAAGAGATGTCTTAAAGTTTTTGTCCATAAGACTTAAGAAAATGCATGATGCCTTAAACGCAAGGAGCTGGGGAGTTGTCCTAGGTATCTCAGGGCAGTACAGACCCTGGGTAGTGAGTGAGGTAGTAAGAGTATTAAAGAAGAGAGAGCGTAGGTTCTACCTCTACACTGCGCCCATACTCGATATCAATGTGCTCAGGAACTTAGATAGTCCGGAAGTAGATGCGTACGTAGTTACATCTTGTCCGAGGATAGCTGTAGACGACTTAGTGGAGTTCGAAAAACCGGTTCTAACACCATCTGAAGCTATAGCAGTACTAGAAAAGATGGGTATAGGGGAGTATCCCGAGAACTTACTTTAGTATCTGTTAAGTGACGTGCGATGCCCGGTAGGGCTATACTCATGAGAGACCTAGAGATAGCTCTAGAGAAGCTTAGAGACTTCATTAACCCTGTAGAGAGCCTGGAACAGTACCGAACACCTGGCGATATTGCGGCATTAATGGTATGGGAAGCTAACCTCAGAAATGACTTAAGTAGGGGCGTAGTGGTCGATATGGGGTGTGGGACTGGGGTTCTCACATACGGTTCCCTCCTGCTTGGAGCGAGCAATGCTCTGTGTCTCGATATAGATTGGTCTGCTCTCTATGTCGCTAAAGAGAACTTAGCCGTTTTTAGTGGAAGATTTGACCTTGTTGCAGGAGACGCAAAGCACCTCCCAATGAGACCCCTCTTAGACAAGTGCACCGTCATTATGAACCCACCCTTCGGAGTCAAAAAGAGAGGTGCTGACGTAGAGTTCCTAAACGTGGCTTTAAGTGAGTGTTTTACTGTTTACTCGCTCCACAAGTACTCCCTAGAGAGCTTGAAGCTTATTTCGAAAGTAGCTGAAGACCTAGGGTTCTCCTTCTCCGTACTTGCTAAAGCTACTATGACATTAAAGCAGAGGCTAAGGCACCACAGAAAGAAAACATACCGCTTTGAGGTTGCGTTAATTAGGCTTGTGAGAACTAGTGAGTGGAGAGGGATAAAGCGTTGAGTGAGAAAAAGGAGTTAGAGGATTTCGTAATCCCCGGAGACCGCCTAGGAGTAGCGGAAGAATTTCTCCCAGGTCCTGGGACGTATGAAGCTGGATACCAAATAAGGGCAGCAACGATAGGCAGGGTCGTAAAGGACCTCTTAAATAAAGTCGTTATGGTTAAGCCGTATAGGCCTCCCACGATGCCGCACTCAGGTGCTATAGTGCTCGCAGTCGTAACCGAGATGCGAGAGGATTTCGCTCGCACTAGGATCTTGACAGTCAATAACGCAGTAATCCACTACCCATTTACTGGGATGCTTCACGTATCTCAAGTAATTGAGAAAGCTGGTGAGATAAAGCAAATGTACAGCTACGTCCGCATAGGGGACTTCATAAGGTCGAAGGTGTTAAATAGCTACCCACCGTACTTATTAACAATTAAAGACGCAAAACTCGGTGTCGTTCTTGCTAGCTGCAGTAAGTGCGGGGCGCAACTAAAGCTATTGAAAGATAAGCTAAAGTGTCCCGATTGCGGCAATATAGAGACAAGAAAGCTGGGACAGGGCTACGGACATATCTACATTGAAACTAGTGGCACTAAAGCCACCTCCGGGAGGTAGACACCGTAGCTAAGGACAGAAGACCTAACCCAAGAGCGCATTCCGCAAGTTGAAGAACTTAGTCTATCTGAAGATAAGATAAAGAAGTAGGTGATCTCCTCCATACTCACTAAGTCTCCAACTTCGATCAACCAGTATCACCGAAGAGGAAAGCTCTCGCTTTGGTAAAGACACTAAGAAAACGCACTCCTAACACAGCTAGGTTACCTTACATGAACCCTCCCACTAACTAAGGATCCTTCAAGAGGAGTGTAGTTACGTACCCCATGCTTCTATGCTTAAGTCTTCTACTAAAAACTAGTTATCAAGTCACTAATCATCTCATCATACCTTAGAGCAGCTCAACAACAAACCATTCAGTTAGGCAAAGAAATAAATGTACTTATTGATCCACGGATTTATGAAAATGCTTGTATAATCTTTTTAAACAGAGTAACTTATGGGTTAAAAAGCTTAAATACTCTTTTTAATCATAAACATTGTGAGAAAAATGTGTAAAACAAATGCTTTAAAAAACTTAATAACTATACTAATTCTAGCTTCTCTAGTTCTACCGATTAACGCAACTCTACTGACTCTGACTCAAGCCCAGGGACAAGCTGGCACTACCTTATCAGCCTACGTAACTGCGTCAGCAATATATCTCACTAAATACGAGTGGAAGATGGAAAAGACAGCTAATGCTTATGAAATATATCTAAGCCAAAGAAGCCCTACTGCTACCGTGGAATACGCTGTCTCTGTAATTAAGACTACAACTGTATCTTACTACATTGAGGGATACGTCTGCGTTACGAACGGAGGTGAAAGAGCTACTGAAAACCTAGAGATAGAGCTAGATGTCTACGTTAAGGGCACAAAAGGATGGAATATTAAGATCGTCGAAAGCTATTCTGTTGATGTATCGGAGAAGCCGGTTTTAGGTCCGGGCGAGTCATACTGTTACTACTACGAGGTGGAAGTCCCCGAAGATTACTGGGATAGAGAAGAGTTTAAGGTAACTGCTAATGTTACGATAACAAACCACAGTGGTTGGCTTGGAGAGCCTTACGGTCCAAGCCCGAGCACTACAACTAGTAAGACCGACGTGACGCAGGGATACGACTGTGTAGATGTCGTGGACACTAATGGTTACGTCTGGACCACGTGCGATAGTAACTCTTGGACTTACACTATAACTTTTGAGTACGACCCTAGTAAGGGAGAGTCTTACGAGCACGTGAATACGGCTACTATAGTTCAAACAGAGCAGAGTGCGAGCTGGACGGTGTTAGTACACCAAGAGTTCGAGACCGCGATGTATGCTACGATATCTGGTGTAGTGTTCTGGGACAACAACTACAACGGGCTATACGACGAAGGCGATAAGCCGATCTCTGGAGTTGCTGTAGACTTGTACAGATACGATGAGGATACTGATGACTGGGTTTACGTAGATACAGCTTACTCTGACGAAAGCGGTTACTACTACTTCGAGGTAGATGTAGGGTACACCTACAAGGTTGAAGTAGTAAAGCCTTACTGCGTGTTCTGCGATGTAGTAGTGAATACGACTCATACGTACTACGAAGTTTATGCTGAAGAAGCTACAGCTTACGGTAGCAACGACTTCGGCTTCGTGTGCTTGAAGAAGCTTACTGGTGCTTACAGTAAGGGCTACTGGTCCTGGTCTCAATACAACAGGAGAACCGGTCAGTGGCTAACCCGAGTAACTCAAGAAGACGTTAACTACATAAACGAAGTGCTCAGTACGAGCTTCGAGACGCCTAAGCAGCTAGCTGACTACCTAGTCAGCCCCGTACTCGGTGATATGTCTACAGCACTGAGACAGCAGTTGATTGCGGTACTACTGAACCTCAAGTACGGGTATGTTAGTGGTGATACAGTAATCTACTATAACGATAGCTACATCACTATTAACGAGATCGTTGAGAACGCTAAGTCGGCACTAGAGGAAGGAAGTAGGTACGAGCAAGAGTACTGGAAGGACCTACTAGACGCCATAAACAACAACTACGTCTACTACGTGTATGAAGTCGACTGCTGAGAGCAGTCGATAGTAATCTGCGCTAAGAGTTAAACCGTTTTTACTGTATTACTTATGTCGAGACCTTCTCCTAAGTCTTTACCTAGGGCTGTAGTTACGGTTAGTATAGTTTGTTCTGAACTAGACAAGCAATCTCGCAAGTAGTAGGTGACCTAGTAACTCCGAACTGCTGTCTTTTTCGAGAACTAGTTTGAGACTGAGGAGGTCTCTGCTGCTGTAGGCGTTTCTTAGCTCAGAAGCTTTAGCTCTCAGTATTCTCTGGCTAGCTGATTAGTTGACTAGTGAGTGCTTCATGATGGAGTAAACTAGCTTAACTGACTTCTCTACCCAGTCCCCACCGAGATGTTCTAGCTCAGATAGGGTCTTCAATAACGGCTTGTAGACTCTCGCACAGGATTTGCTGACCATCTCGGTATTGCTGGGACACTCTATGTAGACACAGGGTGATATCAGCTTAGCGAAGTTTAGAGTGTTCATTATGTCTGAGCAGTTTAAGCTGGTAGCTTCTTGTCTTGAGTATTGAGCGTACTTCTCAACGTACTTTCTGTATCCGGTAGTCACTAGGTACTTGTGGACTTCAAGATCTTTTACTACTGTTGAAGCTAAGTAAAATACCTCGATTCCTAAGTGAGTGTGGAGTTCGTCTAGAAAGCTACTACTTATAGAGAATGAGTAGTAGTCCCTCCTACCGTGGAGTATGCTGTGGACAGCCTCGTGTACTAGGAGAGAGCTAAATACCTCGGGTTCTAGCTTTGAGCTTTTCTCGTAGTCTACGTGGATCCTTGGCCAGCCTCTCCAAGCTTCATGTGAGACTACGTAATCACCTAATACTTCAACACCTAGCTCTATGGCTTCTTCGTAGAGTACCTCGAGGCGTCTACTGCTAGAGCCGTATACGATGACTTCTACGAATGCTGGCTTCTCTATTTCGGTAGTACGAGAGGCATAGAAGCTATTTAGTACATTTAGAATAGACTCTATGAAAGAACTTGGGACTTTCCCTAAGATAGATAAAACTACCTCAACCACGGCCTACACGCTCGCAGCATCTAACCTTCCCAGTGGAGATAGTACTACACATATTTTGAGGAATTCGATTATGCGTTAATCAAAAAACCTTCTTAACCTCAACTACGGGGTCGGTTGGAGGTGTTCCCAGAACTTTAGCTACTACCTCTTTGACTACTTCAGCACTGGGAGCCTCCCACAAGCATATGCCACGCCCTTCACCGTCTACCCACGTACCGTAAAACGTTACGTCGGGGTAGTCTTTTAGTACCTCCAGGAACTTAGCTCTAATAGACCTTCGTTCTTCCTCGCTTAGCTTAGGTAGTCTCCCGGCGTCTGTAAAGTGGAATACTACTATTAGCGGCATAGTCTCAGAGCTTGTGTATTTAGAGAGCTAATATGTGTCACTATGTACCATGTGGTTTCACTTTCGAGGTTTAGTGATCTCTGTTACTTTATTCGTTAGTAGCGTCTATACTGGGAAAACGCAGCGTTGCCAGACGAACTTCATCCCGAGACAGTTAGATACGTGCTCTCCGTAGGCCAGGAGTACCGCAAAAAGTTTGGACAGTTTTTCACTCCGAGAAGTTTGAGGGTGGAATTGATCGAAAGACTGCCTAGACTCAGCAAGCCTAAGGTCCTCGACCCGGCGTGTGGTACTGGAGAGTTTCTACTAACTGCTAGAGATTACTTCGAGGAACCAGAGCTTTACTGTTGGGAGATTGATCCAGTACTAGCCGATATAGCTAGGAAAGTAGTGCCTGAAGCATCTATTGAGGTAGTCGATAGCCTCAAAAAGCCGTTTGTTGAAGCTTTCGACGTAGTGCTTGGAAACCCCCCTTACTTAGAGGTTAGGCTTGATAGAGATGTGGAGGCTAGGTACTTCGAAGTTATTAGTGGTAGAGTAAACTTGTATTCCCTATTTATCTACCTTGGTCTGAAGGTGTTAAAGCCGGGTGGGTGGCTCGCGTACGTCGTCTCTTCATCAATGAATAGCGGTGCTTACTTTAAAAAGCTAAGAGAGTACATAATCCGAGTAGCAGATATAGAGTACATGAAAACTCTCCCTAGTTCTAGGATATTTACAGAGGCTAACCACACCTTCCAGCTCCTAGTTCTTCGAAAGAGGTTACCCAATCATAAACCTGCGGAGAAGTTTGTCTTCGAAAAGAGCGGTAGGGTGATGTTTAGCGAGCATGCGGAAGAGCTTAAGAAGAGTTGGATAGGTTCTCTGAGTCTCGCCGAGCTAGACTACCGAGTGCAGACAGGTAGAATCGTGTGGAATCAGTGCAGAGACAAGCTGACAGACGACCCGAGGGGGTCCGTGCTCCTCATATGGTCCCACAACGTGGGAGCTGGTAGGCTGGTGTTAGGTAATAGAGCAAACAAGCCTCAATACATAAGGGGTGTTAAAGTGTGGGACCGGGGTCCAGCCATAGTTACTAATCGAGTCGTAGGTCACCCCAGCAATCCGAAGCTGAGAGCGGCGATAGTCCCCGAAGGCTTGGAGTTCGTTGCTGAAAATCACGTAAACGTTATTTACCCACCTCGAGGAGTAGAAATGACTGAGCTCTCCGAGATAGTGGAGCAACTCAACAACGAGCGCGTATCTAGGTATATCAGAATGCTAATAGGTAACACGCAGGTATCAGCAAGAGAGCTAGAACACCTAGTACCTATAGTTCCCACGGAGACCATGAGGAAGCGCTTAGGCGAAAAACAGGTAGTGTGAGTAATGCTCAACGTTATAGCTTGCGCCCTAACTTAACAGGTGGTGGTGTTTGGTGTGAGAATCCTTTGGAGGCTCACGGGTTTGATCGCCGTTTTCTCCGCTTGGACCACGATCTTCTTATCTGTGTCTAAGAACCCTTGGTTTAACGTTTTTAAACACGCCTTAAGCGACCTCGGGGGTCCTAGAGCGGTAGACCCCTGGATATACAACGTCGGCTTAATAGTAACTGGTGCTTTAGCCTCTACGTACGCTACGTACCTAGCTAAGACTTCAACGAGTAAGATCTCTACCTACGCGTCGTCCTTCATATTTATTGCCGGAATCTTTCTAGCCCTCATCGGGCTGTTCCCAAGCGGGACGCGCCCACACGTGTTTGTGTCAACTTGGTTCTTCATCCAGATGTGGATGGCCTTAGTTGCATCGACTATAGACTTCTTATTCAAGAAGCAGCTAATTCCTGGACTAACTCTTCTTTCTCTCTCCACTATAGGCCCCTTGGGAGCTCTCCTCGTTAAGTGGCCCTCAGTAGCTTTGCTGGAGATATACGGTATAATCATCATAAACGCTTACGTTACCGTACTAACAAGGAAGTTCTAAAAGCTACCAGGCACTGAGTTTAGAGAGTTGAGTTTAGAGACAACCGAAAAGCTGAAAGATGAGTGAATTTTAATTTTATCTTCTAATAAAGCAAGTTACTAATTGATGATGAAGGCTAGATTGGGTGAGACGTGAGCGAGGTTTCGGGTCTCTGATCTCTAGACTCTGGAACTAGAAAATCCAGAATTAACTTCTGCTTGATCTCCTTTGTATGGACCTAAACGAGCACGCTTGTTAGACTCCACCGTCTTAGTTAAGTACACCTTCACGTTAGCTTACATGAGCTTTCTTTAAAATTGTGGTTAGCACTGCTATAGCTATGAGGGTAGTAAGAAGCACTGCGAGGTGGAGGTGTTCCTACATTTCCTCATTTAAATCCTTGTCAGCTCCTTCTTATTAGACCTCTCTGTTGTGCAAGTAGTATAGATGCGAGTGTTTTAGCATCAAGTATAGGCTCACTGAGCACTGTGTTTAGAGCGTTTGCTAGTTTGAGTCGTATGACCTCGATCAACTCCCCGGGTTCCGGACTGCTTCCAACAAACTCCAGGTCTTCGGCAAGATATACGTGTAGGATTTCGTCACTATAGCCTGGAGACATGCATATAGAGCCTAACTTATCTAGCTTCCTAGGGTAGTAGCCCGTTTCTTCAACAAGCTCTCTCCTAGCTGCTTCTTCGGGAGTCTCACCTGGGTCTACTCTACCAGCAGGGACTTCGATGATCCAACCACCTATCGGAGCGCGAAACTGCTTAACTAGTAATATCTCGTCACCTACTAAGGGTACAACAGCAACTGACTGACCGAAAGCGACAACATCTCTTACGAAAACGTGCTCTCCATAGGAGTAAGTCTTTTGAACCAAGGTAACCCTCTTACCTTTACATAAGACCTTCTCGCCCAGAAGTCTCAGCAAGATTTCCCCGTCCACCATATTCCAACTAGATTAATTAGATCGTTAGATCACCCGTAGACCAGGGACTTTAGAGGTCTGGACTCTCTAGCTCTAGTGAGTCCTTAGCTTCCCGACTTAGTGCTGTAGTTATGGTAGTTAAATCTGTGTGAAGCCTATCCATACTTTATTTACTAGCGCGATCTCTGTGAGGGTGGCTAGTTGAAGCTCTTCTTAGTATACGATGAGAGACACAGACTGCATAGAGACCCGGAGGATAGGCATCCGGAGGGCGTCTGGAGGGTTGAAGAAGCTGTTGAAGAGCTAAAGAAGTCTTCCGCTTGGAGCTACGTGGAGCTGCGGAAGGCTCCCGAACCCGACTACGGTGCTGTTCTCTTAGTTCACGACGAAGACTACGTCGAGTGGATTAAGAGAGAGTGCTCAAAGGGGTTTCACTACGTAGATGCTGATACTTACGTCACTGAGTACACATGCGATATAGCAGCATCTTTTGCGGCAGCATCTAGAGACGCTGCCCTCAGATCCGTGGAGACAGGTCTTCCGTGGTTCATAATGGCTAGACCCGGAGGACACCACGCCGGAAGACGAGGTCCTGCGATGGGGGCTCCAACGCTAGGGTTCTGCGTATTCGATTATGCGGCTATAGCAGCTAAAGCTCTTCTAGACCGCGGGTATAGGGTCATGGTACTGGACTTCGACGCCCATCACGGCAACGGAACACAAGAAATCTTCTGGTACGAAGGCCGCGTACTACACGTAGACATACACCAGAGGTGGCTCTACCCGGGTACTGGAGACATCGAAGACGTGGGGGGAGCTGGCGCAGAGGGCACGAAAATCAACATACCCTTATACCCTGACTCGAGCGACGAGCACTACGCATGGGTTCTTCACAACGTTGTAGAAAGAGCTAGGAGAATGTTTACACCTAACGCCTTGGTAGTATTCGCCGGCTTTGACGCACATAAAGACGACAGACTCTCACAGCTGCGGGCTACTGAGGTAACGTACTCTCTCTTCGGGCACTACCTCAGAAAACTTCTAGAGACTGGAGAGATAAAGGGATTAGTGTCCGTTCTCGGTGGTGGTTACGGCAGCGGCATGATAAAGAGCTTTAGGTCGTACATCGAAGGACTACTTAATACTGTAGATGAGCCGAGAGTGTCTTCTACATCCCCAGGTAAGAGTGTAGAAAACGGGATCGAGAAAGTGTTTAGCCTACTGTCTAAAACCGTTCAGAACTTAAAGAGCTCCCTTAAGCAACAGTAAAAGTAACGGTAAAGCCCACTAATTACTACTGTATGCTGGAATTCCTAGCTGCTGAAGACCGTAGCTACAAGTAAGTAAAAGCGGTGGCTTAATTTCAGCTTCTACTTATGTAGTTAGGTGTAGATCGTGGAAGAGCTGAGCCCATTCGAAGTACTCGACTTAGTTCCACACCCCTTAGCAATAGTCACAGCCGGCGACCCGGACACACCTGGAAAGAGAGGGGGTATGACTGCCGCCTGGTTTACAAGGGTCTCTTGGGACCCTCCTCTAGTAGCTGTCGCTATGACTAAGGAGAGGTACACCTATAGCCTCATAAAAGAGTTCGGAGCCTTCGCCGTACACGTAGTTTCAAAAAAGTTCGAAAGAATCGCTCTAGAGGTATTCGGCTCTTTAAGTGGAAGAAACGTAGACAAGTTCGAAAAAGCTGGAGTAAAGCCCATTAGAGCTGAAAAAGTAAAGGCACCAATAATACCAGGTATGCTGGCCATCATGGAGTGCAAACTCGTGGTAGAATACGAGGCAGGTGACCATGTCATAGTAGTCGGCGAGGTTGTTAAAGGGTATAGAGGACCTGACGATCGTCCCTTGGTCTGGTTAAACTCTTCCACGGCTGAGTTGCGGGAGTGAGTTAGGTAATAATCACTAATTCCTCGGTTTTTACTGCAATCCCACTAGGTTGACTGCTTGACGCCAGTAAGGGCTGTTTCCGCTATGTTAAGACCAACAGCTGGTCTCCGAGGGCTATTCCGAGATGAAGGTCCGGAGACCGCAAGATGCGGTCCAAAAAACCTCAGGAACGATAAATAGCGCGGTATATACACTTTCTTCTTTCTACTCCTAATCGCTCTCAACACTGCTTTAGCTACTTCACTAGCATCGATTCCCTCTGTAGGATTCCCACCGGCTCTCAAGTGGAATTCCGTCTTGACTGCACCTGGGTATACTGAGAGAACGTGTATACCACGCTTCTCCAACTCACTCCTCAGTAGTTCTACTGTGTAGTGTAATGCTATTTTCGTTGCTCCGTACACAGGGAGAGCCCGCATGAGTACGTGAATGCCTGCAGTAATGACGAACACTACTGCGGACCCTCTGTTCATGAGGGGTGCTAGTTTTTTAGTTAGAATCACTGGAGTAATGAAGTTTACCATAGCCATAGACATTAACTCGCTTTCGTCGTGCTCTAGAACTGACTTATATAGACCAAAACCAGCGTTGTTTACTAAGAGGTCTATCCTACCCAGCTCCTCACTTACTGCTTTCACTACGGAGTTTACGCCCGAAATCGTTGAGAGATCTGCTACTAAAGGTTTAAAGCACGTACTAAACTCTGATGCTAGTGCCTCCAATCTGTCAGCTCTTCTAGCTACACCTAGAACTACAGTATCGCTTTCTCTGCACAGTAGTTTAGATAGTTCGAGACCGATCCCAGACGAAGCACCGGTTACCACAACCTTCAAGTTTATCACCAACCACTACGTCACTAGCTCTCGCTGTTTAACACTAAAATTGTTTGCGAAGAGCAGGTAACCGCAATATGCACTAAACCAAGCAGAAGATCCTGCGGATAGAGCTCTGCGATACTGCTCCTCAAGTTCCGTGTTTCGACCTATACGTAGGTGCTAAAAAGCTAAGGCTAGAGCTCGCCCATAAGAGCTTTAGATACCGCATCACGTCCTTCGTATCTACTGATGATGTATCCGTCGCGTATTTTGTAAATCGTTGCGCAATATCGAGCTACTAGTGGGTCGTGAGTTGCTATTATAAACGTCTGCTTCATGTCTTTATTTAATCGCTCTACTAACTCCATTATCTTCAGAGTGTTATCTACATCGATGTTCGCAGATGGCTCGTCCATCAGTACTACTGCCGGTCCATTGGCTAGAGCTCTAGCTATAGCTACTCGCTGCTGCTCACCACCACTTAAAGTATCCGGGGTTCTATTCGCTAAGTGAGAAATACCGACAGCGTCCATCAGCTCTCTCACTCTCTCTTCTCTAGCTCTCCTATCTACACCTGCTAGAGATAGTGGAAGCTCTACGTTTTCCCACACAGTAAGTGTCGGTATGAGGTTGTAGAACTGAAATACGTACCCAACTTTCCTCAGCCTATACTGGGCTAGGTCTCTACCCCTCAGCTTACCTACTTCGACGCCATCGACTACCACTATCCCGGAGTCGGGAAGGTCTATCCCCCCAATAATGTTGAGTAGAGTAGTCTTTCCGGAGCCGGAGGGACCTACGATGCATACTGTACTGCCTCTACTAACCTCTAGTGAGACTCCTCTCAGAGCCCTCACATAGCTTTTACCGTACTTATAAGTCTTGTGGACGTCTTTAAGTAGAACTATAGCCGCACTAGACATACCTCACAGCCTCTGCCGGCTTCATTCTGGCTGCTCTATACGAAGGCAGTAGTCCCGCTACGACAGCAACTAAGACACCGATAGTTATTGAGGTCAATACTACTTCTGGTGTAATAGCTACCTCTACTAACCTTAAGCCACCAGGATTCTGAGTTAGTCTAGGTCCAAAAGCGCTTACTCCCCCAGTAAGCGATATTAGAGTAGGTACTACACGCGTGAAGAACACTCCAACGAATAACCCCGTAACGCTACCGACTAAGCCTATTAGAGCAGATTCGAACAGGAATAGCGCGAAGATGTAGCTATCAGTAGCTCCAATAGACTTTAAGATTCCTATCTCCCTAGTCCTCTCAGCTACTGCCATGAACATAGTGTTCATAACCCCGAAGCCACCAGCTGTTAAAGCCACTAAACCTATAGAGAGAAAGAACATCGTCATAATGTTTATAGCCTCCTCCACTCTCTGAAGAGACGCCGCCATAGTCACTACCGTAAGCTCAGGAAACATGGACGTAATAGCGTTAGCAACAGCTTGAGCACTCTTGGGGTCCTGACACTTTACTAGTACTTGAGTAATGTAGCCCTCGAGGCCGGAGGCTTCCTGAACAAACCTTAGTGGGGCGTAAACAACCATCTCCTGAAACCTAATACCCGTCTCGAAGACTCCTGTAACTACTACTTCCACACTAGTGTTGCCAATAGATAGCGTGAGCTTGCTTCCAACGCTAGCGTTTAGTTCTAGTGCTAGCCCCTTTCCTATAACGACTTCTCGACAGTCATAGCACGAGAATCCCTCTCCTTCAACGACGTTGATGTTCCCCACTAAATCAGTATATGATTGAAACACAACTCCCTGGACTGTGGTAGCTATACCACTAACTGTGCCACGCACAGTTAAAACTGGAGCTACTGCGTAGACTTCCGGAATGCTCGACATTGCTCCTACGACGTCCTCAGTCATTAACGACTGAGCTCCCAACCCAATCAGAGTCGTTTGCCTTTGTGTCTGCAGCCTTCCCTGCCTTAGAGTACCGTTAATGACTGCTATATCGTAACCTATTAACCTAGTGAACTGCTGACGCGCTACCTGCTCAGCTGTAGCAGTAATGGAAAGCAGTGAGAATATCAAAGCTACACCGACCACTATCCCGGCAACCGTTAGAGCGAACCTCAGCTTTCTCTTAATAAGGTTTCTGTAGGCCACTCGAACTAGTCCCACCATTGCTTCTCACACCGCCAGCACCAGCACAAAGAACTCTAATAAAAACACAAATGAGACTCCAGCGGGACATAGACGGTACTACAGGTTCCAAAACCACCTAAACAAACCCAAATAAGCGACGCGGGCAACCACTACGATTCTACTTAAGTCATTACCACATAGCGCGCAATATAGAAATCAAGAAAAACTTTGATACGCGAAGGAAGGGCTCACACAATGAAGCAAGCAGGTTGTAAGCTTTAAAAATCGGCTACCTTATAGACTTGGAGGGTGAATTAGGTGAATTTCCGTAGGGCTATATCTAAAACAATGGCTATTGTTATTGCGGCCATCGTCGTTATAGCTGTTATTGCGGCTGTAGCAGTTTACATTACGACTGTACCTCCCGCTCCCACACCTACTCCCACTCCATCTCCGACACCAACACCTACCACCCCGACTCCGACAACGCCAACACCTACTACTCCCGTTACACCACCTAAGCCCGCTCTACACACTCAAGTACTGTACATTATCGCTGATGACGAGATGACGAGGATAAGCCTCTACAAGGCCGGTGTTGCTGACATAGCTGTGGTAACCCCGGCTAGGTGGAAGGACGTAAACCTCACTCCTGTAGACGGACATAAGCTACTCCTTCTGATAGATAAGGAGAAGCCTAGGCTCACTATACAGTACATCATGCTAAATACCATGAGGGAGCCCTTTAACATCCCTGAGGTTAGGCAAGCACTTGCATATGCTGTACCATACGGAACGATTTTAGATCAGATATTTGGAGGACTTTACACGAGTCTCTACACGATCGTACCCAAAGGCCTACCTGGATATACTGAGTACGAGATCATTAAGTACGAACTCAACGAAGCTAAAGCTAGGGAGATATTAAACAAGCTTAAAGAAGAGAAAGGGTTTGACCCGTCGAAGTACACTATAACGGTTATCTATAACTTAGGTAACACAGCTAGAGCCCAGATAGCGGCACTACTCCAGAACTACTGGACTAGACTCGGATTCAAAGTATTTGTAGAGACCTACAGCTGGCCTGAGTACCTAGATAGAGTAGACCACTTCAACTACGACGTAGCTATCCTGGGCTGGATTCCCGACTACCTAGACCCAGACAACTACCTAATGCCGTTCGTCTGGGGAGGAGCAGAGTTCAAGGACTTAAAGTACTATAAGAACGTACCAACTACAGACGTAGGTAAGTACATCTCTAAAGTCGAGAGGGCGGTAGTGACGGAGAAATTCATAGTGGTCGTGGGACCCGCTGGTACTGGTGCGACGTATACTGGTCCTACAGGAAAGCCCCTAATAGTGGTTAGCTACGTACTAGACGAAGATAAGACTGCTAAAAACTGGGAAGAGCCCATAGCCTTCGTTACGATAGGGGCTGCCGGCTGGAAGGATGTCCCGGTTAGCGCTCTAGTCAAGCTGTCGAGGATGGTTCTCGACCCGGAGGTCAGAGAGGCTATAATAAATGCTGCGGTAATAGTGTTTAACAATGAGGCCGCCATGATATTGCTCGGTCAGGCAGTTACAGGGAGAAACTACGGGTCTTGGGTTCAGAATATGTACTACCCACTCTCAGCTTTCGCTAGGTACGACCTCGTTTGGGAGACGCACGATGCCCCGGTTAAGGATACTGGTGTCTTAGGTATAAAGAATGATCCACAAACTATGGTGATAGCGACAATAGGTTGGCCAGACACTTTTGACCCCGCGAAGTCCTACGAGTCTTTCGGCTGGGAGGTGTTCTGGCAGATCTACAGCAAGCCTGTTACATATAGATACGAAGAGGTGGAGCCAGAGCCGGAGCTAGCTGTAGCTTGGGCCTTCAGTAAAGACGCAACAGAGCTTTACTTCGTTATTAGAGGGAATGTCGTGGCTTATGACCCGTGGAGCGACAAGACATACCCGATCGATGCTACTGATGTGCTGTTTAGCGCTTGGAGAGTTGTTAGACTGAACCTACCTGGTAGCGCTGCCTGGATGTTCTCAGACTTCATAGACATGGATGCTTCTCAAGTACTTACTGAAACCGAGTTTGAGAAAGCGCTAGCTGAGGGGTTAGTAGCTGTCTATAGAGGTAAGGAATCTGAAGTAAAGTCTCTAAGTGAGTTACTCAAGTTCTTCGGTTACCAGGGTCCAACGGCTGGTGTCGTGAAATTCAAGCTATACTTCCCGTACCCACCCATACTCCACATATTCACAACAGCTATAGCCAGCGTCATTCCAATGGAGTACGCCCTTGGTGATAAGTACTCAGCGGCTTTAGCAGACTCCAGAAACGGTAAAGACCCTAGTGCGTGGGCTAAGTACGTAATCCCCGGTGAGGAAGACCCTACCTACAGGCTACTGAAGGACCGCCCCGTGTCCACGGGACCCTACTACGTAGCCGACTACAGGGAGGGAAGCTACATACTGCTGAAGCTCAACAAGTACTACTGGAACGCCACTATTTGGCAAACACTGTACGGATATAAACCCTGAGACTCTGTGCTTAAGTATAGTTTAGCTTTTTAGCTCTAGTTTTTGTGGTTTAGGGGGCTTAGGTGGGTTTAGCGAGGTTCGTAGCGAGAAGGATAGCCACGTTCATACCTACGATAGTAGGGGTTCTCTTCGTAACATACATAATAGCCTACTCCATACCTGGGGACCCTACGAGAGCGTGGGTAGGTGAGAAACTGCTGAACCCAGAGGCCCTGGAGAGAGTCCGAGAGAAGTACAAGTTCAACGCTCCGTGGTATGAGCAATTCGCTTTCTTTGTTTCTCAGCTCCTCAGCGGAAACCTAGAGGACCCCATAAGGAATAGAAACGTTTTCGACGAGATATTCGAGAGGTTTCCAATAACTGTCGAAGTGGCTATAGTAGGGTTTACCTTCTTAGTGGCGATCGGTATCCCGCTCGGCATACTGGCGGCTATTAAGAAGGATACCGCAGTAGACTTCTTCGTCAGGATATTCGCTCTAGTCGGTAGCTCTCTCCCCGCTTTCGTCCTCTACTACTACCTCATCTTGATACTGTTTGTTTACGCTTCTACGACTCAGCTAGCTGGAATACCTATGCCCTCTACTAGCTGCAAAAGCGCGATCGCCTCCCTCCCACAGTCCTATCCCTACATCGGGGACTTCCTTAGTGCTATTGGATCCGTACCCATGTTCGGGGCTCTGATGTGCGGGGAACTTGAAGTAGTGGGTGAAACCTTCAGAAGACTCTATCTACCGGGTCTCGCGCTAGGGCTTCTAAACGGAGGGTTTATCGCTAGAATAGTCAGAAACAGCCTATTAGACGCTCTCAGCTCAGAGTACATTCTCTACGCAAAAGCTCGCGGCCTCAGCAAGCTGAGGATATGGGGGCACGCCTTCAAGAACGCCCTCATACCGGTGGTCACGGTGTTAGGCATAAACTTCGGGGGACTGCTCTCCGGTGCTGTTATAGCCGAAAGAGTCTTCAACATCCCGGGTATGGGTAGGCTTATGTACGAGGCTATAACTAGGGCTAACTTCCCGATAATCATAGCTTCTACATTCCTCTTCGCAATAATATACGTAACCGTGAACTTAGTAGTCGACATACTCTACGCTGTCATAGACCCGAGGATTAGGTACTGAGGTGGTGAGGGTGCGCGCAATCTACAGGCTACTGTCAAAGATCATAGACGGATACGCTCTACTTAGAGATAGGATAAACCCTGGGTGGAGCTCCAAGAACTCTTCTAGGTTGCGCGAGTGGAAACTAATGGCATACGCATTCAGTAAGTCTAGAATCGGGGTTCTTGGAGGGCTTATTGTAGCCGCAGTCATAGTTATAGCCATAATTGGACCAGCTATCTCCTGGGAACCCTACTGGGTTTACAAGTCAGTAACTGATCCGCGCTTGTGGCTACACCCACCATGTATCCAACCGAGTTGCTCGGAAGCCCCGCTCTTCGGGACTGACGAGTGGGGTAGGGATATAGTGGCTATGTCTCTCTACGGGTTTAGGATATCTTTAGTAATTTCACTACTAGTGGTACTGCTGGGAGCACCTCTCGGCATATTCCTCGGGCTCCTCTCCGGGTATAGGGGAGGGCTCGTGGACGAGGTAATAATGAGGCTTACAGATATATTCATAGCTTTCCCAGGGTTGATACTCGCTATAGCGTTCGCCTCGGTGTTGCCGAGGAGAATAAGAGAGTTTTTAGAGGCTTTTCCGGCTCTCCGAGACTCTCTCTCGTTTCTCTTCGGCCTAAGACCCCAGGAGTACGGACAGCTGGCAGCACTTATCTCTGTATGGTTTGCTATGGTTATAGTCTGGTGGCCCGGCTACGCTCGCATAGTAAGGGGGAGCGTCCTCAGCGTTAAGGAGTTGCCGTTTATTGAAGCAGCTAAGCTAGTTGGGATTCCCGAGCACAAGATACTGATTAAGCACATATTACCCAACGTACTCTCACCTGTCTTAGTGATGATGACATTCGACTTAGCAACTGCGACACTCTTTGCTGCTGCTCTATCGTTCCTCGGTTTAGGGCCCCAGGAGCCAGTACCGGAGCTAGGCTTTATGATATCTAAAGCAGCCACCTACTTCCCGGAGAGGAGTTGGCACGTAGTGCTCTACTTCGGTACACTGCTCCTCTTTATAGCACTAGGGTGGAACCTACTGGGTGACGCTCTCCGCGACATACTCGACCCAAGGACGAGGAGAGCTATAGAGTTCAGGGGTGAGGGTGAATAGAGGTGGTGGAGCTCGAAGGGCTTATGACGAGTAAGCACGTACTGAAGGTTGTAGACCTAGAGGTTAAGTTCTTCACTTACGCGGGAGTAGTACACGCTGTATCGGGAGTCTCGTTCGAGGTCTTCGAGGGTGAAGTGATCTCGCTAGTCGGTGAGACCGGTTGTGGGAAAACCGTCACTACTAGAGCTATAACGAGGCTAGTAGACCCTCCGGGTAGGGTGACCGGGGGAAGAGCTCTCTACAGAACTAAGTCTGGAGAGATAATTGACTTACTCAAGATGCCCGACGAGGACTTGAGGAGGATCAGGGGCGATGAGATAGCATACGTCTTCCAAGATCCTACCTCGGCTCTCGACCCGCTCTACACGATCGGGGGGCATATAGTAGAAACTGTGAAGGCTCATAGAAGGGCTCCGGCTAAGGAGATACTGAAGCACGCAGTGAAGCTACTTGCTGAAACGCTCATACCTAGTCCCGAGCTCCGAGTTAAGAACTACCCGCACGAGCTGTCTGGGGGTATGAGGCAGAGGGCCGTTATCTCTATCGGTCTGTCGAACAACCCCAAGCTATTGATAGCTGACGAACCGACGACTAACCTAGATGTAACCGTGCAGGCACAGATCCTAGACTTACTCAGGGAGCTGCGGTCTAAGTACTTAATGAGTCTGGTACTCATTACTCACAACCTAGGCATAGTAGCAGAGATGTCTGACAGAATTTACGTTATGTATGCGGGAAAAATAGTCGAGGAGGGGGCAACTGAGGAAATATTCTACAGTCCATCACATCCCTACACGTCCCTCCTCCTGAGGGCAGTTCCTAATCCAGTTAGGAAAATAGAGAAACTCGAGACTATACCCGGAACTGTGCCATCACTCGTCAACCCCGGTCCAGGCTGTAGGTTCGAGCCGAGGTGCCCTTACGCCATGGAGAAGTGCGCTCGAGAAGAGCCCCCGCTCGTGGAGGTGAGTAGAGGACATAGAGCAGCGTGCTGGCTTTTGGAGAAGAGGTGACGTTATTGGACCCCCTAGTTAGAGTAGTTGACTTGAGGAAGTACTTCAGTGTTAGAGGGTCATTCACGAAGAAGGTTAGAGCAGTAGATGGTGTTAGCCTGGAGATAATGCCTGGCGAGACTCTAGGCGTAGTCGGTGAGAGCGGTTGCGGTAAGACCACGCTCGGTAAGACTGTTCTCAGACTCTACGAACCTACGTCCGGCAAGATCTTCTTCGAGGGTAAAGACATAGTCAAGCTCAGGGGCGGTCAGCTGAAGGAGTTTAGGAGAAACGCCCAGATGGTCTTCCAAGACCCGCACACATCGCTAAATCCCAGGCTAACGATAGCTGAGACTCTCCTAGAGCCTCTAAGAGAGCACGGTTTTGATGTGGGGGATGCTGAGAGCTATTTAGTTAAGGAGTTAGAGAAGGTTGGACTTAGCTCGGAGCACCTATATAGGTATCCGCACGAGCTATCCGGAGGTCAGAAGCAGAGAGTAGCTATACTGAGGGCCATACTGCTCAAACCCAAGCTAGTGGTACTAGACGAGCCGACATCTTCTCTAGATGTCTCTGTCCAGGCGCAGATACTCGAGTTACTTAAGAGCCTGCAGAAGCTCTACAACCTCACGTACATGTTCATATCGCACGACATAGCTGTAGTAAAGTACATGAGTGACAGAATGGCTGTCATGTACCTAGGTAAGTTAGTCGAGCTGGGGGACTCAGACTCGGTATTCACTAACCCTCTCCACCCGTACTCACTGATGCTGATATCGTCCGTACCTGTTCCAGACCCTAAGACCGTTAGAGCTAAGCAGAGAGTGAAGCCCCACGGAGAGCCTCCATCACCGATAAACCCACCAACCGGCTGCAGATTCCACCCTAGATGCCCCCACGCCATGGACGTCTGCAGAACCAGGGAACCTCCCCTAGAGGAGGTGTCCCACAGGCGCCGAGTAGCGTGCTGGCTGTACATCAAGCACTAAGACTCCCGATGGCTTCTCTAGCAGCTTGGTCTTCTCTGAGAGCTTTACTTAAGACGTAGTTCTTCACTACTCTACTCCCGACTACGTAGTACACGGAATCTGTCTTCAGGTCTAATACGTGGAGCACGTATCCCATTTCCCACCGCCCAGTACTCAGTGCTTTAGACAGCTCTGACGCTACATCCTCGACGATCCGCAAAGCTATTTGAGTAGCGATACCAGTCTCTACCCTCCTAGTATTCCCCAGAACCCATCTAGCTGGTGAGAGCAGATGGGAGAGAGCGAGACGTAAAGACGATAGTGACCCGAGGTCAGGTTCTCCCGGTAATCGGATGTCGGTGAGTAGCCTATCTAGAGAGCGAGTGAACTCCTCGCGAGAACACTTCTCGATAGGTAACGTGATTGCGCGCACAGGCTCTCTATCCTCGAAGCCCGGGAAGATCTCTCTAAATGACGATAGGACTCTCACATAGTCGGAGTTCTTGAAAAACGTGTACAGGGAGCAGTAGATGTATATAGCACCCCTCTCGTCCCGCTCTCCCGCTTCGAGCAGGGCCATCGGTACCCAAACCACCAAACCTCCCGGGAAGTTCCTTAGCACGACCTCGCGAATTCTAACGTGCCTCGCCGCAACCACCCCACTAAATACCTATAACCTGCTTTAGAAGTCTCCGAAGCGTTTACAGTTCATTGCTCTCACCGCTAGTATTGAGCGATAGGTAACTGCGGTCATTGAGGTCTTGGGGTTAGGGTGGTTAGACTTAAGAGTAAGCACGTGATGAAGCCCTGCGTAACTGTTTCGGTTTTCGTATCTGCTCATGTCTGCCGATATTGATCGAAACGTTTATAAGCACCTTATGGTGATATGCGTGGATGTACATAGATGAGGGGTCGAGAGCCACTCGATGATCTAGATGATGGCTCTCCCCGAGATACTCAAGATGTGGGGTGCTAGGGGTCACCCCGAACGCCCCCGAGCCCGATGAGAACCCGAGCGGAATGCGGGGGAAGGAGGGTGAGGCAATGAAGTCAACCGATATAAACCTGTATAAGAGCTGAACCCCTAAGAGCATGTAAACCTATAAGGCTACCTCGAGTTATCTCTCGGATGGTCTGAGCTGAACACAGCACAGCTTAAGCCCAAGCAGGCTATGACTTCCGTCGATATAGCTATAGTCGTTAGAGAGCTGAAGAGCTTGGAGGGCTGTGTAGTTAGGTCTATACTCATGCCCACACGAGACTTGGTAGTTCTAGAGCTAGGGTGCGGTAATGACGTTAAGCACTTAGTTGCGGAGGGTGGTAGGAGGCTGCACTTGATTAAGAGCATATTTACCTCTGAGTCCGTTAGAACGGCTAAGCCATTTAGGAAGTTCCTCGAAGGCTCTAAAGTGACTGAAATCACTCAGATAGACTTTGAGAGAGTAGTCCTCATAAGGTTTAAGAGAGGGCAGAGGCTCTACGGTATGTACGTCGAGCTACTTCCCAGGGGCGTCATAGCATTAGTTGACGAAGACAGAAAGATAGTTGCTGTAAATAGAAAGCTCTCGACTAAGGATAGAGCGATATCTGTGGGTCGAGAGTACTCCCTACCCCCTCGCTTCCCCGGTATCGAGGGGCTCGATCCCCGGAAGCTACCTAGGCTGGCTGAGGGATTTAGTGGAACACTGGCGCAGCTTCTAGTGAGAGCCCTCGGCCTACCACCAGAGATAATCAACGAAGTCTTGAGTGAGGAAGAGAGATCTCTCGTGCTCCACCAGATCGAGACCGATAGGCTGGCTTTCGCAGTAGATAGAGTGCGCAGATTTGTAGAGGAAGTCGTGCAGAAGCCGAGACCTTGTACTTTATTAGTATCGGATACTCCAGTCGGGTTCTATCCCTTCGTACCCTCGAAGCCTCCCGAGAACGCCAGAGTAGTTGAGTACGGCTCTATGAATGAGCTTCTCGAGGAGTACTTTAAGAGGCTCGATGAGGTAGCTCTGAGGGAAGCCGAGCTCTCGCGTGTGAAGGGTCTTGAGGTAACAGTAGACAAGACTTTGAAGGAAGCCGAGGAAAACCTCGCTAGGATGATGGAGGAGCTGAGCAGGGTAGAAAAGGAGCTGGAGCTCTTGGAGAGGAACTACTACGAAGTCGAGACCCTATGGTCCTGCTGTAAGAGAGTAATAAAGGAGAGGGGTTGGACGTTTGTCGGTGAGTGCGGGCCGGTGTCTGGGGACCCTGAGAGGGGGGTTGTGCGGCTTCAGCTCTCGGGTGGAGTTCTGGAGGTTCTGCTCTACAGAGACCTGAGCCAGCAGTACGCAGAGCTCAAGAGGAAGTACGAACACTTGGAGGAGAAGGTAGTGAAAGCTAGGGAGACTATCGGAGAGCTCAAGAGAAAACTAGAAGAAGTTGTTGAACGTAGGCGAAGACTGGAGTTGCTGAGGGTTAAACCGAGAAGGACAGCCTGGTTCAGCAGGTTCTTGTGGGTCGAGACGTCCGGGGGCTTCCTGGCTGTCGGGGGTAGAGACGCCTCCCAGAACGAGCTACTAGTTAGGAAGTACCTTGGCCCTAAGGACGTGTTCGTGCACGCAGATATCCACGGGGCTTCAGTCTTCGTCATACTCGCTAAAGGTAGGGAGGTACCTGAGAAGGACCTTAGGGAGGTGGCCTCACTAGCGGCCTCCTATAGCAAGGCTTGGAAGGCCGGTTTAAGTTCTGCAGACGTCTTCTGGGTATGGGGTGAGCAGGTGGGGCTGTCGGCTCCCCCGGGTGAGTATCTCCCTAAAGGGTCGTTTATGGTGTATGGGCAGAAGAACTACATAAGGAGTGTAGAGCTAGTGCTGAGTATAGGAGTGGTATACTTAGACGACTCCTACGACCTAATAATTGGTTCCCCAGAGTTAGTTGAAGCGAGATCTGCGGCAAGCATTACTGTCGTCCCCGGGGAAACGGGAATCGATGAGGCAGCCAAGGAGATTAGGGAGTACTTCGTGCAGAAGTGCCCTGACGTTAGGGGTCTCACAGTTCGCGACATAGCCAAGCTACTCCCGGGTAAGGTCAGGATAGTTTATAGGAAGTGAGTCTGCGACTGAGGGAGTAGAGTCCGAGCTAGGGTTTGGAGGCATAGTCTCGTGCTATTCTAACGGGTAGAGAGGGATCGAGGTACTCTATCCCGCAGTTTTAAGCTCTAGTCAATGAGATCTTGGGTGGATATGTCCTATCCTACTCTACTGGACGTGGAGGGGCTGGCACTAAACGGGTTCGTGAAGGAAGTCGAACTAGTAGACTGTGAGCTCGGGGCATCGAGGAAGTCGAGACTCAAAGTGAAGCTCTTCGATGGCAGGCTCTTAGAAACCGAGTGCTCTCCATACGAGAGAGTAGTTAGGTCATACCTTGTTATAGTTAAGTACCTAGAGTTCGGCAAGATCATATCAAGCAAGCAGTTGGACGAGAAAGTTGCCGAGAGCTTGAGCTTCGATATATCCGATGAACACGGTTAGGCCTCTCGGTTACTTCAGCTAAAGGCACTGTGGAAGCGTACCGCGAGAACTATTAGAGAGATATCCATATGGCATGATAGCACGTCTTACCACAGATACTTTGGAATGCCACCACAGCTCCTCGCAACAGCGAGGAGAGTACGTTAAAGCACTTTTGTGATGTAGGATTTCGTAGACAGGTGAGAGTAGACCTCTTATTACGTAGTGTCTTTACTAAGATTGCTTATGGATTAAATAGAGCCGTCAAATGAAGAGAACGTGGATAGGATCGTGAAATAGAGATATTGTGAGAAAGCGTTAGAGAGCCGGAGACTCCTATACCCTTAGTAGCTCTACTGACACCTCCCGCACATTCTCTCCGAATTTAGCGATCCCGTAGTACCCGGTCATAGCTGGTCCCGGATTTACTGCTACTGTTTCCCCGATTCTCTCTACTCCCCTACTCTCGTGTATGTGGCCGCAAACGTGTAGTAGGGGTTTACGGGTTTCTATAAAGTTCCTGATCTTCTTGGATCCTACGTGTTCTCCACTATATACTCTATCTAAACTCGTCATGCTGGGTGGTGTGTGGGTTACCAGTACATGGAGGGCTCGAGGACCCTGCTCTACGGCTTTCTCGAGGTCCCGCATGAAGGACGCTATGTGGGGTTCTGCTAGATAGGGAATGCCCCAGAAAGGAAAGCCGATCCCACCTCCGATTCCAGCTATGTAGAGCTTCTCCACCTCTACTACCTGCTTGTGGATTACTAGTACGTTGTTTATGCCTAGTTCGGCTACCTCCGGGGGGTCTACGTTGCCCGGGACGGCGACAGTGAAGGGGACTACTTCTGCGAGAGCTTCTAGGACTTCTCTATATGCTCCACCCGAGTAGTTAGAGACGTCGCCGGCTACGAAGGCCATATCGCACTCAGCTTTCCTCACTATGTTCTTTAGCACGGACACCCTCCCGTGGATATCCGACAGCAGTAGTGCCGTAAGCACGTTGCCCCGCAATAGTATTTTACTTAGTCCAGATATTTCTGCTCTTGGGTGCTGAAGATTGCTCCGCTACCTCTTTGATAAAGTTGTCGAGTACTACTGGTCTAGCATAGACCTAGGGGAGTTTACTGTCTTCAATACACGCGGAGACCCCCTCTCAGTCTTGATAGCAGTGATCCTGTCTCAAAACACTAGCGACACTAACTCTACGCGGGCGTACGAGTCTCTCGTGAGGAGGGCGGGATACCCCATCAAGCCCACGGCACTACTGGAGCTCGGCGTCAACGGGATAGCAGACGCAATAAGAGTGTCTGGTATGCAGTACATTAAGGCTAAGACTATAGTCAACTTAGTCAACTCCGTAAGTGTGGACGAGCTCGAAAAGCTAGACCCTAAAGAACTGCGGGTAAAGCTATTGAGTGTGGAGGGGATAGGCTATAAGACCGCAGACGTGTTTCTACTGATGTACAGAAAGTTTCCGGTTTTCCCAATAGACACGCACATAAGGAGAGTGCTGATTAGGTACGGAGCCGCCAACCCTAGAGATAGCTACGAGTCCATGCGGTCACTAGCTGAAGCAAGCATGCCCAGAGACCCGGAGTACTTATTGAAAGCCCACCTCAGCTTGATAAAGCATGGTAGAACTATGTGTAGAGCTAGGAAACCAGACTGCGTGAGGTGCCCCGTGTCTGAACACTGTGCTAAAGTTCTCTATATTAAGACCGGCTAGGCCTTCGCTTAAATGAGGAGGTACTCACTCCGCAGCTCTCTATTGAGCATTAAACTCCTCGTCCTTACCTACTGCTCCAAGAGCTTTCCATAACTAGTTCTTGAATTCGGCTGCTCGCAGATGAGTTGGTAGGTCCGGGGCTTGCTTGTTTTAGCGAAATCTTTAAAGCACTTAATGCGAAGATCGCTATACTATTAGGGTCTTTCGTGAAGCTCGTAGCTGTAGCTGCTCACAGTGAGGCACCTAATCCGGAACATAGGGAGAAGATCACTGAGTTTGTGAGGTCTTTAACGGCTTACTGCGGTAACTCCGTAGTCCTACTTGTCGGAGGGTACTGGGGGTTCATGAAGGCTCTCGTCGATGAAGCTCTCGCCGCTGGTCATAGAGTAGTGGTGTTCCCACCAGTCGAGCGGGAGAGCGTTGAGTTCCCTGAGGACGCCATAGTGCTTAAGACGGGTCTCAGTCTTAGGTTGAGGAGTGTTGCTATGGTCCGCAGCTCGGACGCTGTAGTAGTGCTTGGTGGAGCCTCTGGAACTATACAGGAGGTTGTCACAGCCTATACTGAGGGGAAGCCCGTTTTCATGCTCTTGAGTGGGTTGCCCTCAGATAGAGTTGCTGGTTTAGCTCCCTACTTAGACGATAGGAAGACGTCTGAGATCAGGGTCTACTCAGGTCCTGATACCTTAGCAAGAAACCTCTGCGAGTACCTAGATAAAGCAGAGAGGAGGCTCTCGAAAACTGGTTGAGTTAAAACAAAAAATTTTCAAGAGAGCACGTATTTTTATTCAAGTGCTCTAGTGTATTTCGGGGTGTTATTTGCCGTACGATAGGCCCATAATTAAGGTGGAGCCTCCGGGACCTAAAGCTAGGGAGTTCATCAAGAAGCACCACGAGCTAATAATGACCTCCACTCACGACCCGGAGAACTTACCGCTTGTCATAGAGAGAGCTGAGGGAGTCTGGCTCGTAGACGTCGATAGTAACGTATACTTAGACTTTACTTCATCAGTAGCGGTTAACAACCTCGGTTACCCGACGCATCCGGAGATAGCTCGAGCCATAAACGAGCAGCTGTCTATTTTAGCCCACGCTGCTGGAACAGACTTCTATAACCCGTACCAAGTTGCTTTAGCCGAGCTACTGACGTCTATAGTTCCGGGAGAGTTCGGTAAGAAGGTGTTCTTCTCGAATAGTGGTACTGAGGCTAACGAGGCAGCGATCAAGATATCTAGGTACTCTACTAACAGAAAGTACTTCATATCGTTCATAGGGTCTTTCCACGGTAGGACGATGGGTTCACTGAGTCTCACGGCCAGCAAGCCTGTACACAAGAAGAGGTTCTACATGACCATGCCGGGAGTAATCCACGTACCGTTCCCCAACCCCTACAGAAACCCCTGGGGTATAGACGGGTACGAACACCCGAGAGAACTCGTTAATAGGGTACTAGAGTACATAGAGTACTGGGTCTTCGAGCACCAAATTCCTGCTGAGGAAGTAGCCGCAGTCTTCTTCGAGCCTATACAGGGAGAAGGGGGCTATGTCGTACCCCCTAAGAACTTCTTCGGGGAGCTCAAGAAGTTCGCTGATAAGTACGGCATCCTGCTAGTAGACGATGAAGTCCAGATGGGGCTCGGTAGAACCGGTAAGATGTTCGCTATCGAGAACTTCGGTGTAGCACCAGATATAATCACTCTAGCAAAGGCTCTCGGAGCTGGCGCCATACCTCTAGGCGCTACGATATTCAGGAGAGACCTAGACCTAGAGCCTGGAGCCCACAGCAACACGTTCGGAGGTCACGCACTAGCTGCTGTAGTAGCAATAAAGAACATAGAGATAACTAGAAGCCTCCTACAACGTGTCGCAGAGCTAGAGAAGCTGTTCTGCGAGAGGCTCGCACAACTCAAGGAAAGGTACCCATTAGTCGGAGACGTAAGGGGGCTTGGTTTAGCATGGGGAATAGAGTTCGTAAAAGATAGGAAAACCAAGGAGCACGACTCGAAAACTAGAAACAGAGTAGTCTACGAGGCCCTCAAGAGGGGGCTAGTGCTCTTGGGATGCGGAAAGAGCTCTATAAGGCTAATACCTCCTCTAACAATCACTGAGGAGCAGGCTAAGATAGGTCTAGACATATTTGAAGAAGCCGTAAAAGCTGCTCACTAAGCAACTCAACATCAAGCTTATTACGCTTTTATTGTAGGTTTCTGTGGGCGGGGGTGCCCGAGCCAGGTCGAAGGGGTCGGGCTGAGGCCCCGATGGCGTAGGCCTGCGTGGGTTCAAATCCCACCCCCCGCACCTCTCTGCTGAAACTTTAAGAAGTCGCGCCTACTGACTAGCTTAGAGCGTCTTATATTTGTTTCTGGAGCATACCACTTCTTTTACAGATAGGGGTACACAGTTCCTTGTACCTCTCCTTCTTCACTCTATAGTAAAACAAGCTTAACACACTCAAGTGAGCCGGCGAAACAACGCGAACGTACACAAATTTCGTAACACTTATAACCGTCTTAACTTCATTAAGCAAGCCTTAATCCATTACTCCTTATAGCAAGAGTAAGCATAAACGTTCTTGGTCGAGAACGATGCTTCTAAGATTTTACAATTTGTGTAGTGGTCTAGCCGATCTTTTCTCCAGCTGGCTTAAAGAGATATCAGCATCTCCTTATACGTGGACTCAACTACCTATCTAATTACCCTAGAACGACGACGTTACTGATGCTGTTCTCTAGTAGGAGTTTACTAACATCATCACGTTGCTAATATCTAAGGTGCCCTAAAAAAGTAAAAACACATATATTTACCGCTGTCTGCATGTAGATACTGCTTGGTGGTGGTATAGGGGGTTCTAGACCTCTTAAGATAGGTGTCTACATCCCTGGAGACTTAGCCGATGAGCTGTCTAAGATCATGAGGGATGCTGGAATAGGCTCTATCTCTAGGGTAGTGCAGGAGGGCCTTAGGCTCTATCTAGTGGAGCACAGCTGGAGAATGGGGGGTGGTGTTGTCGGGGCACTGGGTGTAGTATACGATCACGAAGCTAGAAACGTAGATGAAAAACTGACGGACATACAGCATAAGTACTTAGACATCGTTGTGTCTTCTCTACACGTGCACTTAGACCAGAGAAACTGCCTACTAGTAGTTGTCGTTAGAGGTCCCTCCAAAGCCGTTAAGGCGCTCGTAGACGAGATAGAGGGAGTTGAGGGAGTTAAGGTAGTTAGATTTGCGCTTATGTCTAAGTAGCCCGAGCGAGTAGAGAGGGCTTGAAGTCTGCGGTTAGATCGTAGTGCACCTTTAGTGAGTAGCTATAAACCTCGCTAAGGCCTTCTAACCTAAGCGAGTAGTTCGGTATTAGTGGCTACTCTAAGGTTGATGTAGAGTGTTCTGCGAGCGCAGAAAGAGCCCACTTACTGTCTTAAAGCTTTTGAGCTCGAGTACTGGAGGTAGTGGTAGTTCTCCAAGCGAGCACTGCGAGTATAGATATAGCGAATATTGTGACTAGTGTGAGTACAGATATAGCTGTGTAGTCCTGGTCTCGTGTAACGGTTTCCGTGGCTACGCGGGTCTCAGTCTCACTTACGCTTGGGGGAGGTGTTTGACTCACTGGTTTAGTGAGGCCGAGTGTGGAGTTTATGAAAAGCTCTAGGGAGGTTGTGTCGTTAATACGGGAGTCATGTGTAGACATTACGGTCATCAACTGCTTGCCGACGACTGTACTGTGGAGTCTTTCTACTTCCTCTATGTCTTCTCGACTCAAAGTGATAGTCTTGGTTATACCCCATATAACGAACTGATTCGTTAGTAGGGACCCAGCTAGGAAGTCTAGGGATAACCACCCGTAGCTTGGAATATATGCTAGAACGAATGCGTGAGGCCCTCCTCTCTCGAAGATGTACTCGAGAGACCCGAGTGTAGACCTCATAGAGAAGTCCTCGATAGCAGTGAATCCGTGTGCTATCACGGCTGGAATCCCGTAAGACCATAGTAGAGAGACTAAGACCCTACTCATGTCATCGCAATCCCCCCTCTTATTCTCGATTACTTCCTCTATGGTCTTGGGGAGCAAGCTTGCTTCGTACTGTATGTAGCCAGATAAGTAGATAAACTTAGCAGCATATACTGAGACCAGTAGAGGATACCTCGAGACGTTCTCTAGCCTGTAGTACCAGCTAAAGCTCTTCAACCAGTCTTCGAAATCTGCCTTCACCCTAGTTCTGACAACTTCGGGAGGAATCCCAACGTGCTCCATTGGTATGTTGGTAGATGAGTACGTAGCTTCCCACTCCTCCTTGATAAAGTTCTCAGGATTAGCCAGAACTTCTCTCACTAAGACGAGGCTCAAGCTAAACTCTGGTGAGCAAGTAAGTACTTCGAAGACTACGAACGCATATAGGGGACTCCCGGGGACTACGTTGATTGAGTACCAATCTCCACTTTCTTGTTTTACCCCCCTCGATGCGGTAACTCTAGTAGTTTGATTTAATCCCGGCATGCTGATGTTGATCGGGGACTCCAAGTACATAACTCCACTGTAGCTACTGCTAGGTTCAACAACGATAGAGTTAAGAAAGTAGATAGCCGTACACGATACTATAGGTTCACTAAAGTAAGCAGTAACTAAAGAAGCAAAGACTGCGGCAACTAGGCAAGTCAGCACAGCCCTCACTTAAAAACCCCGGGATATAGAGTCTGTTACGTCTTTAAATACCTTAGTTTAAGCAATACCTAGCGAATTATACCTAGCCCGCTCTCTTTAACGAGAAGAGAGTGAATGCCGCAAGCTATTATCTCAGTCTTAACTATTCTCTAGAAGAGGAGGACGTTAAAGGCACTAATACTTAGGGAGCCACTACACCTTCCTAGCAAGCCTGCTAGCTATTAGTGCCGCTAAGTAAGTAATGAATGATAGTAGAACTACGAGAACCTCCTTCGGAATTTGGGTTGCTGTTCCCCTTGCTAGTGTGAAGTATAGAGAGATGGGGAAGCAGATAACTGTGGTCGCAACGTACGGCAACTTACTAGTATACCCGAAGATGGGGAATAAGTAGATAGGTAGTAGTGGCAAAAGTATTGACGATGAAGCTACTGCTAAGTCTACAACAAATGCTGGTGTAGTGAGAGCAAATACGTATATCACGACCGTGAAGACTGCGACCACGATTTTTCCGACTACTAGCTTTAGTTTATCTGGGACTAGGGTATCGTAGGATATCATCGACGATATCGTTAAAGCAATTGAGTTTACTGTTGATGTTGCTGCCGAAATTATCGATATAGCTGTAATAGCTGAGAGAACTGGGTGTGCGTATGTTAGGAGTAGTGGTGTCACTCTATTCCAGTCTGCTCTACTCCCTACGTCTATCTGTAGAGTCAGTATACCTGCTTCACTGAGCGCCCTAGCTGCTAGACCCACTGAGACGGTGATCACCGTATATAGCAACCCGAAGATAGAGAAATATAGAACCATCTTAGTGTACGCTCTCCTATCTTTAGGTAGGTATAGCCTCTGGAAGACTTGTGGGTTAGTTATCGCAAAGAAAATCCAGGGCGTAGTATATGCTACTAAGACGTGCGGCGTCCAAAAGCTGTTCAGAGGGCTAAGCAGCCCCAGGTTGCCGAGAGATGCGGTAGATTCTAGCGGTACTCTACTGAGTAACCAAGTTGCGAACGCTATTGCTGAAGACAGCATTATGGTTCCCTGAACAGCATCAGTCCAAGCGACAGACCTAAGACCGGCTGTGAGAGTAGTTAGGAGTACTATGGCTGCCGATATAGTTACAGCTGTTCGGTAATCGATAGTGCCTCGACTAATGACTGATAGTATGGTTGCTGGACCCACTACTTGAACGGCTGAGTAGGGTATTAAAGCAATAGCCGTCATGAAGACTACGAGTACGGTCGTCCAGTAAGATCCGTACTTCTCCCTCAGCATCTGCGTTGGAGTTACGTAACCTTGCTTTTTCGACATCTCCCAAACTCTTATGCCCGCAGTGCTAAGTATGGCTACAGTAGAGATTAGGTAGGCTAGCTCGAACACCAATGCTCCTACACCGGTAGCGTAGGAGAGTCCTACTAGTCCAACCATCATGAAGGCGCTGTACGTAGTTGCTGCGTACGTCATTGCTGAAATAAATCCGGTGAGTCCTCTACTTGCTATGAAGTAGTCTACTGGGTCTCCTGTTTTTGTGCGCATTCTACTCCATAGAGTTACGAGTACTATTACTAGGAGGTATCCTACTAGAACAGCTAGTAGCTCACTCAACTTTAGCCCACCTCTTTAAGCGAGTGTAAGCAGTCACTATGGCTAGAGCAGTGAGAACTACGTAAATAGAGAACGTAGTCAAGCTCCTATCTCCCGGTAGTAGGTAGGGTAGAGCTAGAGATAGCGCAACGTATGTTAAGAGTAGCGTGTCCAATACCTCCACGATGGTTCACCAAAGAACACGTGTTCGTTTTACTATATAAGCTTTAATGCCTCGAATTAGTGGATGAGTGTGAAGTTAGAGATTCGAGATAGATTACTGAAGATACTAGAGAATTACGGGAGGGACGGCGTTAGTCAGGGAGAGCTAGTTGAGGAATCCGGCTACTCCAAGAGCTGGGTATCGGAAGTCCTAAAGGAGCTCGAGAGCAGGGGTCTTGTTGCTAGAGTTCCTGGGCCAGGTAAGACCAAGAGAGTTGTGCTATCCAAGTACCTCGACCCTTCAGTAGGTAAAACCATTAGAATAGGTCTAGTTAGAGCATCTGAGTACTTATACCTACCCAACTTATTCTCACACTTAAGGTCCTTCGGCTACGAAGTCGAGCTCGTTCTCTACGGAAACGTCTCAGAGGCTACAGCAGCTCTAGCTAGAGCAGAAGTACACCTCTCAATATCCCCAATATACACGCAGGCTGTTTACAGAGCCCTAGGTGCGCCGATAAAGGCCTTTCACGGTGGGGCTTTAGGAGGTGCTTCACTCATATACAGACACCTAGGTGGGAAAGTCTTAAGTAGTAGGGCATCGACTATGGAGATAGCCGCGATAGCTCTACATAAAGCTACAGGGTACGAGATACCGGAACTACACTACTACAAAACACCAGAAGAAGGAGTGCAGGT
>JAWBTQ010000004.1:0-128315 GCA_038841535.1 Sulfolobales archaeon | reverse complement strand
GAGTGATGAAGTAATGAAGAGGTTTAAGGAAGTGCTGAGTGCTGTATCTTAAGGAAATAGGTAGCTAAAGCACTACATTACGTAAAACCGTTTAAACCAGTTGCTCGCTAGTGAGGTGTCGATTTGGAGAACCTGCCTGCTGACCGGAATTGCGCAGGTTTTACTAAGAGTAAAAAGGAGACTAGGATAGCTTTGATAAAGAAGCTGCATTCTAAAGGTTTAACTTTAGTCTTAATACTGAGGGGTGTAAAGGGACTTGAAAAAGTATACGTATTAAGCTACGAAGATGAGGTAGCAGGTTTAATAAAGCAGTTCTCAGCAGTAGCTTTAGAGGTAGACCAACTAGATTTGAGTAGCTTATCTAAGTTTCCGGGGCAACTTAGGGATGTGATCATAAATTACAGTGAGTTCTTAGAACGCTTATCTAGTGAGCTAACCTCACTTATAGGATAGGTGAGTTGGAGTGGAATTTTGCCCGAAGTGCGGGTCTCTCATGCTCCCTAGAAAGGAGAATGGAAATACTGTGCTAGTGTGTCCGAAGTGCGGATACACTCTTCAAGCTAAGACTAGCTATAAGCACTCCCAGCTGGTATCTAGAAGGCGGGAGAAGGAGAGAATAGTCGTGGTTGACGAAACCTCTAGGAGGGTGGGTCTACCAATCGCGAGAGGAGTTAAATGCCCTAAGTGTGGTAATGAAGAAGCTTACTATGAAGTTCTTCAAACTCGGAGAGCTGATGAACCTCCGACTAGGATCTACAAGTGTACTAAGTGCGGATATGTCTGGAGAGAATACGAATGAGGGAGTAAGTTAGTAATTTGAGAGTATGCTACGTATTACGTAGATGCTGTGGTCGGCTATTCTCTCTAGAAACACTACTGAGAGTAAGTCTGACGTGAGACAAGGATCTGCTGCGGTTGACGCCTTTCTGAGGGATGCCGGTAGAGTGTCGTCAACATCTTTTTCCAGACTTTCAGCACAGCTAAGTGTGTCAGCTAGGGAAGTCTGCTCAACGGTAGAGTAAGTTAAGAGCACTCTTATAGATAGCTTAACTAGAGTTATTGCTGACTAGATAGCTCTCCACGAGTTCTCTAAGCTACATCCCTACGGACTCACCGTAGATATAGATCTTGCTACGTCTAATGCGTACCTAGAGAATCTCTACAGGCCGTAAGATGTCTCGTAAAAGAGTATGAGGTTGCCGAGGTCTGACGCCGTCGGCTGGAAGCGGGCGATTACCTCGGTAATCATCCTCTTGATTTCGTCTTTCAGCCTTAGAGCCTCTCCTGCTTTAAATCTATAGTAGTCGGGTTCCCAGTTCTTATTGACTAGGTTTATCGAGATCTCTGCTACTATATCTGATAACTCGTTTAGCTTTCTCTTTACGCCCTCCATAGCCACATAGATAGGTTTCATGTGATCACCCAAACCTCCCCGTTATGTACTTCTCAGTAAGCTTATTCTTAGGTCTAGTGAATATCTGCCCGGTGGGACCCACTTCCAGAATCTGACCATCTTACATGAAGGCGACGTAATCAGACACTCTAAACGCTTGAAATGAGTTATGTGTTACTAGAACTACAGTAACATCTCGCTTGAGTTCCACTACAAGCTCTTCGATCTTAGCTGAAGCCAGCGAAGTAACCATTATAGCTAGAAGTATCGAGGCTGTAAAAATAGATGTCCAAGCGAGAGTAGGTCTACCTGCGAATTGCGAGAAGCCTAGCTCCGATAATGGCTCCATGATGTGCGTCCTTAAAACTGGAGACAGTACCTTTAACTCCCATAACCTGTAAACTATGCTGGGTATTGATACTGCTAAGTCCATTAAGTTCTTTACTATTACTCTAAACCTACTGCGCGAGAACTCCGCGTAGATTACGGCGGACCCTATGATAAAGAAAGTGAGAAAACTAGGGCTAGAGAAGCTGTTACTAGGGACCCACTAAGGGCAAATAAAATCCATACTCCTCCTTACTAGGGTTCCAAATACTTGCCACTAGAGGCAACAAACCGTCTCGAGAAATAATTGGAAGACTTTCTACGACTAGAAAAACGAAGACTGCGGAGAGTATTAGAATGGAGTTAGCTAATGAAACTACAGTAGATAGATCCAGTAAGCGCTTAATCTCATATGAGTTTACCCCGCTAGCCCTTAGACTTGAGTAGCTCAAGGTATTGTAGCGCTTTAATTCTTATTTCTTCCGGTAGCGGTACGAAGCCTTCGACAATATTTTCTGACTTTTGCCCTTCTGTCAGAACCCACTTGAAGAACTCGTATAGACCGTCCGCTAGGTCTTTTGGTAAGTCTAGGTACATAAAAACTGCGGGAGTTCCAATGACCGGATAAGATAATCGACCTTCTCTATCCATATAATACTTGGGCAGCAGATCTCCCCAGAACTCCCGAGGTCCCGGTAGATCCTTAGCCGCAATCCTTAAAGCCTTCACTACCGTAGTTGCTTTAGGATATACGAAATAGTCATCCCTGTTTCTTAGCATCGCTACCGGAAGCTTCAACTGTACAGCGTAAGCTAGTTCGACGTACCCAATAGAGTTAGGTGTGGCCTGAACTTTAGTTGACACTCCCTCGTTTCCTCTAGCTCCCTCACCTAAACCTAGGGCATCTCTCGGCCAGGTAACTGTGTACCCGTAGCCTACTTTCTCAGCCCACTCTCTTGATACCAAGGAGAGGTACATCGTAAAGAGAGCTGTTGTACCACTACCGTCACTCCTATGTATACCGAATATTTCAGCATCAGGAAGGAAGTCACGACACCTGTTCTCCCTAAGCTCAACGATCCTTGGGTCAGACCACTTGATTATCTTACCCAAGTATATGTCAGCAATAGTCTCACCAGTGAGCCTTAAGATACATCCGGCCTGCGAAAACCAGACAGATTATAGACTGCGGCTACACTTCCAGCTATCATAGGTGTTTGGATAAACTTTCTTCCACTTTCCCTCAGCTTCTCGTAACCAGTTTTAGATATAGCGATATCACTAGCACCAAAGTCGAGTGCTCCCTCTAGCTACCTAGCTTCTCCGGCCCCACTACCGATCGACTGATAGTTTACTGAGATAGTTCCTCCTGTTTTCTCCATAAATACCTTGATCCACGCCCGCATCTGTGGGTTTATGAAGGACGCTCCACCACTTGTGATGTATATTGACCGCACTGTGGTTCTACTTTCAGGTGCTGGGGTATTGACTACTGTTGTTCTCGGCTGACTAATTTGTCTTTGAATTATCAGACTGCTGATTATGCCAAGTACTAATACTACACCCACTATCAACATTAATGTTCGAGTTCTCGAATTCTTATTCTCGAAATCGAATCCCACTTTCAATACCTCTCACGCATTTTAGTTTACAGATGATTATAAGACTGTATATGTTTAACTATATGTTAAATATGCTATAACATATAAACGAATCAGTTTAAGTACATAACAAATACAAACTAGTCAACTAGAAGACGTTGCTCATATCTTAGAGTAAGGACTATCTAGTATAACGTTTGTTACTACTTCAGCTATGTCTGTTATGCAGTCATAGATCCTCATTACATGGTAAGCGATGAGGATTCCACCTTCCTTGCGAAGTCTGGGGATAACGCCGTGCTTATAAGATTTCTTATTCTCTATTATGTTGATGAGCTTAGTTACGATGTTAGTGTCTCTCGTGCTTTCCCTTTTCTCTAACACTTCTTTAAACAATTCAACTATGTCGTGGTAGCTTAGCAGGAGTGACCTAATTTGCGCGATGATACCGTACTGCTGTATGGGTGAAGCATGAGCTTCTTGAACTAGCTGGACTATGTGGTCTGATAGTCTTTCTAAGCACCTCGATACTAGTAGTAGAGGTATCAGCGATCTTGACTCTGCTGACCTCAAGTAAGTTCTCCCGATACTCTTGTAGACCGTTCTCTCGACTTCAAACCAGGCTCTATCAACCTCATCGTCGAGCTCCTCGATGGCATCCACGTTTTCATCAGGAACGCTGGGAGCTCTTTCTAGCGCCTCTATAGCGTACTTAAATAGTGTAAAGACGCTGTTGAACTCTCTCGATAGTGCCTTTATAGGGTCCTCCACTTCACGAGCAATAGCTACGTCCACAAAGTTTTCTCCCTCTTCAACTATCTCATAACCTGGTGCGTAATTCAGTAACGAGACTCTGTGCCTCCTCATAGTTGAGCTTATTTTCTTTTTAGAGCTAAGCCGCGCTCTGTCGAAGCCCAAGACATATAGTGAAATCAAAACATACTTTAGATCTGCATCGAGAGTATAATCCAAGTCTATAACAGCCTCTCTCTTCTCATCTCTTTCAGTCTCTACGCACAGAAGTCTACCCACGTATCTAACTCTAACCCTGGACCCTCTAGTCAGGTTATTCCTGTCGCACCACTCTTTCGTAAGTACAGAGCTAGAGAACTGCCTAGTTTCTGCAGACTTCTTATCTCCTGCTTAGCGCTCATATATATCCTAAATAATTTATTGTACAATTATGTACTAACCATAAAGGATCTCACCACATAGCTACGCCCTCTTTAGTCAAAGTTTGAGTCAGAATAACTGCTGGTGCCATCTAGTACTTAAGTAAGTTGATTAAGAATACTTTAATAAGTAAGTACGGTGCGAAGATGGTGGAGTCCGTAGCTTTTGAGAGAGGTAAAGTAGGACGCCTATATAAGGCTATAATAGCCGTAGGCGCTATAATGGCCTTTTATGAAGTCGTCCTAGTAATGGGATTGAACTTTGCTATATACACTGTCTTAAAAAACATAGGTCTAGATCTCAGGTTTCTACTCTACGTACCAGACATACAGCAGAGTATGGCGTTTATTCTAGGACTAGCTATGCTCGTAGCGATCCTGATATATCCGGCAACAAGGAAAGCAACTTCTACAACGAAAATACCGCTCTACGACTACATACTGGCACTAGTAGCTTTTTTATCGATGTTTTACTTGTCTCTGATATATCCGTCAGTAATTAGAGCTGGCTATGTCGAGGCTACATTACCTAACATAGCTATACCTATAATAGCTATAGTGCTTCTATTGGAGTCGTCGAGAAGGTCCCTAGGTCCAGCCCTCCCGACTATAGCAGGCGCTATCCTAGTTTTCGGCTTTGCTTCTAAGGGATTCAACATTAGGCACCTCGTCAATCACATTTACTTCGCTAGAGAGGGTATCTTCTCAACACCTCTATTTGTAATGGTATCATACGTTTTCGCATTCGTCTTCTTTGGCTCTATCTTGGAGAAGATCGGTGTAGGCGAGTACATAACTAGGTTCGTTATGTCTCTAGTAGGACACAGGTGGGGAGGTCCAGCAAAAACAGCAGTACTAGCGAGTGCTTTAATGGGAACAATATCGGGTAGCTCTGTAGCTAATGTCCTGACTACCGGAACATTCACTATACCACTAATGAAGAAAGCTGGGTACCCACCAGAGATCGCTGGAGCAGTAGAACCTGCTGCCTCTACCGGTGGTCAGCTCATGCCACCAATCATGGGAGCTGCAGCGTTCGTTATGGCTCAGTTCCTCGGGAGACCCTATAGGGATATAATAATAGCAGCCGTAATACCGGCACTATTGTACTTCCTATCAGTTTACGCCTTTGTAGATAGGTTGACTAAGAAGTTTAATGTGAGACCTCTAAACAAGAGTGAGCTCCCGTCCTTTAGTCAGCTGATTAGGGGAATATACTTACTTAGCCCTATTCCGTTAATTACATACTTACTTCTCGCTGGTTTAGAACCTCAGTACTGTGCCCTAGGATCAATTGGTGCTGCCATAATTTCGGCTTGGATCTATCAGAGGGGTATACCTCTCCCAACGAAGATAATTGCTATTACTTCGATAGTCCTGCTTGGACTAATGGGATACGCCCTCGGTCTTCCAATAAGTGCTGCCATATTTCTATCAGGCTCTGGAGCTATAGCGTTAGCCATAGCTCTTGGAACGATTATGAAGGGTGGTAGAGAATTCGCTAACGCCCTCTTGAGATCCTTCGACTCAACTGTTCGTAGTGTTGCCACAATATTTCTAGCTGCTGCTTGTGCAGGTCTGATCCAAGGCACCCTAACACTTACTGGGTGGGCTACAGAGATAGGTTACAGACTCGTAGATATCTCAGGAGGTAACATATTCATACTTATGTTAACGGCTATGGCAATAAGCTTGGTTCTCGGAATGGGTGTCCCAACTACAGCTAACTACATCATAACTTCCACGATAGTCGGAGGACCCATGGCTAGAGCAATACAACAAATAACTAACATAGACCTAGAAGCCGCTAGGCTAGTAGCGCACATGTTCGTATTCTACTTCGGCATAATGGCCGACCTAACACCGCCAGTAGCTCTCGCTTCTTACGCTGGCACTATTTTAGCAAAATCTAGTTTCTGGAAAACCGCTCTGAACGCTACTAAGCTGGCTGTAGCTGGCTACTTAGTTCCCTATATCTTCACATTAAATCCGTCCCTGCTCATCCTCACTATGAGCAACTGGAACTTGGAGACTGCTTACAGCATGTCTTACGGAATCATCAGCTCTGCTCTCTCACTACTCCTCCTGAGTGCTGGAATAGTAGGTTGGCATGGAACGTTTATCGGAATTCCGCAGCGAGTATTGCTCCTAGGGATGGGGTTATTCCTTTTAGTACCCGTGTCTGTATTAGTTAGGGAACTTATTGCTTTAGCTATAGTAGCCGTTTATATAGTTCTCTACCTATATAACAAGAAATCGTCGAGAAGCAGCAAACATAGTTAGCTGGGCAACGATTTTCACTTAAGGTGTACTGCCTTTCGCGAAATAAGCACGGCTACTAGAGCTAAAGACGCGCCAAGTAAAATCCCGATAGTCATGTAGGTAACGTAAGCTAAGGATTCCACCTGCTTATCTGAGACGTTAACTGTTAAAGTTACTACTTGAGTAGTAGTCTGGGTGACAACAGATTGATTCCTGCCGACGGGGGTAGTCGACTCTGATTTAACCTCGTCTTCAGAGAGACCTCCTTCTCTCAAGGAATCCACATAGAACGATATCATTGCCGAAACCCTTGCGAGAATGTACGCCTTCGTAATCGCTGATTCCTCCTGAGTTGAGGCTAGCTCTAAATATAGTACTAAGCTAGTTGGAAGGCATCTCTTAAGCGGCTCTGATTCAAGCTCTATGCTTATAGCTCTATTTAAAGCCGTAAGAGTGCTGTTTATGTTCTGTGAGAACATATTAACTAACGTGGCGTACCCGTAGGCTAACGCTTCTATTCCGAGCGATAGCCTATCTATGGGTACTACCGCATTCTTCATTAAGTTCATTCTCGCAATCATTTCATCGAACGTACTCGTGTATATGTTGACCTGACTCTCGAATGAGATTATGTAGGTGTATATGTTGTACACTAAGTTTTCTACTACAAAAGTAGAGTCCTCGATGTATTTAGTTCTCAACGGGCAGCATATACTTTCTCCAGCATGCTCTATTTCTAGAAGCGAGCTCCAGAGTTCAGCTGTAATTACTCTAGAATCTGCTAGAGCTAAGTAGTATGCCAGTCTATCCACTCTAGACTCAGCTAAGGATTTATTCAGGTATAGTAAGGCCTCGTAAACTCTGTTTAAGACAGCAACATATACATCTAGGTTCTGTAAGCATATCGTACCTGGTTTAGTTAGCTCACCGCGAACCTTTTGAAGAACGTTGTTTACCCCCTTCTCGATGCTGTCTCTCACAGTGCCTAGGTCTTCCGCATTCTGGAATCCTCTCAGTAAGTATAGCCTCCACAAAGAGTACGTTAGTGCCTGAAAGTACATAGACGCTGCTGAGTAGAGATAACCTTGCCTGTAAAGATCTTCAGCTTGAGATATTAGTAGGGAAGCCTTACTCTCTAAGTCATTTACTAAAGACTCGACGTAAGCTCTGAGAGATCTCGATAAAGAACTTAGCACGTTCTCCTTAATTGAATCTCCGATAACTTTGGATTCATTTACTCTATTTAGTAAGACCCTGGACCAACTCTTAACTTGATGCTCTACTGCTAGTGTAGTGTAAGCTGAAGTTAGACTCCTGTCTATAGACTTCGGTGGGTTATATGCCCCATTAGTAAATATGTATAAAGCGTCATGTATCGTCGCTACTGGAATAACTTCAACCCCCAGTTTTCTTCCGTAATCAACTAGATCTATTGTAACTGTTTTAGTAGCGTAGATGGTTATAGGACCTATTGTTTGTGGAACAACAACTGTCTCAGTGTACTCAGTTTGGCCGTAGGGAACAAGAAAGAACTTAGCACCTAATCGAGCAGCCGCTTCTAGTTTTGCTCTAAGACCTCCAACAGGTCCTATAGTGCCGTCAGGAAATATCATGCCAGTTAGTACCACATCACTACGAAGAACTAGACCGAGAAGTGCGGCTGAGAAAGCTGCGGCTGTAGCAGCACTAGCACTAGGGCCACCAACTATCGGAGAATCCGCCCTGATTGAAGCTAGAAAATCGCATGAAGAGAATTTAACTCCAGCGACCCTACTTGCTACTATGGCCGCTATCCTAGTAGATGCCTGAAGATCTATTTGACTTAGCGGTAAAGTCTCTACATACACCCTACCACTTCCAGGACAGACGACTCTCACACTGAGCTTAGCTGAAGCCCCAGTATATGTTCCATTAGATAATGATGCTACAGCGACTATGGTCAGCTCCCGAATTTCATCGATATGTTCAGTGTAGACGCTTGCGTAGGTAACTAAGTAGAGGTTTAGCACCAACAACCCCAAGACCACCAAAACTGCCGGTCTCGGCCCTATCATTGGCACACCGTATTTAGTAGAAGCATAGCGAGGTATTAAAGACCTTTATGAAACGAGTGAGACTTTAGCGAAACTGGAAACAACACTAGGCTCTAGCTGAACCTACGTCCTTTGGGTTTGAAGACCTTTGTAACTCTCAGAAATATCAAAGTCTTTCTGACTAGGGGCGGTTTCTTGCGTATGAGAGAGCATTAACTAGAAAATGTATATTGGAGTGAGGAGAAAGGATTTGAGTGTCTTTAGCGAGTTTTAATGAACAACTATTGCTGTGTTTTGAATTCTATACGAGAGAGCTTAATTAATGTTCTTCAAATACGTATCTGGGATAGCTGTTTGAAGGTCTGTTTAGGCACTAGAAATCCCAGCAAGATCTCTGGAGTTGTAAAAGCGTTCAGTGCTATATTTAAAGATGTCGATGTAGAATCCATTAAAACGTCCACACACATACCTCCTCAACCTATGGGTTTAAGTATAATTATTGAAGGCGCTAGGCGTAGGGCTACTGAAGCTTTAAGGGAAGTAAGGGAATGCGATTTAGGCGTCGGTGTTGAGGCGGGACTTTATCTCCTAGAGGACAGGGTTTTCGACGTTCAAGTAGTTTATGTAGTTACATCAGATGGTTCTGAGTCCTTTGGTTTATCACCATCGTTCATGATACCTAACTCTTTTGCTAAAGCCCTAATTCTTGGAGAGGAAAGAGAGCTAGAAGACATAGCTGATAGGCAGTTTAATACCTACGACATAGGGAGCAAGGGAGGTGTCATAAAGCTGCTTTCAAAGTCTCTGGTTACTAGAGAGGATTTAACTTACTACGCTACGGTGATGGCTTTAGTGCCACTAATTAACAAGGAAATCTACTCTAGTAAGTAAGATATCTCACTGAGCGCTAGGCTTTATTGTTTACTATATGCTCTTTCTTCATAAGGTACTCTCTGTGCTTTCTGTACTTAAGCTGTGCTGCTAGCGCGTGCGCTGCTCTCTCAGGAGTTGGGTAAGCTGGTATTCTCAAGTTAGTTAAGTACTTAATTGCTTCATAAGCTTCGATACCTCCAATAAGAGCGACAGAAACTGGCTTGCTTACTCCAGCCTCCTCTAAAGCCTTAGATACAGCTTTAGCTACTCCGACTGGGCTAGTGAGCGCCGTATGGCAGTAGAGAATCAAGACAGCATCTATTTCTGGGTTTCGAACTGCTAGTTTAACAGACCTATAGTACCAGTCTTCTGGAGCCATACCCGTGAGATCTACTGGGTTAGCGAGAGAAGCAAACGGTGGCACCATCTTCTTGACTTCTTCAACGAAGTCTTGCGGGGGCTTCTCGAGGTATATCCCGTCGTCAGCTAGCGTATCACTCGCTTGAACACCAGCTCCACCACCATTCGTAATAACCACTACTTTCTCTCCAGATGGAAGTGGATTCCAGGATAAGGTCTTAACGAAGTCGAAGGCCTCTTCAACACTTTTAGCAGATAAGACACCGCTCTGCTTGAAGGCTGTCTCGTAAAGCAAGACGTTTCCAGCCAAGCTTCCAGTATGGCTTGCGGCAGCTCTAGCACCAGCTTCGGTTCTACCAGACTTAATTACTACTACTGGTTTCCTCATAGAGATCTTTGAGGCTATGTTCACGAATCTCTTACCATCACTAACTCCCTCCATGTATATTAGGACCACAGACGTATTGGGGTCTTCATCAAAGAACTCTAAGAGGTCAGCGTCATCTATATCTGACTTATTGCCAACACTCACGATAGCTGAGATCCCTATACCTTCGAGTATAGTCGAACCCATTAAGGCTATTCCTAGAGCACCACTTTGAGTAATGAACGCAACATTGCCAGGTATGACGTCTCTAGGCCCAAACGTGGCGTTTAGTCTTCCCGGTGTATATACATAACCAAATATATTAGGTCCCAGCACTCTCATACCGTACCTTCTCGCTCTTCTCACAAGCTCGTTCTCTAACTCAACGTTTCCTACTTCTTTAAAACCTGAAGCTATTACAACAGCATGCTTTACACCAGTCTTACCAGAGTCATCTATAACGTCAAGGACCTTAACGTTAGGTACTGATACTACGACGACGTCTACTTTATCTGAAATAGTCGAAACAGCCGGATAGGACTTCAGCCCCATTACTTCACTAACTGTAGGGTTAACTGGGTATATTCCTCCCTTATAACCGTATTCAACTATGTTCTTCAGAATCAAGTGACCTATCTTCGTCGGATCTTTAGACGCACCGACTACAGCCACACCTCTGGGGTTGAACAGATCCTTTAGCGGGTTCATAGCTAGCCACCTAGAATTATTCTAGCATCAACTATTAAAGCACCTCTACCTCGTGGATATAGTATGACGGGGTTAAGGTCTACTGCTTCTATCTCACTTAATTCGCTAATCATCGTAGCTAGCCCCATTATTATCTTCTTAAGAGACTCTATGTCTCTTGGTGGAGAGCCTCTAAACCCCTCGAGTACTTTATATCCTTTGATCTCTCTGATCATGTCGTCTACGTCTGCTTCCGTAAGCGGTGCAACTCTAAAGCTTACGTCCTTAAGTACTTCAACGAATACCCCACCTAGTCCAAACATTACTACAGGACCAAATACCTTATCTCTAATACCACCAACTATTACTTCTAAATCTTGTTGAGCCATGCTCTGCACTAGAACTCCATTAACTCTGCTTCCAGGAGATCTCGTAGATACGTTACTCATAATAGTACTGTAAGCTTTTCTAACCTCCTCCAAACTCTTAACTCCAAGAATAACTCCACCAACATCAGACTTGTGGCTGATGTCTGGGCTGACGACCTTTAAAACTACGGGAAAACCTATATCGCTAGCTAAAGCTACTGCTTCTTCCTCACTAGTTGCCAACCCATACCTAGCTACTGGAAGCCCGTAGATCTCGCAGAGCTTTAAGGACTCGTGCTCGAGTAGCTTAAGTCTTCCCTCAGACTTAGCTCTCTCGAGTATCTGCTTCGACTCCGCCAACTTAGTTACTCCCTGCAGTAGAGGAGGTCTTCATATAAAAGCTAGAACTTCATTGAAGAGTAAGCTTATATACACTACTAAGCCTCTAGGGAGTGTAAAAGAAGCATTGAAAAACTAAAACTACTTCAACTTGAAGTGCTCTTACTTAAGAAATCTTATGACAGCTATGGAGGCTAGCAGCATTAGTGCTACTACTATCAGACCTATTTGAATACTGTTAGAGATATCCGAGACCCTTAATGCTAGCTCTTTCTGCGAGTCCGCTAGCTTAGCTACATTCTCGTCGAGGGTCTTTATCTTACCGGCAAGATCGTTGAGTGAGGATTCTGTAGACTTCTTAGTGGCTTCCGCAATAGACTTCAGAGCATCATCAACACTTACTGCGAAAGATGATAAGCTTTGGTCTACCTTCTTAGAGTAGTCCTCTAGTTGCTTAGCTAAAGCTGAGATGGCATCCATGGACTTCTTGGAGACTTCCTCTACACCCTTCTCTAATTGAGCTATAGAGGTAGCCAGAGTTTTTGATAAGTCCTCTAAGCTCTTTATCGTTTGAGTAAGTGATGCCTCAAGAGACGTTACCCTACTCTCTAGGGCACCGTATCTTACTGCGAGAGAGCTCACCACTCTGGCCTCTAGAGAAGACAGTGAGGCTACAACAGCTCGGTACATCAGTAAGGCCTCGTCGACTTCACCGTATATTTCTAGCCTCTCTCTGGCACTCCCCATAGTGTTTTCTATAGATGACAGTTCCTTAATGTAGCCCGCTGTATCTACTCCTAAGGCTGAAGCGAGGGTAACAACAGCTCTCACGCGCTCTAGAGCGGCTTGAGCCTCAGTTATAGTCGCAATTATAGGCCTGTGGTCGGCTATCTCTAAGGTTATATCTCTCGTGAAGGTGAAGTCTACTCCAGCAGCTCTACCCACAACCTCGATTATTAGAGCACCCTTGCCTGTATATGCCGCCTCAGGTATGAGGACTCTCGCTATCGCAAGGTACTTAACGGTGTAGTCAACATCACCTATCCTAACAGTCGTAGGTGTGTAGAGCTCCACTAACGGCATTGATAGAGTCATTGTTATTCCAGCTGATAGTGTGGCGGTTGCTTTCGTCAGGGTTGGGCGCGGTGTAGCCTCTCCAGTATATATGTATGCTATGACCTCAACCCATTGATATCCTCTATAGACGGTGGTTCTACTTACATCAAGCTTTATCACACCTACCTGCTCTTGAGCTGAGGTGGGTATGGCTGAAGCTGAGAGAGCTATTAGTACTAGAGCTACGTAAGCTAAGTATCTATATTTCAATGTTGCCACCAGCACTATCTCTAGCTGGAGTTTATAAATTTTGTGTGCTCTATTACTCGGAAAGACCACCATAGTGCTATTCGTTTCGTCTCTAGGCTACCATGGTGCTAGCTCTACGAGGTATTGGAGGTTTGATTCATGAGGAGTTAGTGCGAACCGTGCTGAAGGCTATAGAACTCGCTTGTAGACTTATGGGGGCGCATATGTACGCTCTAGAGTAGCTAAACTATGCTGCGATATACTGGAGGAAAGCATTAGACCAGTAGATGCGGTGAAAGCTCTCAGTGCTATTAATGTGTCGACAGAGGTTTTATCTGGAGCCTCGTGCGGCTGTTTCAGGTTTCATAAAGGTTTATAAGGGTTGATATCGAACCACATCAACCAACATGAGACCCGAACCTCAATGTAGAGAATGCCTCTAGCCACTTTTTAGCATCCACTCCGGAATTCTCTTGGGTTCTATAGGGATTTTTAGTTCGTCTAGCTTTTCGTAAAGTGTAGCTAGAGCTTCTTCATCACTTTTTGCTGGCTTGGGTGGGTGCTTAAAGTAGAATGCTGACGGCCAAGCTGGTCCTCCATATATTCCGCGAGTTCTCAATGCCTTAGCTATCCTCACGACATCGACTAAAACAGCTGCCGCCATAGCCTTATCGTCGACAGTTAGCTTTACGTCTATTAATACTGGAAGCTCCATGAAGCCTTTCGCCTTGATGTATATGTATGACACCTTGGTATTCCCGAGGAACGGTATATACCCGCTAGGTCCAGCAAATATCCTGCCTACTGCTGTGCTTGGATCTGGCTGGGTTGTTGCGACGGCCATAGTCTTGCTTACCTTCTTGCTATCGAGTCTTTGAAGATCGAGCATGTTCTTGAAGTCGGTGTTACCTCCTACGTTAAGCTGGTATGATTCGGCTATTTCGCCTCCCCTCACAGTTATCAGGCTCGCTAGAGCTCTATGAACTGCGGTTGCCCCCATTTGACCCTTGATGTCGTCACCTAGAACTAGAGATCCGTGTTTCTCGAACAGTAGTGTGTATTGGGGATCGCTAGCTATAAACTCGGGAATGGCGTTTACGAAGGCTACTCCAGCTCTAGCGGCTACTTCTGCGTAGAACCTAGAAGCTTCTCTACTACCTACCGGAAGTAAGTTAGTGAGGACATCGACAGAGTAGCTTTTAACTTCATCAACAAGCTCCTCGAGCGTAGGTTGTCTAACATCAGAAATAGGGAAATCATCCCTCATATGTTCTGCGACTCCATCGAGAACCCGACCCATTCTCACAACTACCTTGGTCTCAGGTAGTTCGACTATCTTAGGAACTAGGTTGGGTTTAGCGAAAATAGCGTCCCTCAGGTCCCTACCTACTTTATACTTAGACACATCTATAGCATAGACTACGTCGATGTCCCTTACTTCGTAACCTCCTATTTTAGTGTGAATTAGCCCCTTGGGCTCTCCTGGAGATGTCCTGTAGAACTCGATACTCTGTATTAACATTGACGCTATGTTACCAACACCCACTATTCCAACTCTAATCACTATCGTTACCCGAAAATATTTTCTACTAAAAATATAAATTTAGATAAATACTGAGTTTGATATACGTTTTGGTGTACGTAGCAGTGAAGAGTAGAGCGTACGAACGATTAGTTAGAAAGCTCACTGTTGAAGTTCTCTGGCTTTACGTAGCAAAAGTCCTTCTTGTGTCGAAACCTCTAAAAGCATACGAAATAAAGAAAAAGATAGTCGAGATTTTCGGGATAAAACCGCAGACTATGACTACATACACAGTGATATATAGGATGTCTAGAGAGGGACTAGTGAGGCCATTGAAGTTGAATGGCGACGTAGTTTACGAGCTGACTGAAGCTGGTAGAAGAGAATTTGAAGAAGCTGTAAGGTTTATCGATGAAGTCCTTAGCTCTCTAAAGCAGTAGTCACTGCCTCATATATCTTTGACCCAAGAGGAACTCTCGCATATTTAACTTGCGGTACGTATAACTCTGTGGTGCTAAAGATGGTGTCTGATGTATCTAGATTGGTTGCTCAGCTGAATTCTTTGAGTGAGTGGATCGAAATGCAGAAAGCTACTATCGAGACCTTCAAGGAGATCAACAGCAGTATTAGTGAAGCCGATAGGCTGACTCTCGTCTTGCTGATAAGGAAGGCTTTCGACCACATTTTGAAGACTATTCGTGAGTTCGATAAATGGCTCGAGAACCCTCTCGTGTTGAGCTATATCGATAAAGAGATGCTTCAAGAAGTTTGGAGTGCTGTCTTTAGGCTACTCATAGAGTTGCTAGAGCTTGACATAAAGCATACCGCATTAGTCAGAGATAACGCAATAAAAATGCTGAAGTCAGGGAAAATACCGCCGATAATAATGGAGTTTAGGCGGGTAAGAACTGAAGAGGAGGAAGCTAGGGAGGCTGTAAGGAGGCTGTAAGGAGCCATATGATACCTTCAGGTGCTGGCGTTCTCGCATTCATACCTGGAAGACGATTTGTAAGTATATCTGTCACAGGCTCTTGGTGTGGTCTGAAATGCTCCTTCTGCCTGGGAAGATACCTCAGTTCGATGATTTCTTCTGAGACCCCCGAGAAGCTTCGGGACATAGTGCTACATTACTATAACAATGGAGTTAGAGGATTTCTCATCAGCGGCGGTTTTAATAGAGAAGGGTACCTGCCTATAAGTAGGGAGTTCATTAGCTACTTGAAGGAGTTTAGGAGGATGAATCAAGTCTTTTTATCGGTTCACTTAGGGCTAGCACCGAGAGATCTTATTGACAGAGCTCTTGAAGTATTTGATTTAATAGATTACGAAGTTCCTCCCAGCTCTGAGTACATAAGACACGGTAGGGGAATAAACGCATCAATAGAGGACTACCTGAAGTTACTAGAGTACGTCACGAAAGAATACGGTGAGGACAGAATATCTCCACATATCGTAATAAGTAGTCCACTAGCTCTACTACACCAAGAACTAGACATTGTGAAAGAAGTGAGCTTGGTCTACAGAAAGATCTTGGTCCTACTACTCCACGTCGGTGAAGAACATATCGAAGAGTTGAGGGTTCTGAAAGTGGCTCAGCTCTCTAGGAGCCTCTTCAAAGAAGTGTCTCTCGGATGCATGAGGCCTAGAAAGAACGGTGAAATTATCTATAGACTCATTAGCAGTGGATACTTAGATAGAGTAGTAAACCCCGGTAGGAGCATCATCGAAAGGTACAGAATGCAGGTGGTTCATGCGTGCTGCAGTATTCCAAGGCAGTTCTTTAAGCTTTTTGAATGAGGACTCGAAGAGTTCGTTTTAAGTACGCAGTAAGCAGTTGTAGAACAGCATAAGCTCTTAACGCATAGTGTAACGCAGTAAAGCACCGCAGAGTAAAACATTCTGTAGGATGCTAGTAAAATCTCGAGACCTCGAGCATATAGCTATCGCCCCATCTAGCCCTCCCTAAGTCACTAGTGGCTTAAGACTTCATAGAACTACTTGACCGCGAAAATTTGCAACAGTAGGTCACACGAGTAAACGTTTTTATTATCTCATGAACCACAAAGCACTGGTGTTAGTGAGTGAGTATATCCTTTGGCTCGGCAAGGTTGCTGAGATATGTCGTTGTCTCAGCTTCTAAGTTTAGTGAAACTGCCGTAATCAATGTATCAGAAAACGAGTTTACCTTTAGGGCTATAGATCCCTCAAGAACGGCCCTCCTCATCGTTACTATACCGAGAGAGTCCACTATAACCTTCAACGTTGAGAGTAGTGAGCAACTTGTAGTCAGTTTAGATGATTTAAGTAAAGTCTTTAGGAGTGCCGAGAAAGACGACATGGTAACACTGAGCTGGACACGGTCTGCGCTATCTATTTCCTTTGAGAGGCGGGGCTTTACGAGAACGTTTACTTTACCTCTAGCTACATCAGTGGAGGAAATGCCTGAAATAGAAATAGAGTATCCCAATACTTACGTTATATCGCCTCTCCTACTATATGACTGCCTATCCGGTCTCGAAGATGTCGGAGACGTACTTAGAGTAGAGGGGAGGGAAGACGAAATTAGGCTGAAAGCGGAGAGTGAGTTGGGTGAAGCTGAAGTAGTTCTTAGTAGAGAAAGAGGTGGAATCGAAGAATCCGATGTGAGAGAGTCTGGATTCAGTGTCAGTTATTCCATGGAGTTCGTCACAAACGTAAAGCCTATAGTTAGAGTTGCGGAGAAACTTACACTAAAAGCTGGTTCAGAGTTGCCTCTGTACTTGGAGTTCTTATCGCATGGCTTGCTAGCGGGGTACTATGTAGCTCCAAGGGCTGATTAATTGGTCTTAAGTAGGGAAGATCTTAGGTTTGTTCGCGAGCTTTTCAGTCGCTACTACGGGCTTGCACCAATAAGGCTACCCAGGGATTTAAGCTCGCGTGAATTTGCTTTTCAAGTTCTCGACACGGATTCGTACATTAGGCACTTAAGTTTTACATCAGAGAGTGAGCTCAAGGCGTACCTAGTGATTAACACACCTAAGCAATCCTACTATTCTACAGCAAAGTACTCAAACCCAGCAGTATCCGACTACTCTGAAGCGGGCTGGCAAGGTTCGGAACTAATGTTTGATATAGACGCCGATAAGCTGCCTGGATGTAGAACGCAGGTTTTAGCAGAGAAGGTCGAGGTTGTAACTACAGAGTGCATTGAGATAGCTAAAAACGCTCTTAAGAGACTTCTATACATACTAGAAGAACATATAGGTTTTGGTGAAGACGAAATAATGGTCTATTTCTCTGGAAATAGGGGGTTTCACGTAGTAATAACCTCCAGTGACCCAGAATGGCTGACTCTAGGGTCCCTACATAGGCTGGAACTCGTCGACTACGTAACCGCGAGAGGTCTAGACTTAAGAAGGATCTTTAGAGGTACGGTCAAGAGGGGGTTCCGCGCATCACCTCCAACCCCGCGAGATGGGGGCTGGAGGTCTCTAATAGCTTCGTTTTTTGATGGGGAAGTTAGCGATAAAGCTATAGGGAGTATAGCTATAGCCGTCGACCCTCTAGTCACGCAAGACATCTCAAGGTTAATTAGAATTCCGAATTCGTTAAACGGTAAGACAGGTCTTATTGCCAGCCTGATTAAAATAGATGATGTAAGTAAATTCAAATTTGATGAATCCCTAACTCCTTTTGAGGGTTACGCTATCATTAAGCCTAGAGCTAGCTTAAATGGCGTCTTCCTAGGTAAAAAAGTTACACTTAGTGAAAACGTGGTCAGTAAAGTGGACGTAAGTACTGCGCTTTACTTAGTATTAAATGGTCTAGCTAATGTAATTAGGTACAGCTTGACTTCCATAAGGAAAGTGAAAGAGTACTACCATCAACTATAACTAAAAACAGCTAATGATGACTCTACCTTATTCCAGTGATCAACTTAACTCTCTTAATCCCATCCCCTTGGGTAACTATCTGTACGAGGATCTACTAAAGTTTTCTGAGAGACCAAGACAGTAGTTACTGCTGCCACCTCATCTCAGTTCCTCGCTCATTCCTCACGGTCCCCGCTGAGTCCAGAGGTACTAAGGCAGTCCTGAGAACCTGCATCTTGAGTGCTTGCTAGCTCTCAAACCACAATCAAGCAATCTCACCAGATCGCACAGCAAACACCTTCAAGCCCACAACGTAAAAATAAAGATGGTAGAGTAAATCCATGTAAAAACCCCAAATAATACGTAGAGCGCTCATCATGTTGCTATCTAAGCTATATGTTCTATATCCAACCAAGAATACACGGACTCAGAGGAATGCGTTAGGCAGGTATGTGGGTACTCTAGAGAGGGGATTACTTGGACAGACAAGGAAATTGGTGGGGGAGATGTTTCTCAGAAAGTTGATAGCTAGAGTAGATAGAATACAATACTGTTTATAAGGAACGGAGGTTTGGCGAAATGTGCTTGAAAATGAGGAGATAAACTAAGGCCGCTAACATTCAAATAGAGAATTGGAGGTTTAAGACGGAATTATTACAAGAAAGAAATGAAGTAAGCTTAAAAGTTTAGATTAGTCTAAAACCTGGAATGGTACCACTAAGTGAAGTAAATCCAGGAGCACTAGTTAAGGTAATAGAGGTATCCGCCGGGAAGGGCTTAAAGCATAGATTAGAGCAACTAGGTCTTTTTCCCGGCTCCTTCATTGAGGTAGTAACCAACAACCACGGTCATGTTTTAGTTAGAGCTCGAGGCGCCATCATATCGCTGAGTAGGGGGATAGCCTCGAAGATCCTCGTCGAGAAGCCTGGTATAGACACTTAAAGAGTGGGTAAGGTGTAGCTCTTACTGTAGATAGTGGTTGCCCGAGTTGATTATTTAGGTTTGTTTAGGTGTTTTGGATAACGTGGATACTATCAACACGGGCTTCCCCCTCAGTACCTACTCACCTATCGCGGGGTCATCTGGGGCTACATCGGCGGGCACCACCGAGCCCGCCTTTAGGGATAGATATATCCTCCCGTCTCTGATGGCTACCCGGCCGTCATTGAGGCGGGAGAAGAGGTCTAGGCAAGCTACGTAGTGTGAGTTAAGCTCGAATCCGCACCTCGCGCACTTGAACTTGCTACCCATTCTGTTTCTCTTGTCTACGCATCCACAAGATGGACACGTTATAGAGGTTCTCTTCGCATCGATCTCTACAATGTTCAAATTCTCTCATAAGCTTTGTAGTCTAGGTTGAAGATAGTCTTTCCGTATGGGAGTGTCTGAAGCCTGTGGCTCAGTTTTCTGCTACCTTTTCTACCGTTCATCACTATGTTCTTCAGGTTCTCTTTAACGAGATCCGCACAGCATGCTCTAGCGATTTCTGCTAAAGCTGTAGTAACGTTCTTCGCTCTGTCCTCGACTCTGTTCCTCTCTCTAGCTCCGTACCTCTTCAGCAGCCTATTCCTCTCGTAGCTGTTCTCCACTTTCTTCTGAATAGACGTCTAGCTCCTGAAAGAGGTTCTCCAGAAACTCTCTTATTATTTTCACTCTTTTCTCCGCTTCGGCTTTTCCTTCACTAGTGTACATAGTTTCTGGTAACCTCAGTAGTTTAGCTTTTATATGTTCTATTACCTCGCTAAGATCTCTCCCCAGCTCTCCCGAGTACATCAACACCCTTACTAACCCTATCGAACCTAGAGCATCTAGCTTATCGGCATCACTAAGTATCTTAGCTTCGGTACTCATGGCTACGTAACCAAGTGAGTACGAGTGAGCTAGCACGGTGTCCACAACTTTCTCTATCCTGTCCTCCGGGTACTCCAGCATTCTCAAAATATGTCTAACTATGCTCGCAGAGCGAACAGCGTGATTCTCAGGACTAGATAGCCTACCTATGTCGTGTAAATAAGCTGATAACAATAGAACTTCGTGGTCCACGCTTTCGTAATTTCTCGCAATACGACATGCCATTCTAGCGACTCTCTCTACGTGTCCAAGCCCGTGGACAGGATCTGACGGCATGAGAAGCTTAACTAACTCCGAGACAGTGTCGAGCACGCGGCTTTCAGCTTGACACACGCTCAGCCTAAAACGCACCCACTATTAAACATGTCCAGAGTTTCTTTAAAGCGCTGCGGCCTTCTAGTAGCAGATTTAAACTCAAACGCGATCTTGCGTTCACCCCGCACTCCTATAGATGCTAAATAAAGCTGGAGGATACCGCATATAACCAGGCATTCATAACGCGGGACCTAGATACGCTTCAACTCACTATTAGAGCTTTCTTGGTAATACTACACTATAAATAGTTTGATCCCATAAATCGTTAGGAGTGATACCGTGAAATACAGGGGAACAGTGAGGGTTGAGCTAAGCAGGGATCTAGCTCCAGATGATTTAGAGGACATGAAGAAAACTTTAGAGGAAGTAAATCGATCGCTAGCTAAGGGTTTTAAGGACCCGGAGGAAGGAGGTAAAGTAGTGAACTGGAGCTATGCTGGAAGAGCTCTTTGTTTCGAAGTCGAGAGCCGGAGGCTGAGAATAGATGAAGCAGCCATGAGGATAAAGAACTCTCTAGAGACATCACTTGGTAGCATGAGGAAAATCGGAGTACGCAGTATTAGGCTAGAAAACGCTTTAGTTGAAATAGATGGTGAGATACGAATCAATGTAAGGCTACCATTCGTAAGAAGCATCAAGGTGTCGGGTGGTAGCACCACTATACACTTAGAAGTCCTAGAGGAGAAAGACCTTAAGAAGCCCATTCTCCTGAGGTTACTCAGACTACTAAATGAGAAAGAGACTAGGGCAAGATGGGGAGGTAAGGCCGAGCATTGGCAACTCATCAAGAAGTCGGAAGCTAAGCTTGGCACCCCTCTCTACGCTGAGGACCCCAATAAGGTCCTAGAGGAAACTGGGTTAGTAAAGAGGTTCTCTACCGGTCAATGGCTTTATACCCCCCTAGCTGCCTACCTACTGAACATGATGAAAGATACCTTTCTGGGGGAGGTAGTGCTCCCATTAGGCTTCACGGAAGCCGTATTCCCTAAGATGTATCCGCTCGAGGTAGGGCTTAAAACAGGGCATCTGAGGGGTACGATAAACTCCATGGTTTTCGCCTCTCTACCTAAGACGTACAATATCGAGGAATTTGAGGAGCTTACTGACTACATATATGTAGCAAACGAAGCGCCACCTGAAGAAATAGCTAAGTACTTGAGGTATCCAGAGTACTTCCTCTGCTTTGCCCAGTGCGAGCCGTTCTACTGGTTCTTTGGAAACGAGCTTTTAGATGACTTGTCTCTACCTATCAAGTGGTTCGATAAAAGCGGCCCGTCTTTTAGGTGGGAGTCTGGAGGTATTTATGGGTTAGAACGAGTTATCGAGTTCCACAGAGTCGAGGTAGTGTGGCTTGGAAAGCCGAACCAGGTTATTGAGATTAGAAACAACCTACTTAACGCATACGAGAAGTTCATGGATGAAGTCCTAGAGCTGGAGTGGAGGACTGCTTGGGTAACCCCGTGGTACTATGAGCAGAGTGGTGCTACTGAAAAAATAGAGGAGTTCGATATAAACAGGCCGGGAACTATAGACTTCGAGCTGTGGTTACCGTATAAAGGACCACGCGAGGAACATAAAGCATGGCTTGAAGTCGGCAATATATCTATACATGGAACTAAGTTCACTGATCCATTCAGAATTAAGCATAACAAAGGAGAAACTCTGTGGACTGGCTGCTCTGGATTTGGGTCTCAAAGATGGTTAATAGCCTTTCTAGCTCAAAGAGGATTCGACCCGGAGGGGTGGCCTAAGATAATTAGAGAGTACTTGGACAAGAATCCACCTCCAGAACCGGTTGTCATGGTTACATATCCCAAAACCCGCGCAGGCAGAGAAGAGCTAGACAAGTTGATTAAATTCTTAAAAAGGTAGGCTATGATCTCCTAGAGTCTTCTTCCTCGCGTTCTTCCTCTAGCTCTCTCCTAATAGAATCCTGAAGCTCCTTTATTTTCTTAGCTTGTTCCAGTGCTTTGCTTATCCATTCCCTACTAGACTCGATCCCCTTCCTCGCAAAGTAAGCTATAGCCTCACTCCTGCTCTTAAATATTCTTGCTTCAACGAGCTGGTCGATCACCTCTAGGTCCTTTTCTTTCATTCTTAGTGACACAACTTGTGTTACCTTACTCAAAGACTGGTCTAAGCTACACTGTATGGATTCTATAAGTCTACTCACGCTCTCGGCTATATCACCTATCGACTCCCCTATACTCATGGTTATGCTCTTGACTATCTTTTCTGAAGCCGGGAAATACAGAACGAACGCCCGCCCTCCGTAGTCTCTCAGCCTAGAAGCTTCTTCCTCAATTCTAGAAAGCATGCTCTTGAGTTCTTTTCTGAAGTAATCTAGGAGATCTTTTATTTCTGATTCAGATAGCTCAGCTTTTCTAGTATACGTCTCCATCTCCTCGAGGGAGTCTTTAATCTTTTTAAGTATGCCGACAGCTCCTTCAGCCAAAACTCTGTATGCCTTACTGATCTCTCCCCTACTTCTTAATTCCTCTACTTTTCTAATTAGAGCATCTACCTCAGACTTAAGCATATCAACGAATCTCTCTAGTTCTCTACGAAACTCGCTACTCACTATATCACCTGATCTACATTCTACTGTAATTTAAATTACTTAATTTCGTGTATTAATGTAAACAGAAAGATGTAAACACTACGAAGGATGAGGACTACGCTCTACTTTAATCTCGGTTTAAGAAGTTTTCAAGTAGCGCCATCGAATTTAGAACTCGTAAGAAGTGCAGTTTTGTTAAGATCTACTCAGGTGAGTGATGTACTTAGCTCAAGGTGCGGTTTTCTCTATGACTGTGAGCCAGAAAGTTCCCATGAAGCACACTGTGGGGTTGGAGACCTCGAGTGAGTAGTGCCCGGTGTTGGGGCTTCAATAATAGGAGCTCTGAGGTCTCTATAGACAGTGGTAGAGTAGTAGATCATGATAGAATCAATTGCTATGAAGCTTGAGCCTCGCGCAACTGTTTCGGGTTTCATGTCTTTCTCATTGGTTGATGTATACGGAAACGTTACTCAAGATGTGGGGTGCTAGGGGCCGCCCCGAACGCCCCCGAACCCGAAGAGAACCCGAGCGGAATGCGGGGGAAAGAGGACAAGGCAATGAAACCAACCGATATAAACCTATATCAGAGCTGAACCCCCCGCATCTACCTTAAGCTGAGAGCATGAAGAGCCCCGCGTGTAGTTTTCGATGTGTGTTGTTACCATCTTAATGCTCGATGCTACTAAGTTTAGTGGTACACCGGGAGCTCCGTAACCTATGAATATAGCGTTTTTTGTGTTCATGTTAACGACAGCTACGTCCGTAGTCACGTACGGAAATATGTAAACGACCCTACCAGAACCTTCCTCTAGTACGATAGTACCGCGCGTGACGTGAACATTTCTTCCTCTAAAATCTCTGACCGTGGTATCTCTCGTTGAGTAGACTAACCTAAGTGGAAACTCGATTCTATCGATATCGATGGAGCTGATGGGTACCCTCGTAAGTGCTGAAATAGCGTTTACTACATCTAGAACAGAGTTATATCTCGGAACTCTTCCAGTCGATAAAATCCTTTTGACAAGAATTTCTGGGTACACCCCAATAGCGAGTTTCTTCCTATACTTCCTTGCGAACGGTCTATACTTCGAGATTATGGGGTCCTTGCTGAGAGCTAGAGTATCAGTTGACCTCCTCACGCTCATAGCTATGCTCCTTACTTCTATGAGGACATCGACTTGTACGGTCTTAACTACCAGGTTGCGGCAAACAGAATAAGCAACCGGTACTTCAAGTAGTCCTTGGACCACGATCAAGCCGCACTCCCACTATACCTTAACGTGAGCTTGCTGCTACGAACGAGGACTCTGTATATCAGCAACATGTTTGCAGAGCTCCTTTAGCTTTTCACTCGTAGCGTAAGCCATAGAGTAACCCTTATACGCGGGGTATACACACGCTACTCTAAAGGGACAAGATCCGCAGAGCTGTGTATTTAGCTTAACTTCAACTAGGTACCCAGAGCTTAATAGAGCACCAAGAATCCTCTCAACAGTAGAGTAATCTACCTTGACTTCATGCTTTATTATCTCGGGATCTACAGTATTGTATCCACAGATAACCTTAATTACTGCCGCCACTAAATCGTCTTCCAAAAGACTGTTACCCCAGTTTATCCTAGTTTCATCCATACAGTCTCCCGCCAATTCTAACATTCTCCACACTTACAGTACCTACATAACCTAATAATTCACGATTGGAGAACTCCGCTTTCAAGATAGGGCAGCTTTCTCCTCGGTGCTTTGAGAGATGCCTATGCGAACGCCTCGCAATCTGATTGATCTAAGCTAATTATTCCGGACAGTGTAAGTTAAGTAGGATGCTTGAAGAAGGTTACGTAATAAGGGTGGAGAATGTACACAAAGTCTATACAACGGGTAGTACAGTAACTTGGGCTCTTCTAGGAGTTAATCTAAGTGTAAAGAAGGGTACATTCATCTCTATTATGGGTCCTTCGGGGTCGGGTAAGACTACCCTCCTGAACCTTATTGGTCTTCTTGATAGGCCTACAAAGGGGAGAGTATATATCGATGGTGTTGACACATCTAGGCTTAAGGACCGAGAACTCGCTGAGTTCAGAAATAAGAAGATAGGGTTTGTCTTTCAAGCCTTTAACCTCGTAAACAGGCTCACTGTTTTAGAAAACATAGAGCTTCCCTTGGTAGCTAGAGGAGTCACCAAGGAAGAGAGGAAAAAGATGGCTATCGAAGCACTTATGAGAGTCGGTGGTGACCTATCTTGGATAAATAAGAGGCCGAGCCAGCTCTCAGGAGGACAGCAACAGCGTGTAGCGATAGCTAGAGCCATAGTAGGCTCTCCATCGATACTACTCGCCGACGAGCCCACAGGAAACTTAGATACCTCGTCAGCTAAGGTCGTAGTGAGAACATTCTTAGAGTTGAATAAGAGTGGGCAAACGATAGTTGTTATAACGCATAACCCTGAAGTAGCTCACTGTAGCCAGAGCATACACGTAATGAGAGATGGCCGGATAGTAAGTACACTAACCCCGGACTCGGGCAAGTGCTTAATATATCAATGACTATCTGCTTAGGGGTTAAGCCGTGCGAACAGCCAGAATGCACTTAAACGAATCACCTTTTGAACCGAGCAAACTAGTTAGTACATATATCTCTAAGTACGTTAGTGTATTGAACCTGTATCACGTAGAGGAGCTAGAAAGAGAATTCTTAAAGAAGCTCTCAGATTACGTTAAGCTACCTGAGGAGTACGTAGGTGTATTTCCGAGCTCCTCAGAAGTTCTCATGTCGATAATTAGGTTCTGTAGATCAAGAGGACTTAGACTATCGTCTGTGTGGCCGAGCTTCCATGGGTTTATAGAGTTCGCTCAAGTAGAGAATGTTGATGTCGACCTAATTAACTTAATCCCTGGATCGTTTGAGCTAGATTTAGTTAAGATCGCTAGAGAAGGTAGCTCAAATAAAGCTCTTTACTTAGCTAACCCCAATAACCCGACGTCAAACATGCTATTTCAAGAAGAAGAGACCTTGGATTTTCTTGTCAATAGATTCGGACTTGTAGTAGTAGATGAGGCCTACTTTGAGTTCTCGAAGTTTACTGTCGCAGATAAAGTTACGAACTACGACAATCTCGTAGTAGTTAGAACTTTCTCCAAAGCATTTTCACTAGCAGGTGCTAGAGTGGGCTACGCGATAGCTAACCCAGAATTACTGAGAGAACTTAAAAGGCGCACTGCTCTGTTCTCAGTCGCTATTACCTCTCTTGCCGCAGCTTTAGGGGCTCTCGAAGACATAAAGTATATGGAGGAAATAGTTAGCAGAGTTATTGAGCTGCGGGAAGAGTTAAGAGAGAGTTTAGTAGAACTCGGTCTTAATGCTCTAGATTCGAGAACCAACTTCCTATTTGTCAAGCTACCTACTACTGGAAGGTCTTTGGCTAAGTACTTAGTCGAGAAAGGCATTAAGGTGAGATCATATGACGACGAACTAATAAGAAATTACATTAGGGTAAGTATTTCATCTAGGGAAAATAACTTAAGATTTCTAAGAGCTCTCTACGAATACTTTAAGATGTAGCGTATAGCTCCCTATCAAAATAGTATCAGCACTTGATCCTCGGGTCATCTAGACATATTTGCAGTCTCTCTATGAACTTACACAGCTTATCCAGCGGAACTATGGCTTGAGAGTTTTTCTCTGTTGTAATAAGAGCGACTTTTTCCTTGATCTTTATAGTAGCTTTCTCGCACATGGCCTATCTCGGTTTAGCCTTTCTCTCTTTAAGCTTCATGTCTATTAGGTACTGGATAGCTGCCGAGATACTTCCAGTAGCTTCCACTAAGTGACCCCACCTTCTCCTAAACTTCGAGGGGACTAGAGGTCTAACCCTCTTCTTAGTCTTAACAGGTATGTACGTCTCCTCCATGCCCTTAAGACCGAAAGTGCCGTCTATCATCTCCACAATCTCGTCTCGCTCTATTAATCGTATTAAGACTTTCCTTAACCTGTCTTCACCAACAACACCGCTTAACTCTCTCCGCAACTCTCTCCACGATACAGGTCTTCCACGCCTATACATAATGTCCTTAACTATCCTTTCAAGCTCCTCATCACTTGGTGCCCGTACAACGATGATATCGCTGTCCTCATAAACAACTGAGGAATTTTTTACCACTTACACCACCCCATATATTATGCACTCTGAAGATTTTTAAGTTCATTATAGCTTATAAGTTCTAGCATCAATCATTTTAAATTTGCGTGCGAAAGTATATTGACTATTAATGAGTTGGTTAAAAAGCTTTTCGCTATATCTTTAGAGAGCTACTACAGTCGGTAGCAATAATCACTCAGCAGAGAAAACAGTAGCTTAACATAACATTGTCTCTGAGTGTGACTATAGGTATAGTTACTAGAGACTAGAGCTCGTGAACGAGTTATCACGTGCAAATCTTTATAAGTTGAAACAGGAATTTTGATTTGGACCCGCCGTAGCTCAGCGGCAGAGCGCCCGGCTGTAGTGTGGGGCCGATACCGGGTGGTCGGGGGTTCGAATCCCCCCGGCGGGATTTAGTGTGAAGCTTTTTACTCTACTTGCCTAAAAGTGTTTGGTGGTCGAAATTTGTGCTAAGGATTTACAATACTCTCACAAAGGAACTGGAGGAGTTCAAGCCGAGTGAAGTGGGTGTGGTTAAAGCCTATTTCTGTGGACCTACCCCCTATGACCACTTACACCTAGGACATGCCAGAGCTTTCGTCTCGTTTGACTTTATGAGAAGGTACTTGATGCTGAATGGATACAACGTCTTTTACGTGCAGAACATTACCGACATAGATGATAAGATCATTAAGAGAGCTAAGGAGCTTGGAGTAGAGTGGCACGAGGTTGCCAAGATATACATAGATGAGTACCTTAGTCTATTAAGGGAATTGAGAATCGAGGTAGATATCCACCCGAAAGTTACCGAGCACATAGAGGATATAATCGAGTTCATCAAAGTGCTGATAGATAGAGGTCACGCGTATGTAGCTCCCAGTGGGTCAGTATACTTCGATATAACTTCTTATAGAGATTATGGAAGATTGAGCGGAAGAGTGAATACGGAAGAGTGGAGGCAGGAGGATGAGTTCTTGTCTGAGAAGAAAAATCCGTTTGATTTCGCTCTTTGGAAGGCGGCGAAACCTGGAGAACCCTTCTGGTACTCACCTTGGGGTCCGGGAAGGCCGGGCTGGCATATAGAGTGCAGCGTTATGAGCTCAAAGTACTTGGGAGATACGCTAGATATACATGGTGGAGGGCAAGACCTAATATTTCCACATCACGAGAACGAGAGAGCACAGAGTGAGTCGTACTTTGGTAAGTCCCCCTGGGTTAGGTACTGGGTCCACGTAGGACCTTTAACTATTGTAGGTGAAAAAATGAGTAAGAGTCTCGGCAATATCATTAGGCTTACTGATGCGGTGAAAGCCTGGGGTCCTGAAGTATTAAGACTTTGGATTTTTTCAGCACACTACAGAAAGCCGCTAGACTACAAGGAGGAAGCACTGGAGCAGGCCCGCACCGTCTTCAAGAAGGTCTTAAACACGCATCACGTGCTCGTGAAGATGGTGAAGGAAAGACCTATAGAACACAAGCTAGATGAGAAAGAGCTCAAGACGTGGATCTCCATATCACGAACGTGGAGGGAGTTCGTAGAGTCGCTAGATAATGACCTAAACTCGCCTAGAGCACTTGCTGCTCTTCACAAACTCCTCAGTATTGCTAACGCAGAGGTAATGACTTCAGACAACAACTCCCTAGCCTTTAAGGCCTTGTCGACCTTGGAAAATATGGACAGGATCATGGGTGTCCTACCTCCTAGAGAGGGGATAATTCAAGCGTCGGACGAGTTAGAGGAGTTAATCAAGCTAGTAGTTGAAGTTAGATCGAGACTGAGAGCAAAGAGAATGTTTGAGGAGTCCGACTGGATTAGGTCAGAGCTTGGGAAGCTGGGTATAAGATTAGCTGACACTAAGGATGGAACGCTGTGGTTTATTGAAAAGCGCTTGAGGTCTCCCGAAAGATGGAGAAGCTAGAGGAACTTGGAGAGCTTAAGGTCGTAGAATACATCTCGAAATTAGTGAGAGACCACCTTAAGGAAAAGAAGCCCGAAGTCTTTGGGGTCGGTGATGATGCGCAAGCAGTCCTTGTGGATGGGTTATGGGTGTTTCTAAAGATCGATGGAACAACCGCTGGCTCATCCATGTATCCATGGCTAACATTTAGTGAATTTGGCTATAGAGTGGCTCTTTCAGCAATTACAGACTTAGTAGCTAAAAACTCTAAACCATTACTGCTCGCATCCTCCATAACTATAAGCGGTAGCTCGCAATTAGAAATAGTCTTAAACATAGTGGCAGGTATGAGGGAGCTTGCTGAATCGACAGGGTCATTATACGTTGGCGGCGACATAAATAGGCTCAGTCATAGTGATGTAGTAGTAGATGTCGCATCCATCGGGGTTAGCCACAGACCTAAGCCAAGTACACCATTTAGAGCGGATCTTACGGTTTACTCAGTAAAGTGCCTAGGTTTATCGTCTATACCGGCAGCACTCTACTACCTTAAAAAAGACTTCAGCCCATGGAAGGACGTACTCAAAGCTGTTGCCAAACCAGAGCCCCCACTAAAGTTCCTCACGTACTCAGATCTCGTGGAAGCGTCGACAGATATAAGCGATGGACTTAGTTCAGTACGCAGAGTACTCGAAAAGAGTGGTTCCGACCTCGTTTTATCGTACGAAGCCATATGTTCTGAAGTTATAGAGTTTTCAAGAGAGGAGAGAGTGGAGTTAAACCGCTTACTGAGCCTTATGGGTGAAGAGTATACCGTTATATCGGTAGCTGGAGATCTTGACTTGCCTGCAACTAGAGTGGGACGAACGGTTAAGGGTGTAGGTAGGATCTACCTCGAGAGTCACGAGCTTAAAGGAGGCTGGGACAACTTCCTCGGATATACGAACTAGCCTGATCCGTCGCTTTGACGCTCAAGCACTAAAGCCTTACACCTAGTTTGAGACCTATTCTCCTGTAAGGACAGTTCTTCCAGTGGGTACTGCACTGACTTAATTCATGTATCCCTAGGAATCTTTTAAGAACGAGGCACCCAACAAGATACTTCCCCTGCTCATGCTTAAAAACCTTAGTGAACTCGCACAATACCTCTGGTGGTTTATCAATTCCGTGTACCATGAGGAACGGTTTACCAAATATGTCGTAACTTCCTTCCGAGACACCCTGAGTCTCGCGATAGTACCTACACTGAGTATAAACCTCGTGACCGCCAAGGCACTGAACTTTGTTAACCACGTCTGCCGAGGACTCATCTAATAGCGGGGACGTACAGCGACCTTCCTTATACCATGGACAGGCACTCAAGTCCTTAGCCTCGATCTAATTGTTGCGTAAGTAGCCTTTAAGTCCTCTGAAAGCTTATCTATCTCTGCCATATCTACATTCAAGATTTCCTCAGCGTAGTCCTTAGTGCTTTGATGTCTTTTGAGCATTTCAGCAACACTGAGCAATACTTCTCTCTCTACGTGAACTCCAACAGCGTACATGTACTCTATGATCGTGGTCAAAGGCTCTTCGAAGCCTTCAAAGTTTTCATGCTCTCTGAGCTTACTCAAGATTTTCGTGAGAGCTTTTCTCGACGACCTGAGGAGTTTGACTTGTTCTAAGACCTTCAATAGCTCTTCATTTTTCAGCGGCTTACTGCAACTCCTCTTTAACTTCTTGCCTATAGTATCTCTCCTGAGGATGTTGCTCTCCAGGTTTCTATAAAGGGTTATAACGTCCAACGACAGCACCAGGTCCATGGACTCTTATATTATGAACTTCTTTAAGTCACTGTAGAGCCTCTCGTACTTGTTAATTATCTCATTAGTTAGAGACGGCTTTACGATCTTCATAGCCTCTAGGAAGTACTTGTTCTCGACTGGTCTCACTGAGAAACTCTCCCTAAGCGCCATCATGACGGCCTCTCTTACAAGCGCCTCGAGGTCAGCTCCACTATATCCCTCAGTCAACTCAGCGATCCTTTCGAGATCTATGTCCATACCCAGCGGCACGTTTCTCGTATGGATCTTAAGTATTTCGTACCTAGCTCTTTTATCGGGTGGTGGCACATAGATCACCCTATCGAATCTTCCAGGCCTAAGTAGGGCTGGATCTATGAGATCTACTCTATTTGTTGCACCTAGTACTACGACATTCTTTAAGTTTTGAATACCATCTAGCTCAGCTAGAAGTTGGTTAACTATTCTATCCGTTACCTCAGTATCGTGCCTCATCCCCCTGACCGGGACTATGGCATCGATCTCATCAAAGAATACTACTGTCGGTGCAACCTGCCTAGCCCTCCTAAAGATCTCTCTTATAGCTTTCTCAGACTCTCCCACCCACTTGCTGAGGATCTCTGGACCCTTTATGGCAATAAAGTTCGCGTTGGCTTCCGTAGCTACAGCTTTAGCTAGTAGGGTCTTACCACAGCCTGGAGGTCCATAAAGAAGAATCCCCCTCGGAGGTCTTATACCCATCTTCTCGAATACTTCTGGGTGCTTTAAAGGCCACTCTACAGCTTCCTTTAAAGCCTGTTTCACCGAGTCTAGACCTCCAATATCATCCCAGTGGACTTCTGGTACCTCAACTAGTACCTCACGCATAAGCGTTGGATGCACTACCTTTAGTGCCTCTAAGAAATCTTGCTGAGTTACCTTCAACTTCTCTAGTAGCTCTGGAGGTACTGGCTTACTTAAGTCCACTCTCTCGTTTTTAAGAAACCTTCTGAGAGCATTCATAGCTGCCTCCTTAACTAGAGCCGCTAAGTCTGCTCCAGTAAAGCCGTGCGTGATATTAGCTAGTCCATCTAAGTTGACGTCATCTAGTAGAGGTATGTTTCTTGTGTGTACTTCAAGAATTGACCTTCGAGCATGTTTATCGGGTGGGGGAATTTCGATCTCTCTATCAAATCTGCCAGGTCTTCTTAGTGCGGGATCAACAGCATCAACTCTATTTGTAGCTCCAATGACGATAACCTTACCTCTCTCCTTAAGTCCGTCCATTAGTGTAAGTAATTGAGATACTACCCTTTTCTCTACTTCACCAACAACCTCCTCTCGCTTAGGTGCTATCGCATCGATCTCGTCTATAAATATTATCGCAGGTGCGTTCTTTTGAGCCTCATCAAATATCTCCCTGAGTCTCGCCTCGGACTCTCCATAGTACTTACTCATAATCTCGGGGCCGTTTATCGCTATAAAGTAAGCACCTATTTCGTTAGCTAAGGCTTTAGCGAGGAGAGTCTTCCCAACGCCAGGGGGACCGTACAGCAGCACACCTTTGGGAGGCTCTATGCCCAGGTGCTTGAAGAACTCCGGGTGTTTTAATGGGAGTTCTACCATCTCGCGAATTCTCTCCTTTACTTCCTCTAGATCCCCGATATCCTCCCAAGTTACTCTTGGAACACCTCTCAACCTCTCAAGAGCCTCGATCGTTACTGGTTCTGGGCTGACATCCAGCCTCGTGTCGTAGTCTATGAATACTACCTGTGCCGGGTCGCATGATTTAACAACGAACCTAAAGGGTTCAGCATAGTAGGGAAGACTTACGAATATTATCTCACCTTTTTTAACTGCTTTGTTTAAGAGCCTCTCTTTAACGAAGCTAGCAAACTGCTCCGGAGCTTCTAACCTAAAGTCTATTGGGGCTATTATGACTCTCTGCCCTTTGACTACCCTAACTCTCCTGACAGTAACGTAATCCCCTATAGACACACCTATAGCCTCTCGAGTATAACCATCTATCCTAACGACATTCGATCCTTCATCCTCCGGATACGCAGGTCTTACTTGAAGTATTACTGAAGACCTAGGACCCTCGACTTCGACGAAATCCCCATAGCCGACTCCCAAAACTTCCATATACTTCCTAGGGACTCTAGCGATCTTTCTGCCTACGTCGCGAGGTCCCACGCTCTCTACTCGTAACTCTACTTCGCTTCCGCTGATAATTCATCCCCAAACTCTGTAGCCTACCAAAAAGATATATGCTGTGAAGAACCCTTATTCACGCATTAGCGACTTGATTCACGTATCATAACTCATTTAGACGTCTAATCACACTAGTAGCTATCTTTAAATATGTTTACGACTCTATTCACTATTTTGGTGGTTATCTGTGGTAAGAGTACCAACGAAACTAGTTACCTGGGACGAGATAGTCGAGTGGAGCATGGGGCTTGCAGAAACCATAAAGAGGAGCGGGTTTAAACCTGATGTAGTAGTTGCCGTATCTAGAGGAGGCTACGTTCCCGCTCGCCTGATTTGCGACTTTCTGTTAGTAGATAACCTGATATCGTTACAAAGCCAGCACTGGACTGAAGCCGCTAAAGTAGCTGAAAAAGCTCTAATAAAGTTTCCTTACAAAGTGGACCTGAGTGGTCTAAGAGCTCTTCTAGTTGACGACATAGTTGATACGGGAGATACTCTGATACTCGCAAAAGACTTTATAGCTTCCGAGTGGAACCCTAGAGATCTGAAGATAGCGGCTCTTCAGTGGATATCCCCAGTAGCTAAAATTAAGCCAGACTTCTACTACATTGAAGTGAAGGAGTGGATCTGGTTCCAATACCCATGGACTAGACATGAAGACACCACGCAGTTCATTAAAAGAATCCTACTAGAGAAAAAGGAGATAAAGAAGGAGTGGTCCTACAACGAGATCAAGACAGAGTTCGAAGAAAGCTACGGTATATTTGTAGGTGATGCGTACTTTAAGTTAGCGCTAAACACACTCGTAGAGTTAGGAATACTGGAGAAAAAGAACGACGTATTCGTCATCAAGACGACGTAGAACAATAAGGTATAAGTGTTTCTCCTCTAGGGTAATGCTTTTATAAAGCTCTTTTGACTCCTATACAGAATTAATCACGTACTAGAGAGATTCCCACTTAATACTGTATACCGTAATAGATCGGGTCATAACGCTCTTCAAGAAATCCTTTCTGGGGCTTGGAGGCTGACTATGCTTGTTGCGTGGGAAAGGGGCTAGCTAGCGATTTGGGAGGCTTTACTATTATCTGCCTCAATAAATCTCTCTGCCTCCTCGAGGATCTTCTTAGCGGCTTCTCGACGTACTGTTATTGCCTGCTGATCTATGTATACTGGTATTTCAGCCATGACGTCACCTATGCCATCACCTATGTCATCTAAGATAGCTGACACTTCCGGTAAGCTTCTAACCCTTTTACTTAACTCTTTGAGAACCTCCCTGACTACTACTAGGTCCTGAGTCATAGCGTTTAATGCGAGAATGCTCTCTAGTTTAACCTCGAGGACCTCTAAGGCGTATACAACAAACCTGATTTGTCTTATGGCGTTACTATACGACCTAATTATACCGTTTTCAGCCGCTTTACTCTTCATGTTTTCTAAACTTCTCTCTAACCTTACTTCTAGTAGCTCTAGTCTACGCCTCAACATCTTCATGTCGTACAAAATCCTCGTCAGCCTACTTCTACCTATCAGTACTGGCACCATTGAAGACCTAAGGAAGTGAGTACTTTTAAGTAATAACCCGAATTAGTCGCTCGTGCAGTCTATTCAGTTAAAGCACTTGTTCCCGCCTTGCTCTACTGACACCACAACACAGCGACCTAGCTGAATACTGAAACTGTCTACGTCATAGGTTAATCAATGTCACCATATGGATGTTCTCCGCGGTTTACCCGAATCCTCCTCACAGCTAGCTTCAAGTCTCTTGAGTTTGAAACCACCGTAAGTACACAGTCCCATCAGGATATCGACATAACTTACTGAAACAGCAAGAGAACTAGAGTAAAGCAATTACGTGAAATGAGATCATAACCGCAATGAAGGCGTTAAAACCTTGGAAACCTGAGCCTTATACGGTTTAGGTGTGGGTGTCTGCGGAACTTCCCGTTATCTGCTTGCTTAGATAAGCTTATTGGAAATCCCACCTAGAATCACTAACTTTAATAAACGAGATCTCATTAAGGTGTCGGTGTGACAGTGGAACACCTACCTAAAGACATACTAGACCTTTTTATCGCCTTCCTTAAAGCTGGGCTTATCATGTTCGGAGGTGGTCACGTAGTTATTCCAACCTTGAAATACGAGCTTGTGGAGAACAGAAAACTGCTTGTGGAAGCAGAGTTCATAGACTTAGTAGCACTAACAGAAGGCATCCCAGGTCCCATAACTGTCAAGATGGCAACTTTCGTTGGATATAGAGTTGCTGGGTTAATTGGGTCTCTAGTAGCGATAATAGCTGTAGTCATTCCAACTTTCTTAATCGCACTCACAGTTATTACAGTACTACATCACTATTATCAGCATCCTCTAGTTAAAAATCTGCTTAAAGGAGTTAGAATTGCTGCGCTCAGCCTTATTTTAGTTGCGGTACTTACTCTAGCAAGAGGAACCTTTAGAGGACTATCACATACTCAAACAATAGTTACTATCTTATTGACATCTACCTCGCTAATCCTCATTGAAGTATTCCGAGTAGAGCCTCTCGTTGTGGTGGGGTTATTCGCTGTCATAGGCCTCATCCTCGGGTTCGTAGGATTCTGGTAAAGCGATATCTCCTTTAACCTAGAGAATTATTTTCAAAAACTTCTTAAAGCTTAGCACTCATCTAACGATAACATGCATTAACAGCTTTCTCTGCTTTTAGGGATGAAACCTTCAGTCGTAAACCATAAAGCTTTTAGCGTCTAAACGCGCTTAATTAACCAGGTAAGATCGGGGTGGTTACTATAGAGGTGTGGTGCTCACCTCTAGGCGGCTTCCCTAGAAATAAGGTTTTAAGGAAGACCCTCAGAGACTACGAGAAGGGTCTAATCAGCTACGAGGAATTAGAGAAAGTCTTGGTTAGTTCATCCCTAGTTGTACTCGGAGTTCAGATCTCGGCTGGCATGAGGTATGTAACTGATGGGCTATTAGACTGGCACGATCTCTTTAGGCCGTTCGTTTCCGCTTGGCGTAATGTTACTCCCACAAACCTCCTGAGGTATTTCGATAATAACTTCTTCTATAGAATTCCGCTCTTTACCGGAAAACCTGAAGCTTCTTCTTACGTTTGGGCTCCCCGGGTCCGAAGGTATATAGCTTTCACGGAGCCTGCGGAAATTAAGGTGGTAATACCTGGACCAGTAACGTTCGCATATATGTCGAAAAATAGTGCCGGTATTAACCAAGAAGAACTTGCTTCCAGTATAGCTGACCTCTTAGTTAGCGAAGTTAGGCTAGCCGTAGAGGCAGGAGCGTCCATGGTTCAGGTGGATGAACCACTCCTCAGCGACCCCGATATTTCTCCCGATGCCGGGGTATTAGCAGCCGAGTTAGTGAGTAGAATAGCTAGGTCAGCTGGCTCGTCTAAAACGGTCCTCGCTCTATACTACGGCACACCTCAACCAAGAGTATACGATAAAGTCTTAGAATCTAAAGTTACGTGTGTTTCCGTTGATATAGGAGACTCACCAAGTAGCTCACTAAAACTCGTAAAGGCTAAAGGCTTTGGCTCTCACTGCGCCGTTCTCGGACTAGTAAACGCTAGAACGATCTACGATGACCCTCTCGACACCCTGGTGGAGATAGCTACCGAAATCCTAAGGAATTACGACGGTAGCGAAGTAGGTATCACAACGACTACGTGGCTAGACCTCATACCTTACGAGTATAGTATCTCTAAACTAAGGAACTTGAGGATCTTAGCGAACAAGCTTTTATCGAAGCTGGGGTACACAGAGACTTCGGGGTGGGGTTCGTGACTCGGTACGAAGTACCAAAAAAGTTTCCTACAACAGTCGTAGGTAGCTACCCAAAGACAGAGCAAGCAGAAAACGCTATCAAGATGAGGAAGTCTGGGCGGATAACAGAGGAGGAGTTCAAAGAGATGGTGAAGCCGCCGATAAGGGAAGTAGTGGCAGACCATTTGTGGGCAGGCATCGATATCGTGAGTGACGGTGAGCAAGCTCGAGACGACATGGTCGTGTACTTTGCGGAGAGGTTTAAGGGCTTTAGCTCCGGTGGGTGGGTTAGAGTGTTCGATAATGAGTACTTTAAGAAGCCTATCGTGATAGGGAAAGTGGAGTGGGTGGGGCCTGTAACCGTAGACCTATGGAGCTACGCCTCTAGTGTGAGTGATGGAAGACCTGTGAAGGCGACGCTAACAGGTCCGTACACGATGCTTGAGTGGAGCTTTGATCTACACTACAGAGATCGAAAAGAGCTTGTGATGGACATAGCTAAAGCTATTAGGAGGGAAGTTGAAGAACTAGTCAAAAGAGGAGTAGTTTACGTACAGTTAGATGAACCAGCTCTATCTACAAAACCCTTCAAGGAAGAAGCTGACATGCTCAAAGAAGCTATTGATGCGGTATTTAGGGGCGTTAACGCTAAGAGAATTATTCACGTATGCTACGGAAGGTTAGAGAAAATCCTTCCATTTATCTTAGATTACTCTGTTGATCAGTTCGACCTAGAAATGAAGAACAGCAACTTTAGGTTGCTACCGCATCTTAAAGAACTAGGCTACAGCAAGGAGCTAGGCTACGGTGTCGTTGATGTGCACAGCTTTCAAGTAGAGAGTGTTAAAGAGATTAAGGAAGCGATCGATAAGCTAATGAAGGAGGGCTTCATAGGACCGGAAAAAGTATATCTCGACCCAGACTGCGGTCTTAAGAGGTTGCCCAGGGAAATCGCTAAAGCTAAACTCAAAAATATAGCAGAAGCGGCTCGATTGGCTAGAGAAGAATGGTAGTTAACGTAGGAAAGCTCAGAGAGAGTTGTGTAAACTGACCACCGTTACCTTATAAAATGTTTAATAAACCAAGATCAATAGCCTCAGGTGACTTACTTGGAGCTACTCTATGAGCTCGCGCCCGTTAAAAAGAGGGAGGAGCTACGTGCTAGACTGAATGTTCTTAAGGAGATAGTCGATTGGATAGATGTCCCAGACTCTCCTATGGGTTCTACTTCTCAATTTTCTCCTCTAGTTAGTTGCCTTGTTAAGTCGGTAGAGGAAGTTAGGGTCATCGCCCATATCAGAACTATAGACTTAAGCCGCGTGGCCCTAACGTCAGCGACGAAAAGCCTAGAGCTTTGTGGAGTTGAGCGTGTAGTCTACGTTAGAGGTGATGTAGTGCAGAACTCTAGTGTTGTTAGAGACTTAGAGCCGGAGAACGCAGTAAGTTTAGTCAAGCAGCTAAGCCTTAACATAAGCCCAGGTCTTACTATAAGCTTGAGGAAAGACCTAACCGAGATCCTTAAGAGAATGGGCTCTAGCGCAGACTTTTACCTTATACTAAACCTTAGTGAGAAAACCTTCGAGAAGCTGGAGAGAGTCTCCAGGGTGGCAAGGAGTGCTAACGTTAAAATATATCCTTACCTTATCGTGGCCACTGAGAACAGCTATGGAGCTTTAGCTAATTTACTAGGTAGAGAGAGGGTATTGCTAGCAGAGAAGGCACTTGAAGTTGCTTTAAATAACTCTCACTTAGTTGACGGATTCTTAGTGTCTTCCCCGTTAGACTTTAGAGGAGGTGTAAACTTCTTAAACAGTCTTAGAAGAACTGCCTAGAGAAAGAACTGCCGTACCTTTCAAAGCTTTAAGTAGTCCTAGGCTTAGTGCTCGTCTTCAGCGTGTCTGGTCTATGCTTAAGTTTCTATCTTTCGGTTCAAGTGGTGGTGTGATAACGTGAGGGTGGAGAAGGTTTCAGAAGGGGTATTGATAGCTGACTTAGAGCCGTCGGGTACGGCTGGGTGGCTAGCGACCTATGTCATAGTAGGAAGTAAGTCTATAGCTATCGTTGACCCTGGTCCAAAAGCCTCTCTAGAGAGCTTTAAGGAGTTCATTGATGCGATGAATTTAGACCGCCTTAAAGAAGTATACATAGCGTTAACACACGTTCACATAGATCACTCTGGAGTTGTTGGTGACCTACTTGAGTACTTACCGAGTGCCAGGGTGCTCGTTCATCCTCGTGGAGTCAGGCACTTAACCGATCCTTCGAAACTCTGGAGCTCATCACTTGATGTCCTAGGAGATATAGCAAGGCTGCTTGGAGAGCCCAGACCGGTTCCACAAAGCCGAATTTTAGCTGTAGAGAATAGAGTTGGAGTTAACTTAGGAGACTTTGTGTTAGTGCCTGTTTACACTCCAGGACATGCTGCGCACCACGTATCCTATATGCTTGACCCTGTTGACATACTCTTTGCCGGTGATTCTATAGCTAACTACTTTAATGGAAGGATATACCCGGTTACTGTCCACCCATTCGATGGAGACGAGTACTTGAGTAGCTTAGATCTGACACTGAAGCTTCAGCCAAGGATAATAGCAGTGGCACACTATGGAATGATTAGCGAAAACCCGGAGATCTTCGTACAAAGAGCTAAAGATAAGTTAATTTCGTGGACTTATCGCATTAGCAACATGATTAATGAGGGTGTTACGAGTACTGAGGAAGTATACCATAGTGTTTTAAGTAGCGATATAGAGCTCGCGTATGCTAGGCAGCTAGAAAACTCTATGCCTGCTTTTAGAGGGTCCACGTATAGGGTCATAACTGGATTATACAACTACTTACTTAACAAGTTGAAAAGAGCTAATCTAACGACTACCCCGCAGAGATGATGAACCCCTAAGAGTAAAAGAAGTCGCATAAAGTCCTCTCTTACTTCGATCTTATTAAGTTTCTCGATTGTATATAGAATTGGTGATGCTATGCCCTGTAAAGCCAGAAAGAAGAAAGAACAGAAGGAGGAGAAAGAACAGAAGAAGTAGAGTCTGCTCCTATACCCCATACATATTCTTCAAATCAGCCCCTGATTTTAATCCTAAAGCACGACCATTACCTTGATACAGACTGCGTGGGGTCTCAGGTAGTCCCCAGTAAGCACGTAGAGAAGCTAAGGCAATTTAACGTAAGTCTGTATAAACTTAGGACAGCCAGGGATCCACTTCTACGTGTTTATAGTGACTTAAGCTATGAGTTGTGTAAGAATTTTTTGCTTAGCTTGCTCTACGCTGGGATCTGCTTGAGCCCAGTAAGAATAACGCTCGTTGGAGCTGGTAAATGGGGAACCAACATCGCTAGGTCTCTAAAGGAGCTAGAGATTGAGGGTTTAGTCGATCTAAGCTACGTGGTGGATGTAGACGTATCCCGAGCCCTAGAGCTTTCTAGGAAGTACGGCTTTCGGGCTTTGGCCAGCCGCGTCAGTGAAGTCTCGGGGGAGGCCTTCATTATAGCTACTCCCATAAGCACGCTCTACCAAAACGCTGTCGAAGCCATGGATACTGCTTCGTGTGTGTTCATAGAGAAACCTGCTGCTGAAACCTATGAGGAGGCTAGCAATCTCTTGACTCTTGCTGATGCTAGGGGAATAGTGCACCAAGTCGGCTATCTCTCTAGGTTTGACCCAGCTGTTGTAGAACTTGTGCGTCAGATTAGCGATAAACACATTTATGCTTTACGCTTCAGGAGACTATCAAGAAGACCTCCTCACATGCGAAACTACCCAGTGACTCTCGACCTCATGTCCCATGATATTGACCTAGCTTTCTACTTGCTTAATTCACGTGAGGTAAGACCTCTGTTCTCTTCATTTGCTGTTGACGGCGGAGTACCGCAGAGAGCGGTAGCTGAAGCTATCTACGACAGAGTAGACGTTGTATTCGAGGCCGATGGGGTGCTTCCCGTAAAAATCAGAGAAATAGATGCTCTAACAGATCGAGGTATTATAAGAACCGACCTGATCTCGAGAGTACTAACCGTAATAACAGAGTCTGGTAGCATGCGGGTCGAGGCTAGCAATGGGGAACCTCTAAAAGAAGAGCTTAGAGTATTTGTAGAGAGATGCCGTGGTAAGGACGTTAAAGCTCCTGATCTGCGAGACGCCGTAGCGACTCTCAGAGTAATAGATGAGCTTACTAAAATAGCTATTAAAATGTAAGACATCTAGAGATAGATAAAAATTCTACTGCCTACAAAAAATATTTATTAGAGTAAACTAAAACTTGTGGGGATAGCATGGTTAGGAGAGTAATTATTGCTGGTGCTGGTGGAAGAGACTTCCATAACTTCCTTACCTACTTCAAAGACAGGCAAGACTACGAGGTAGTAGCCTTTACTGCTACTCAAATACCTGGCATTGAGAGAAGGAGGTTTCCTCCAGAGCTTGCCGGGCCAAGATATCCTCAGGGGATTCCCATATACCCCGAGAGCGAGCTTCCCAGGCTCATTAAAGAGCTTAAGGTAGACGAAGTAGTGCTATCCTATAGTGACTTAACGTATCAGGACGTTGGAAGGTTTGCTTCAATAGCGCTCTCGTCTGGAGCATCGTTCAAGCTGCTATCTCCGCACGAGACTTTTCTGAGGTCCTATAAGCCTGTTATCGCAGTTACTGCTGTAAGAACAGGTGCCGGCAAGTCCACTGTATCGAGAGCAGTAGTTCGGGAGCTGATCAAGAGGGGTATTAGAGTTGTCCCGATTAGACATCCAATGGCATATGGAGATTTAGTTAAGTCTTCTATACAGGTGTTCAGATCCGAGGAGGACTTCGCCAAGTACGGGATCACTGTAGAAGAGAGGGAGGAGTACGAGCAGTACATAAGACTAAGCCTCCCAGTACTCGCAGGTGTGGACTACGGAAGAATACTTCTTGAGGCTGAGAAGCTTGGGGATGCCATACTGTGGGACGGAGGTAACAACGACACGCCTTTCATAAAGTTTGACTATATGATCACCGTAGCAGACGCTATGAGACCAGGACAAGAGGTATCCGCTTACCCTGGCGAGATTAACACAAGACTGGCAGACGCAGTAGTGATCAACAAGGTCTCGAGAGCTCGTAAAGAAAACGTCGAAAGAGTGGTATCAAATGTAAAGAGTGTTAATCCCAAGGCGAAAATAGTTCTAGCAGATATGGAAGTAGCTGTAGACAAACCCGAGCTCGTTAAAGGTAGGAGAGTCGCCGTAATAGAGGACTCGCCATCCGTTACTCACGGAGGTCTGCCATACGGTGCGGGATATGTTGCTGCAGAGAAGTACGGAGCGGCTGAAATAGTGAACCCGAGACCTTATGCTGTCGGTATAATCAAGGTGATGCTTGAGGAGTACCCCCAAATGGGTCCCGTAGTACCTTCCACGGGTTACACCCCAGAGCAGTTAAAAGACCTCAACGAGACACTAAGAAGAATGAAAGCAGACTGCGTAATCCTTGGAACTCCAGCCGACATATCGAGCCTATTAGATGTAAATGTTCCTATAGTTAAAGTTACCTGGGAGCTTAGAGTAGTTGATGGACCATCTATCGCTGACTTAGTGAGTGAGTTCTTAGCTCGAACCGGGTTAGGGTAGTTCGGTATAAGGAGATACTAGCTCCTTTTTACTCTCTAAACTCATTACCGTTGGTGTGGAAATTAGCATTACACTCTGGTAAGTTTAGAGAGTATAACGTTTACCTAAGAGCCTCTGGCTATCCTAGGGTAGCACTTGTATACCCAAGCACGTACCAAGCCTCGATTACTAATCTATTTACTCACATAGCCTACTATTTCTTAATCGAGAAAAGCGATGCCCTAGTCGATAGGTTTACGCTGGATAACCCGAACGAAGGCGCTATCACATCGCGTAAGCTCCGCGAATTCGACCTACTTCTCGTTAGTGCTAACTACGAGTTAGACCTACTATATTTATCAAAATTGCTCAATGAATCTGGAATCGAGCTCAATGCTGAGAAAAGAAAGAAAAAACCAGTGATACTGGTAGGTGGACTTGCTGCGATGGCTAATCCAGAACCTTTTCTAGAAGTTGCTGACGCGTGCTTTGTGGGTGATGGTGAGATCCTCTTAGAAAAACTCGCTCGCTCACTTAGCCTACTACCTGATAAACCGACTGGCTTCTTGGAATCTATAGGTGACGGTCTATACACTGGTGAGGCTAGCACTAGGAAGGTCTATGTAGAAGACTTAAACAACACTCCTCACCCAGTAGCCGAGATCAGATCGAGAAGCGTAGAGCCAGTCTACGGTGAAGGTTTCTACATCGAGATATCTAGAGGTTGCAGATGGTTGTGTAAGTTCTGCCTTGAAGCCTACACTATGCATCCATTTAGGTGCAGAAGCCTTGAGACCGTAAAGAGCTTAGTGAGTGAGGGTTTGAAGTTCACTCGACGAAGGAGAGTGGTAATTTACTCACTTTCACCGTTTGACCACCCCAGCTTTAGAGACTTCTTAATCTACATGGCTGACAACAAAATTGACTTCTCGATACCGTCGATCAGGTGGGACACCTTGAGACTTGACGACCTAGACCTCATATCGCTATCGAGCCAGAGAACTCTTACTCTCGCGCCTGAATCAATGAACCTCGAGTTAAGCTGCTATATCGGCAAGTGCTTCAATTTCAGCACTTTTAGTGAACTTGCGATATCAGCCCTTAAGAAAGGGTTCAACGTCAAGCTTTACATAATGGTCGGTCTTCCACTGGAGCGAGAAGAGCATGTTCTCGAGACTATAAAGAACGTGAAGTATCTAATGTCTCACTCGCGTAAGCTGCGTAGAAATATGACAATAAACATAAACCCATTAGTGCCTAAGCCGCACACACCTCTGCAAGATTATCCACTAATTACCGAAGATGAGTACCTCAAAAAAGTTGGGCTCTTCAAGAAGGAGCTTGGAGGGGGCTCTATTGCTTACCTCCGCTGGCTTTATGCTTTCATCCAGTCCCTCATAGCTCTTGGGAATAGAAACGTTGGAAAGCTGGCTACATCTCTAGCCCTCAAAGGACTATCGAGGCGAAGCATAGCGGAACTATCTAGCACTCTCGGAGTTGACACAGGGTTTCCGCTTAGACGTAGATCTCAAAGCGAAAGACCTTGGCAGAGAGTAGTATTCCCTCTAGATCATGTAGTTAACAAACTATCACCGTAAGCGAAGATTGCGCTAATTCGTTACTAGCTGGAGCTTAATGTCTCAGTTCCCGTAATTCAGCTACAAGGTGCTTTACTTCTGGAAGTACTAGCTTGTCTAATGCGAGTTCGACTGCGCTGGGTGAGCCTGGAGTAACGAACACTAATCTATCTCCGGCAGCACAGGCCATGGCCCTTGTCGCAAGAGCTGCTGTACCATACGTTTGGAAGGTTATATACCGAAACAGTTCACCGAATCCGGGAATGTCTTTAGAGCATATTTCTCTTACTACATCAACCGATAGGTCCCTAGGACCGAGGCCCGTCCCACCCGATACCACAACGACATCGCATCTCCTAAGGCTTTCTGCTACTGCTGAAGCTATAGACTCTCTGTTATTCGGAACTAAGGTGTGGTTCTTCAGTTCACACCCATACTTAGCGACTAATCTCGCAACTAAACCAGTAACCTCATCTGAGTAAACACCACGAAGTACTTTATCACTAGTAACTACAACACACACTGAGACAGGAATTTCGGCAGCATCCCGTCTGTGCTGCTCTATAGGCAACTTATCCCCCAGTTCAAGTTTGCTTTAAAAGCCCTCTCTTAGAGTAAGACTCTAGAATATCGTAACCAAATAACTCCTTAAACCTCCTTCTTCCTTCCTCGGTCATCTTAGTTGGGTCCCACGGGGGATCAAAGACTAGGTCGATATTAACTTCGTTAATGTCTTTAATATCGGCTAGAGCTCCATATATAGACTCCTGAACTTGGTGAAGCAGGAATGATACTATAGGGCATCCTGGAGCTGTCAGAGTCATCTTGATCCTCACGTTACCGGAATCATCTACGTCGATACCATAGATCAGCCCTAGATCCCATATGTTTATGGGAATCTCTGGGTCGTATACGTTCTTAAGAGCTTCTTTCAGCCTTTCGATAACAGCATTCTTATCGACCACCTTTAACGCCCTTAATGACTTTATTGCGGAACTTATAAGTGTAAAATACGTATTGCCTGTCTAACCTGAAATCCCTGAAGCAATGTAAAGGATGAATATCGAGAGAAAAATAAGGTACTTCTAGCTTAATGCTCCTCTCTTAAGCACTTTTCCAGCTCTGACTGCCGGAACCAACTTACCGCCTTCAACAGCGATCTTGCCGTTAACGATCACGTATCTTATCCCCCTTGGGTAAGAGTGTGGATTTTCGTACGTAGCTGTATCCTCAATGCTGTAGTAGTTAAATACCACTAAGTCTGCCTTAAAACCAGGTCTTATCAGCCCTCGATCCCAGAGTCTTAGCTTTCTTGCTGGCAACGATGTCATCTTTCTTATAGCTTCTTGTAGTGTTAACACCTTTTCTTCTCGAACATACTTAGCTATAACTCTCGGAAAAGTCCCATATCTTCTTGGATGAGGTTTTCCGACTCCAAACTTACCGACTGAACCGTCACTCCCGATAGCAACTAGTGGGTGGGATATCACGGTTCTGACGTCATCCTCTCTCATGGTAAATGTTACCATCCCTGTAGCAAGTTCGTCGTCTAAGAGTATCTTTACAACTGCCTCGATAGGGTCTATACCCAGGGACTCCGCTATCTTATCTAGTCTCATACCTTCAAATTCTTTATGTCTCGGAGAATAGGATATCATTATGTCAGACCAAGAAATGTATCTCTCCTCAAAAACCGCTTCCCCTAGTTTTTCCCTAATCTCTCTCACTACTCTGGGATCCTTCAGCTTCTTCAGTATTTCCTCCGAACTAGCCCCCCTTATGTCTCTCGGCAACAGTGTTGAAAGAGATGTAGATGCAGCAGGATAAGGATAAGCATCTGCCGATATGTCGTACCCTCTAGATGCGTAATCTTCGATCACCTTTAAGGCTGCTACTACCTTCCCCCAGCTAGGTTTACCGCCGGCCTTTAGGTGAGAGATCTCGACACCTATTCCGGCTTTAAGACCTATGGTTATAGTCTCATAGATGGAGTCAAGTAACCTAACGCCCTCGTTCCTCATGTGCGTCGAGTATATACCACTGTACAAAGCAGTTACCTTAGCTATCTCGACTATCTCCTCTGTTGTAGCAAAAGTTCCTGGAATATATATGAGCCCCGTACTCACACCAAAGGCTCCTGCCTCCATAGCTTCTCTAGCTAGCTCCTTCATTAACTCGATGTCTCTTTCTGAAGGCTTTTCTGGACCGAACCCTAGTACTGCGGACCTGATCGTTCCGTGCCCAACTAGCGGAGCTATGTTGACCGACGGCTTAAGCTCTTCGAGGGCCTTGACGTACTCGCTAAAACTTCTCCACCTAACCTCTACATCCGGGTGCTCCTTTTTGATCCACTTTACTTCCTCCTCAAAGTTCACATCAGTTAAGGGAGCTGGTGAAGAACCACAATTTCCTACCACAATTGTAGTGACTCCCTGGAGTATGTAGTTATCTGCTGTTGGTACTTCGAAGATCGTTATGTCGCTGTGGTTATGAATGTCAATAAACCCGGGTGAGACCACCATTCCAGAAGAGTCTACAACTAAATTAGCTTTCTCCCCACTGAGGTCGCCTATAGACTCGATCCTGTCGCCCGAGATACCTATATCGGCCCTAAAAGGTGGTGAGCCGCTACCGTCTACTATTATGCCCTTCTTGATGACTAAGTCGTACATTACACTACACACCGTAGGAGTGGAGTACTTCTTGAGCAGCTCTTACCGATGCTCCCAGCTCTATTCTATACCCTAGTTTCACTAGAGACCTTTCGAGTGCTGCTAAAGTAGCGATTACATCGTTCGCTGTAGCCTCACCCATGTGTCCTATCCTGAATATCCTACCCCGTAGTTCCCCGAGGCCTCCTGCTATCTCTACACCCCTTGCGCGCATCTCCGCATAGAGTTTTGCCCACTCTACACCCTCCGGGATGTAGGCAGCCGTGACCGTGTTCGCCCTAAAGCCCTCCTCTGCGACAAGCTTGAGACCCAAAGCCTCAAGCCCCTTCTGCACGGCCCTAGCTAGTGCCTCATGCCTCCTATACCTTACCTCAAGCCCCTCCGCGATTATCCTCTTCAGGGAAGAGTGGAGAGCGTAAACTAGGTTTACAGCCGGCGTAATATAGTAGTTCCTAGTAGACTCCATTTCCTTCAGTAGCCTAGTTATATTGAAATACGTTGTCTCATTCTCAATTAGAGGGGTGAAGCCTTTTCTATACGCAACTATAGCTAGCCCTGGAGGTACCGCCAGAGCTTTCTGGGAACCCGTCAAGCATACATCGACGCCCCACTCGTCCAGCTTCATATCCATTCCACCTATAGACGCTATGCCATCTACTATGACCCTGGCCCCGTACTCCTTGGCCTTTTTAGCTATCCTCTCAACCGGGTTAGCTACAGCCACTGAGGTTTCTACGTGCTGGAGTAGCACTGCGCTGTAACCACCCTCCCTCAATACTCTCTCGACTTCATCCTCGCTGAACCCCCTGCCCGTAGGCGACTGCACTACCGTAACATCTGCTCCGACCCTCTTAGCAGCATCAGCAAGGTAGTCGGCAAAGAAGCCCGCCTTGAGGACTACTGCCCTCTCACCCGCTCTCAGCGAGGTCCTTACAGCGAGCTCTATTGCGGCCGTACCACTCCCGGGGATAACTACAACACTTCCCTCCGTTCCAAATACCTTCTTTAGGGTCTCGACAGACTCCCTATGTATTGTGTCAAACTCTGCTGAGACATGACTAAAAGTGGGCTTAGCCATGTCAAGCATTGTTTCTGGGTCAGTTATAGAAGGGCCCGGAATCATGAGCAGGAACCTGGTCAACTTAACCTAACACCTCATGCTATGTTGTGCGCGCGCTATTTTAAAGCCTAAGATGCTCTTCTCTTAGTCACCTACACAGCAGAAGCAGTTCTTTGACTCAGTAGCGAGTCTACTACGTCGGGTTCCAAATAGTGCAATACTGAGTTTGTTGCCGGTTAAGGCAAAGAACGTCCACATCCCCAAAAGCAATCTGGTTACTAGGGGTATAGAATGCTTGTAAGTCACTGAAAACTTCCAGACTAGGGATGCCGTAGAATTATGATGATAGGAAGATTTACGAATGAGTGCGACATAGTTCTAGAGAAAGATAGCGTTAGGGAGTTACTACGTCAAGGTGTGGAAGGGTGGTCGTGTTTATGTGCTGTATTAGAGTACCCTTCATATGGAGACGCAATTTGATAGGTCTACGAATTAGGATTAGCCGAGAGGTGTGGAACGAGGTAATCAGTGTTGCTAGGGAAGCTAAGGAGAGGGGCGAGAAAATAAGGGCGTTCTTTCTTTACTCTAAGCGGGGTGATCCTCTCCTAGTAGTGAGAGCTAAAGAAGTTCCAGTACGGATAATTAAGGAGAGCTCTCCTTCGGGCATGATTTTCAGATGGAACTACCCTAGGGACAGGTATAGAGAATACTATCCCAAGAAGGGCCCTGACAGGTACTCTGGGACCCTGCTGGTAAAACCAGATCTATCGATGAGTCTGCATTACGCATATTGGATGGGTGTGGATTTCCCAGGCGGTAGTGGGGGGTTTAACATTAATTTGTGGCTTGACGACGAAGGTCGTCCTATTTATCGAGCTTTTTACGTCCACAGGGATAAAACCAACGGGGAGTTCGTTGAAGTCCCAGTTGAGATAGTTGGTCTGCGCTAGCCACAGGGATTGAGCCCACTATCAAGAGTTACTACGTGCTGTAAGCACAACCCCGAAGCTCCAGTTTTGAGAGTCAAAGTCTTTACTCAACTGCCTGAACTTATTAACACTATCTACCTATCCCAACTTGAGGTGTTAGGAGGCTTGCTTAAAGTGAAGGTGGTAGATCATCCGTATGCTCAAGCCATACTCACAGTTCTGAGGGACAGAAAGACGTCGCAAATAGATTTCAGAAAAGGGTTGGTAAGGCTTGGCAGAGTTCTTGGACTGGAGATGGTGAAGGAGCTCGAAATTGAGGAGTGTGAAGTCGAGACCCCTCTAGGTATAAAGGCTCGCGGTATAAGAGTAAAAGACTTAGACCAAGTTGTCATAATCACAGTGCTAAGAGCTGCGTGGCCTCTTACGGAGGGCTTAGTTAAGATCTTCTTTAACGCAAAACAGGGGGTTATCGTAGCGAGGAGAGTTGAAGAAAGAGGTATGAAGAACTACGAATTCGAGATTGATGTAGCTTATGTGAAGATACCTACTATAGCCCCAGAAAGCATAGTGATACTGAGTGACGTAATGGTAGCTACTGGCTCTACGGTAGATAGAGCACTTCGAGAGATCATGACACATGGTAGGGCCAAGAAGTATCTTCTCGCCTCAGTTATTGTAACGCCTATAGCGCTTGCTAGATTGAGTAAAACAAGTGATGAACTCGGAATAAATTTAATGGTATACTCTGTTGCTATAGACCCAGAAATAAACGATAGGGGGTATATAGTTCCGGGGCTTGGTGACGCAGGGGACAGAGCCTTTGGCTCATAAAAAGAGCTTAGTTAGGGACATCGCTAGGCAGAGGAGCTTAATTCTTTATTCGCTAGCCATTCGTAGCGTTAGAGAGAGTAGGTTTGATAGAGCTCGCAAATACATCATGAGGGGACTGAAGATATTACTTAAAGCTAGAGCGAGAAAGCCCACCTCATACAGGAGGTGGGTATGCAAGAAATGCTGTGTTCCCCTAGTTCCCGGGGTAACAGCTAGGGTGAGAATCAGAGGGGCTAGATCTCACCTAACAATAGTCAAAAAGTGCTTAATGTGTGGTTGGATAAACAGGACAGTGGTCAGTAAGAGGAGTTCTAGTAGTATCAACAACAGTAACAACGAACAGCAGTAGTTAGGAATCGTAATGTTTGCTCCTACCTATAGCGTGTCAGAGTCTATAAGCTCTCCAGACTCATTTAGTCCGGCACCACCGAGCTTCTCCAGCATGTCCGGGTCCGATACTTCAGCACTTGCGTAACTTAAGATGCGTCTAACTATGTCTCGGACACCTGTTTTCCTGAGGTCTATGACCTCTCCTTGAACTATCAGCTCTGGATTCCTACCACCCTCTACTAGTAAGTGAACTCTAAAGTCGAGCTCCTCGAGGCTGTTGGTGACCTGCCTGACTTTAGCTATATAGCTCCTGCTTTCTGTAGCCGGTACTCGAACAACTAGAGTAATAGTTCTCAACGCCTACACCGCAACAAACCTGGCATCGCTAGAGTTGATAAGCTATAACCCTTAACCAACCGAGCTACATTACGTAGTGGGAATCTGTGGCATGCTCTCGTGTAGCGACCTCTACCCAACAGCTTTACGTAGAGTGGCGTGCAAAACCTCGTTAACTCTCAATGCTCGGATTTTCTGAGAACACTCCGGGACTTGTTCCACGACGTAGTGTTAAGGTGTGGCAGCGGAGGTCGCAGGGCAGAAACCGCTGTTTCGAGGTCGTTGTGTATTAGGGTAAATAGTCTCCACATATAAAAGGATTTATGTGAACGATCCGAAGTTATCTGTGGGCAGATGTTCGCCTACGCGGATCCTTCCTTACTAAGTCTTGACGATGGAATACTTCTCGTGAGAACAGCTAGGAGAGCTGTTGAAGAGTACCTTCAATCGGGAAGAGTCATCGAGCCACCAGATGTTGGCGGGGTATTGCAGGCTAGAGGAATGAGTTTTACTACGATTAGAAGGATATCTGAAGGTGAGTACAGGTTAAGGGGGTGCATCGGGTATCTTTCACCGGTAGAGCCGTTAATAAAGAACGTAATAACTACTGCTCTCGCTGCCGCCTTAGAGGACCCGAGGTTTGAGCCTGTATCAGCTGACGAGCTAGATCAGTTAGTTTTTGAAGTTAGCGTTCTATCCGTACCCAGAGACATGGAGTCTACCGGAAGAGAGAGAGCTCGCGAGGTAGTCATAGGTCGGGATGGACTCGTGGCAGAGTATAGGGTATACAAAGGCGTTCTCCTTCCAGAGGTGCCTATCGAGTACTGCTGGGACGAGGAGACGTTTCTATCTGAAACCTGCGTTAAAGCTGGGATGTCTCCAGATTGCTGGTTGAGCGAGAAGGTGAGAATAAAGAAGTTTACGGCAAGAGTCTTCAAAGAGACTTCTCCTAGAGGCTCCGTTGTAGAGCTAGATCTAGCAAGAGAGTACAGAGAGAGGTGTCTCGCTATCCAACCTTAGTGGTGCCGCGGCCGGGATTTGAACCCGGGTCACGGGCTCACCCCGACGAGCACGAGAGGCCCGCATACTTGACCGGGCTATACTACCGCGGCACCGTTATTAGATAAGGAGTAGGAGTACTTAAAAGCTTTTGAAGTATATTAGGGTACGTAAAGGTTGAAATACTGAATTGCCTCGGCACTTTTCAACTTAGGTTAAAGGATTAAGTCAAAACTTACGCCAAGAGCCGCAGCAACAGCGTGTCCTAGCGCGAGTATTCTGAGACTGCGATGTGCTGCCTAGGTACACTACCTCAAACTCTGTTTTATAAGCTAGACCACTCCGTGGGGGAGTTAAGTATGTTAAGAAAACCTTATTTCTTAAAGCCTGGGGGGCGGACGTTTAATACGCTTTCGTTTACTAGCGTAGGTGGCTTTCTTCCTTCGTAAAACGCTGTGAGGTTTTCGAGAACTACTTGGGCCATCCTATATCTTCCTTCAAGTGTCGCACTGCCTATGTGGGGGACGAGTACTACGTTTTTGAACTGAGTTAGTGGGTGGTCTCCGGGTATTGGCTCTCCTTCGAACACGTCGATTCCTGCGCCAGCTATCCAACCTTCTTTTAGTGCTCTAACTAATGCTTGAGTATCTATTACAGCACCTCTAGCAGTATTGACTAAGATAGCTGTTTTCTTCATGAGCTTGAGCCTCTCCTCGTTCATCATGTGGTAAGTGTCTTTAGTTAGGGGTACGTGGAGACTCACTACGTCTGCCTCCTTAAGAAGGTCTTCTAGGCTACTCTTATACTCAACTCCCAAGATCCCTTCTTTCTCTTTGTATCTAATGATATCGTAGTATATCACCCTCATTCCGAAGCCTAGAGAGCCTATCTTAGCTACTCGTGTCCCTATTCTACCGAGACCAACTATCCCTAGCACCTTGCCTTTAAGCTCTGTACCCAGCATCATCTTGGGGTGCCACGGAGTGCCGGTTCTATGCCATTCTCCCCGTCTAACGAATGAGTCGGACTCCAAGACTCTCTTAGCTACTGCTAGTATGAGAGCCCACGTAAGTTCTGCGACAGTGTCGCTTATGACGTCCGGTGTGTTAGTTACGTATATTCCCAGCTTTGTTGCACACTCGAGGTCAACGTTATCGAATCCTACAGCGTACTGAGCAACTATCCTTAGTTTTGGCGCACTCTGAAGAAGATTGCAGTCTACTTTATCCGTTAAAAGCGTTACTAAAGCATCTACTTCTCTTGCTTTACTCAGGAGTACGTCGTACGGTGGGTGGTGGTATTTGTCCCAAACCTCTACTTCGTAGAGCTCCGACATCCTAGCTATTATGTCGTCGAAAAGCTCCCTAGTTACGAAGACCTTTGGCTTCAAAACATCCACCAAACTTCTACTTTTTATGATATTATAAGCGTTATCGCTGGGGGACTCTATCTCTCCTGCGGGAGCTGGGGCTGTATTGCTTACGGAAATGAAAATATTTAAGTGAGCGAGTGCTTCAAACTAGAGGAGGGACTATGGAGGACTGCGTTCCCGTAATTAGGCTCAGTAGTGGTAAAGAAATCGCTTTAACTAAGGATGTAGTGGCTTTACTGAATAGGTATGTACACTCAGAGTATAGCTTAGAGAGGCTTGCTGCTGATATAGGTGTTGAGGACTGGGGGGAAGCCTACGAGTTCGTTAAGAAGGTGCCGGCGTGGATCATGTGGATTCAGCCTACTTACTACGAGAGGGTAGTCTTAAAGAAGCTCTGCTCTAGTAGCTAAGCCTTCCCCTATGTACGCAAAGCTATGGTGTGCTGTCCTTGTTCTATGCGTAAGTATACCTATGTAGCTACTAGCCGCTACTCCAAAGAAGAGAGAGCCTCTCTAGAGCTAGGTGACACTATTTACCCCTACGACAACTCCGTAGAGGTCTTTCTCCCGGACATCGGGGGAGTTGCTGTAATCAAGAGCTCTCAGTCTCCAGAGTTCATGAGGGACCTCCTCACCAGGCACTACTTCTCGGCAGTCGAGTACGTAACCTACGTACTGTCCTGCATCAGTTGCTACAACGCTTCACTAGATTACGTAGTAGACTACGTAGTAGGTAGTACTGTCGAGCAAGCTTGCTTTAGCAGGGTTAGGATCCCGAGAGCTGGGTCTATAGGTGGGGAAATACTCAGCAGAGTGAGGGCTGAGCTCAGTAAGTATGCGAGGAGTGATTGCCCAGGCACCCTGTCTCTCGAAGCCTTCGGTTTTTTACTCTGCTTCGGCCCAGTCATCTACCCTGCGAAGAGCCTGCTAAAGGAACCTCGCGAAGAAGCGTGAAGTAGAGTGAAAAAGCTCTAGATTATTGAGGAGAGCCGAAGGTGCTGGAGACTTCTCCGGGTGAGCACAGACGTGGAGAGCGCTAAGAGCTTTAGCTTAGACTACGGCAGAGATCACTGCGTGAAGCTCTCAATACTCTAGTACTCTATGAGTATAGAACTAGAGCACTAAGCAATCCACGGACTCCTGAACGCCCACGCCGCTCCCGAATTTGAGCGGGCGACTAACTCAGCGACTTATTGAGTAGCTGAACTACACCCCAAGTTGCGATACTATCTTACTACTAGAATCAGGTCATCACTAGAAATCCTTGAGAATAGCAGTACTCCATCAGCTGATGGAAGTTTAATTAACTGATGGAGTTGCCTAGCCCACTCGCGGTGGTCAAGACCGCTGCTAGGTCCCTAGAGTCCAATGGCGTAGTTAACCCGAGCTTAACTACACTTTGGTAAAGTTAACCCAAGCTCACGGTCTCTCCCTAACTCCATGAACTCAGATAGTGATGCCCTCAAACCTGTTAGCTGATTAACTCGCATCAGCTTGAAGAAGTACTGTTGTTGCTGTATCTAGCTAGAGGCTCTGTTTTCTAAAGTTGTTTGCTTCTCTAACGTATTCGTTTCTTTCAGTTATTGCTGTATAGGGTCGTCAGCATACTGCTTAACTGATTGCTCGGCTTAATTCGCGGTATCCTACTCTATCTACTCGTGCACTCAGACTAATTCAGTTCTCACTGCTCTTAGTTAAATGAGTTCGCTGAAGCTTCATTAGGTTTGAGTATCGAACTCAGTGCGTTATTTAGGTAGTTTCTCGGTTAGTTGATGTCTCGGTATGCTCTGACTAGTTGGTGAAGGCTTGTTTTGAGCTAGGTCATCGGTATAGTAGCTTATGTAGTTCGTGTTCCTAAACGGGTTAGGCTACTAGTTGAACTATCGATTGGTCGCTGGAGCGTGCTATGAGTGTGGTACTCGAAGGCTTAGCTAGCTTTGAGGTAGCTAGTGTTACTTATAAGTAATTAAGACACGTAATCTCGGAGTGCAGATGTCTGAGCGCTTAGTCAAGAAAGTGAACGTGGTTGGTAAGGGTTCTCTATCTATAATAGTGCCGAAGAGGTGGGCTGACGCTCTAGGTATTAAACCTGGAGATAGAGTTAGCCTCTACTTCGATGGCTCTAAGATAACTGTAGTTCCATCTTCGAGTAGTGAGCAAAGCGAGGAAGTCAACGTCTTAATAGAGTACGAGTCTAGCGACCTAGCAATTAGGAAGCTAGTTGCCTCCTACGTAGAGGGAGTAACGAGAGTTAAGATAAAGTCGAGCTATGAGCAGTCTCTAGAGCTCTCTGAGAGCCTTAAGGACTATGTAACGAGCTTCGTCCTCATGGCTAACCCGGGTTCGAATATCCACGAACTAGTTTTTTCTGACGTAAAGACAGACCTCCTCTCGCTCTTAAAAACCATCGAAGCTACCTCTAGCAAGCTCATAGACTGCGTTGAAGAGAGAAACCCCTCTACTCCCGCTACATACAGAGAGTTCTACAGAAAGTACCTGTACTTCCTTAGAACCATAAAGCAGGGTGTTGCCGACGGCTCTATAGACCCCTACGAAGCTCTAGACCTAGCCGTATCAATTGAGTACATCAAGGAGCTCTTCGACATCTTAGTAGGAGTCGAGCAACCTAAGCTAAGCGAAGACGTAGAGCTGTCGAGAGTCCTAGAGCTGTCGAGAGCGGCTATAAGTGCTACCCTAGTTCAAGACGTTGAAACAGCTGTCAACAGCGTGATCAAGGTCCTCAGCTTGTTGGGAGAAACAGAGTGTCGAAACGAAATCTGTAGAAACATCAAGTACTTAACCTCTAGGATATCGGAGGTAGTCTTAGGAAGGTGTGTTAGAAATAAGGCGTGTAGGTGCAAGTACTTCTTCCCCAAGGTATAGTTATACTTACTTACAATACTTACTCGTTAATTACCATAAATTAACCCTCGCTTTAAACAACGGTCGAAGATCTAGTTGAAGGGGGCGAGTGGATCCTAGAGGATTCGTTGAGAGCGTAGTTTCGAGGATCGGTACGGATAGAAGTAAGCTGATCAATATTCTTCAAGAAGTTCAAAGAACGTTTGGGTACTTACCTAGAGAAAGCCTCGAAGAGGTATCTAGGCGCTTAGGAGTGTCTCTCGCTGAAGTCCTCAACGTAGCTACTTTCTACCACCAGTTCAGGCTCGAACCGGTGGGTAAGTACGTAGCATACGTATGCTTTGGTACAGCGTGCTACTTGAGGGGTTCTTCAGAGGTTTACGAAGCGATGAGGAGAGCAGTCGGACTTAATGACGGAGGAACTACGACGGAGGACGGCTCTCTCACTATCGAAAAGGCGAGGTGCTTCGGTTGCTGTAGCCTAGCCCCGGTTGCCATGGTTGTCTCTTCAGATGGCTCCGAGAGATACGTTCACGGTAAGCTCACACCGACTGAGAGTAGGAGGCTTATCTTAAGCTACAAGTCTAGAGCGGCTAGTACCGCGGGGTTCGGCAGTATTGCTGCCGCAGGCTACTCTGAGGAAGATACTGTACGGTAGTAAAGGCTTTAGAATACGGGTGCCGATAGCTAGCTGTACTCTTGCTGCAGGTGCTGAAGAAGTATATAGAAGAGTTCGCAGAGCTGTCGAAGAGCTAAAGCTAGACGCCGAAGTGTATACAGTAGGGTGTACCGGTCTCTGCTTTATGGATCCCTGGATCGAGGTAGCTAAAGAAGGACAGCCTCCGGCACTATACGGAAACGTAAAGCCCGACCAAGTCCCACAGATCTTGAAGAGGTATTTAGAGGGAGACCTCTCTGGAGCTACTGCGGTAAGATTCAAAACAGACTCTAGAGACCCGCCGTCGCTAGACGAACTAGACTACTGGAGACTTCAGACGAGGTACGTTTCCAGAAACTGCGGCTTAATAAACCCTGAGTCCATCGAAGACTATGTAGAGACCGGTGGGTACTCGGGACTTAAGAGAGCTTTGAGTATGAGTAGAGAGAAAGTAATAGAGGAAGTTAAGGCTTCCGGTCTTAGAGGAAGAGGAGGAGCTGGCTTTCCGACCTGGTTTAAGTGGAAGGTAGCGTACGAACAAAAGAGCGACGTTAAGTACGTAATATGCAACGGTGACGAAGGAGACCCTGGTGCCTTCATGAACAGGCTCCTCGCTGAATCAGACCCCCATAGAGTTCTAGAGGGGCTCATAATCGCCGGCTACGCTATTGGGGCGACTAAAGGGTTTATTTTCGTTAGAGCCGAGAAACCCCTTATGGCTGAAAGACTAGAGAAAGCAGTCAACGACGCAAGAAGAGCGGGGTTCCTGGGGAAGAACATCCTGGGCTCCGGGTTCGACTTCGACGTAGAAGTCTATAGGAGTGCGGGTGCGTTCGTGTGTGGAGAAGAAACAGCACTAATAGCAGCTATAGAGGGCCGCTCTAGACCGAGGCAGAGGCCTCCCTATCCTGCGACTAGTGGACTGCGGGGAAAACCAACAGTCATAAACAACGTGGAGACTCTTGCTCACGTTGCTACGATATTCCAGAGTGGTGTAGCCGAGTTCACTAAGTACGGAACGGACAAGTCGAAAGGAACTAAGATGTTCTGTGTTACTGGGGCCGTCAAGAGGACTGGGGTTTACGAAGTGCCTGTGGGGACTAAGATAAAGACCTTAGTCTTCGATATAGCGGGAGGACCTCCGGAGGGTAGGAAAGTCAAGGCTGTACAGATAGGAGGTCCTAGTGGGGGATGCATTCCAGCTGAGCTAATGGACCTAGAGATGGACTACGAGAGCCTGCAGAGCTACGGTGCCATAATGGGGTCTGGAGGTTTAGTAGTCATTGACGACGGTAACTGCATGGTTGATGTAGCAAAGTTCTTCACCGGCTTTACTCTAGCTGAATCCTGCGGGAAGTGCCTCCCTTGTAGAGTTGGCATGAAGCAGCTCAGCAACATACTGGAGAGGATTACGAGTGGTACTGGAACGATAGACGATATAGAGCTCGCTCAAGAGCTCGGTGAGAGCATAGCTAAGTCAAGCCTCTGCGCACTCGGGGGAACGGCACCCAACCCCATACTGTCGACACTGTGGTACTTTAAACACGAGTACGTAGAACACGTAATCAATCGTAGGTGTCCAGCTAAAGTCTGCACTAAGTTAGTTAAGTACGTTATTGACCCAGCCCTATGCAGGGGTTGCACGCAGTGCGCTAAGACCTGCCCTACCGGTGCGATATCTGGCTCGCCGGGAGAAGTCCATAAAGTAAGGGAAGAGCTTTGCGCTAAGTGCGGTCAATGCTTGATCGCGTGTCCCTTTGGAGCAATTAGGAAGGTGTGAGAGATGGTGGACGCGGTTAGAGTTTACGTAAATGGCGTACGGGTAGAGGTACCACGAAACGCTTTCGTAATAGATGCTGTTGAGAAGGCTGGGTTTAGAGTCCCCGTACTCTGCTATCTCGAGGGACTCTTCGAGGAAGCTACTTGTAGAATATGCGTAGTCCTAGTTAACGGGAGAGTCGTTCCCTCATGTAGGTTCCCGGTATCTGAGGAAGCTAAAATAGTGACGGAAGGTGATGAGCTCACTAGGTATAGAAGGACCAACCTAGAGCTACTGCTATCGACACATAGAGTCAAGTGCTGGAGCTGCATAAGGAAGTCGAACTGTACCCTACTCGAAGTATCGAAGCAGCTAGGTATCGAAGGGTTACCGGTGTGCTCTGAGTGCCCACTCATAGGGGATGAATGCCTCATCACAAAGGGTGAGCCGTGCTTAGGACCTCTGACTGTCGCCGGCTGTTCTGCTGAATGCCCTCGCTACGGAGCTCCGTGTGTGGGGTGTCGGGGGTACTTAAGTGACTCAAGGATTTGGGAAGACGCTACAGTGGAGCTATACAGGAGGTATAGAATAGACGTAAAGGAGATCGAGGCTACTATGAAGTTTTTCTGGAGCAATCTACCCGAGAGACTAAGGGAGGTAGTCACGAAGGGTGGTAAACCATGAGTAAGTCACTAAGCTGGGAAATACCTAGAGTGGCCGGTGAGTCCAAGGTAGAGGTGTTGATATACGACGGCTCTGCGAGAGTCACGTATAGCTCAGTAGCAAGCCTGAGAGGATTCGAAAACTTAGTCATCGGGCGGAAAGTTAGTGAAGTACCAGCTATAGCTTCAAGGATCTGCGGAGTGTGTAGCCACCCCCATTTCTGGGCAGCGTCTTTAGCTGTTGAGCAAATCGCAGGGGTAGAAGCCTCTGAAGACACTGTCAGATTGAGGGACGTATGCAATAAGCTGAGCTTTATTCAGAACCACGTAATTCACTTAGGGGTTCTAGCGCTACCGGACTACTTAAGTAGGGAAGCTTCTGAGCAGCTCGCGAAGAAGTCTCTAGAGATCAACACCTACTTAAACAAGGTCATTAAGCTCGTATGCGGCAGACTTACGTCACCCAATAACTACTCTATGGGGAGGTTCCTATCCGACGTCAGCCGTAGAGTATTCATGTCAGCACTTGAGCTACTAAAATCCGTGCGGCCCCACCTCGAGGGCTTCACAGAGAGAGTGCTAGACATCGAGCTTCCGAACTCTAGAGACCCATCACCTAGGTACGTTGCTCTATCGGGGTCTACTAGGTCCACTGTCCCAAGAGGCCAGCCCTACAGCTTAAATACACCTACTGGAAGGTTCGCTACTACCTTAGAGAACTATAGAGAGCTCTTTAACGAACTACACGTTGAGTACTCTAGTAGCAAAAAGTGCTTATTCTTAGGCTACCCGTTTTACGTTGGAGCTAGAGCTAGACTCTTAAGTGCACTAGAGTACAACGAACTCGACGGTGAGACTAGAGGTGTTGTGGCTAGCTTTGAGAAAAAGCTTAAAGAAAACCCCTACTCCAACATCTACGCTAAAGCAATAGAATCGAAGCTGATGTTCGACTCCATAGTTCAAGACGTCAGTGAGCTTTCATCTAGAGACCTAGAGCTACAGCCGGCTACTACGAGATGTGCGTCAGCTGGTCTAGGTGTTGTGGAAGCTCCGAGAGGGTTACTGATACACTACTACGAGGTAGATAAAGACCTAAAAGTCGTTAGGGCTGATATAGCTACTCCGACAGTCATGAATACAGAGCACGTAGAGCTGTCCGCAACCTCTATAGCCAAAGAACTTCTCGCTGAAGGCGCTAGTGATTCAACTATACAGAAGTACATAGAGGCGCTCGTTAGAGCTTACGACCCGTGTATCCCGTGTGCCGTTCACGTCGTTAAAGTGAGGTGATAGATTAATGAAGGTTGCGATCGTGGCCCTATCTGGCTGCGATGGCTGTCAGTACAACTTGGTGAGCAAAGAGTTTGCCGACCTTTTAGAGAGAGACGACATCTCACTAACTTACTGGCCGCTAGCTGGAATAGGTAAAGAAGTCGATGACGTTGATGTAGCCTTAGTCGAGGGGTCGGTACTGAGCGGGAGAGACCTCGAGCTACTCCACAGAGTTAGAAGCAAAGCAAAGGTCTTGGTAGCCCTAGGTAGTTGCGCATGTCTAGGAGGCGTACAAGGAGCTCTAGGTCTGTCAAAACCTGTGAGTAGCCATGTTAAGGTAGATTGCTACGTAAGAGGCTGTCCGGCTCAGCCATCAGAAGTTATTGAATTAATTAAGAAGATAGCGGCAGGGCTTAAGTGGATAGTTAGTGAGAAAAGATTTAGTTATATCGAGCGAGGAGGTCAAGTGATAGAGGACGAGTTAATGAAGTTCGACCAGCTTAAGTGCTTTGTGTGCGGACGGTGCGTTGAAATATGCTCGAAGATCGGGGCTAAGGTACTTAACTACGTTAACCGAGGTATAGAGACTTTAGTCTCAACACCTTATGGAGAACCCTTCAGAAAGTCCGGCTGCGTTTACTGCGGACTCTGTGCTGCATACTGTCCTGCTGGATCCATTACGTACAGCTTAGATGTAGATAAAGTACTCGCTGAAATTAGAAGAGGACACGTATCTGAGGCGTACGTAGAGCCCGAGGTCATAGCTTCTTTATCGGAAGCTGAGGGACTAGACCCGCTTAAGGTCATTTGCGGACTCAAGGCTATCGGATTCGAAAGGGTCACGGTATACGACCCACTTGCTGAAGTCGATTTAAGAACTGAGGAAGTGATAGTAGCTAGGTCGCTAGCCGAGAAAAAGATACTTCAAACTTTAGCACCTGGAGTTAAAGCTATCGAGCCCAAGCTAAACATACCACCTGGAGTAGTCTATATCACTCAGTGCCTATCTTGGAAAAGAGTACTCCCAAGAGTGCTGACTGCGCGGGAAGCGCAGATAGCTCTCAAGAAACTTAACTACGATACGCTAACTGATGAATACCCCGATTACGTAGTCCTTAGGCAGAGAGAGGTTACTAAGGTATACCCTCCTGCCAACCTCACGAGCTTTCGAAATGAAAAGAGTCTACCAGTGTTTGAAGTATGTCCTGGTGGCTGCTTAATGGGTGGAGGACAGCCATTAAGTAACAAAAAGAGATTTAGCGCGATATTCCAAGAGAGAGTAACTAAGTTAAGCGACATTAGGAGGATGTTTAAAGTCTGCTAAGTGCCGAAATTCACGATGAAATAGCTTATACTTCAATTCGAAGCCGTTATACTTATATTTAATTAAGTTTAATTAACTTACATATTTATTGAAGTACTAAGAACAGGGTATAGATGTCAAGAATGCTTGGAGAATACTTCGAGGGCAGTGTACTCTTATTAGAGAACCTCATACTTGCTCTAAAGGAGCTAGGACTGAGAGTGTTATCTTACAAACTTGAAGGAGACTTACCTGTGATTGGAGAAGTGAGCAGACTAAGCGACCTACTAATCGACTACACAGACATACAGAGCCCCGGGAGTTACAGGCTTGCTAAAGAAGTAAAGGGAGTCTTTAGGCACACTCAGTACTCCCCTAAGCATCTCCTGCACTACCCAACTCAGGTTGTTTACGAGATCTCCGATGACTTCGAGATAGTGCGAACTAAGGACGACTTCCCTCCATCAGTACTTTTTGGAATAAAACCTTGCGATCTTGCCGCTATCGAAGTGCTTGATAAAGTTCTAGAACGCGATGACGTATACCAGGCTAGAAGGGCACGCATAGAGTATATAGTGGTAGAAGAGTGTGTTGAACCTGGAGGTACGTGTTTCTGTGGCTCGATCGGGACAGGACCTGCCGTATCGAAGGGGTACGATATAGCGTACGCTAGGTTAGGTGATCAAGTGCTGTTTAAGGTAGGCTCCGAGAAAGGGCTTAAGCTAGTTGAGAGAGTAGGTATCACTCCTGCTTCAGAAGAGACGTTAAGAATGTATGATGAAGCTTTAAATGAAGCTAGGAAAGAGGCTTCTCGAATTCCACCATTTAATGTCGTAGTCAGAGCTCTTGAAGATGTAGCTGCCGCAGAGGGATTCTGGAGAGAGGCTTCAGCGAGGTGCGTTGGCTGCACTAACTGCAACATGGTATGTCCAACATGCTTCTGCACGGAGTTTAACGACTATGCTGATCTATCAGGCAAAGCCTGGCGTGATAGACACTGGTTCGGCTGTCTTTCGTTTACGTATGGTCAAGTTGCTGGTCAGCACTTCAGACCAGAGCTTTTTATGAGGTACAGACACTTCGTGCTACACAAGTTTCTCTTTTATCAAAAACAAGTTGGCCTTCCAGGTTGTGTTGGGTGTGGAAGGTGTATTACCTGGTGTCCTATGGGCATAGACTTAAAGGAGGTTGTCTCGAGGGCTGTAGGATATGCCGGTAGATAAACTCATTCCGATGAAAGGGAGGGTAACTAAAGTAGTAGATGAGGCCCCACTAGTTAGAACATACCATATAGTGGTCGACGGCTTTCCGACACCACTACCAGGTCAGTTTGATGTTCTCTATGTAAAGGGTATGGGTGAAGTAGTCATTTCTATATCAAACTATGCAGCAGGAGATAGGAGCTTAGTGGAGCACACCGTTAGAGCTGTAGGAGCAGTAACTAATTACATCTACACTAACGTTGGTGTGGGTAGCTACCTGGGGATTCGCGGGCCCTACGGTAGGGGTTGGCCTATCCGCGAATTTGAGGGCCATGACGTCCTTGTTATAGGCGGTGGAATAGGGTTAGCTCCACTGAGAGCGCTAATAAAGCACGTAGCCGAGAATAGGAGTCTCTACGGGCACTTCATACTCCTTTATGGAGCTAGAAGACCTGTAGATATGCTATTTAAGTACGAATACGAGGAGTACAGTAAAATACCGAACTCCACAATTCTGTTCTCTATAGACATACCGCATTCCGGTTGGAAGGGTCATGTAGGCTTTGTAACAGACCTTATAGACAGAGTTAAATTTAACCTGCAGAACACAGTTGCGTTCGTTTGTGGTCCAGAGGTAATGATGAAGGTAGCTGCAGACAAGCTCGTAAAGAAGGGCGTAAAAGAGGATAGGGTGTTCCTATCACTGGAGAGGAGGTGTAGATGCGGTATAGGGATCTGCGGCACGTGTCAACTGGGTCATTACTTTATATGCAAAGATGGACCGGTGTTTAGTTACCAAGACGTAAAACAGTATGTGACGGTGAGAGGACTATGAGGAAACTTAGTGTCTCAGTTTTGAAGCTGACCTCGTGCTCTGGATGCTTAAACGAGGTGCTTTACTCACTAGTAGCACGCGCTGAGCTACTGAGGTACCTCAACATATCCTACTTTACTGAACTACAGGACTCAAACGCTATTGAAGATGTAGATGTAGCCATAGTTGAGGGTTCTATAGCGAACAGCGAGCAGGAAGAGCTAGTTAAGCAGGTTAGAGAGAAATCTAGAGTACTAATAGCTCTAGGTACCTGCGCTGTCTTCGGTGGAGTACAGTCTCTGAGAGCAGGAGAGGATCTTAGAACTGTTGTTTTAGCCTCCTACCCAAACCCCGACCATATCAAGGTGCTACCAGAAGTTAAGAGCGTAGATAGCGTAGTAAACGTAGATTACAGATTCTCTGGCTGTCCGGCTAACGGAGAGGCTTTAGCTAGGTTTCTAGTTAAGCTAGTGATGGGGGGAAGCGAGTCCCCGATAGTTGAGAGCTTATGCTCGGAGTGCAAGAGAAAGGGGATACTATGTGTAACAGTATTTGATGGAAAACCGTGCCTCGGTCCAATAACTCTATCCGGCTGTGGAGCGCTCTGCCCAAGCTTTAGGCGTGGTTGCTATGGGTGCTACGGTCTTAACGCACTTATAGTAGATAGAGAGAAGCTAGAGGAGTTCTCGAAGGTGGTGGAGAGACTTGGGATGAGTAGAGAAGACTTTATGGCCATGCTTAAAGCGTTTAGCTACTCGTCTCTCACTAAGTCTTCTTCTAGTAGGTGAGCCAACAATGCTGTCCGGACTTCTAACTCGAGTTGAAGGAGAAGGTCAGGTAGTGCTTAAGTCTTCTGACGGTAGAGTAACTAGCGTCGAAATTAAGATAACTGAAGCACCGAGATTCTTCGAGTACATAGTTAGGGGAAGGAGGTGCTTTGAGGTCCCGGACCTAACTAGTAGAATATGCGGACTGTGCGGTGTTTCGTACGCTCTCACCGCTTCTAAAGCCTTCGAGAACTGCCTATCTATAGAGGTGCCGGAAGATGAAGAAAGGCTGAGGCTAGCAGTATTAGCAGCAGAAAGAGTTAAGAGCCACGTTATTCACGTAGCTCTTCTCCACTTACCGGACTTTCTCGAGATCGGCTCTCTGAAAGAGCTTTCGGAAAGCTATTCACATATCTTTAGCAAGAGTACAGAAATAGTTCTCTGGTCTAGAAAGGTTATGGAAACCCTAGGAGGAAGATTTCATAACGTGCTTAACATACGTGTTGGTGGGGTATATAGTTTCCCGAGTGCTAGTAAAGTCGAAAAACTTAAGCATGACCTACCTAAAGTAATAAGAGACTTTATAGACATAGCTAAGTTCGTGCTAGACCTCGGCAGCATACCGGTTGAAGTCCATAGGCTAAGGTATATGGCTGTAGAAAACGGAACCCGGTACCCGTGGGTTGGGAGTGGTGTAGTTGCTGATGACGGCTCTTCTGCTAAAGTAGAAGCTTTTGAGAACTTCGTACTCACTGAGCAGGTAGGGTACTCTAATGCGCTTAGGTATAGATTGATAACTGGAGAGCCCTACGCTGTTGGACCTCTGGCAAGGTACAATCTCTACTACAAGTACTTAAGGGAGGAAGCTAAAGAGCTAATTAGCGAATATGGCTACGGAGAGAGCCTCAAGAACATCTACCAGAGTGTAGTAGCTCGAATAGCTGAAACATACCATACTCTCTTAGAACTCAAGGAGTTTTTCGACGAATATCGAGAGAGGTCGGTTACTAGAACCGAACCTAGGACGGCACCAAGAGGTGCTTGCGTAGCGGCTACAGAAGCACCTAGGGGGATCCTATACCATAGGTATAACTTAGATAGAGAACTGAGAGTTCGAAATAGCAACATAGTGACTCCAACAGCTCAAAATCTGGCTTCGATGGAAAATGTGATAATGAGCAAGCTCTTTGGTGCAAGTGCTGATACTAGAGCCATCGACATCGCTAAGAGGATCGTTAGAAGCTATGACCCGTGCATATCATGCTCAGTACACCTACTGCACTTATCCAACACACAGCCTTAGCTTGATATCCCCATCTAGCCCCAGATACCACTACCTAACTTTACGTTTATTGACCCGAGTGCTTCATGTGAATACGCTAAGTGATATAGACGCAACAATTGCACGTAGATAAGCGAAGCTCCTGAGGGAGGTTCAGCTTCGCATTGGTCTATATGGGTTGATTTCATCGACTCATCTCTCCCCCCACCTTCCGACCGGAAATTCATCGAACTCGGGAACGTTTAGGGCCACCTTGAGACCTCCACAACTCGGTTCACTCACATGGAGAGCCACAACTCACCTACGCAACACTCTTCCCTTTATTGAATAGCCACGCTATTGAGACAAAGACTAATGGGCCGACTACAAATTGAAGTAGGTAGAGAAATATATCTCCTAGGAACTTAGTGGAGGTGATCGGCTCACCGATAACCAGTCCAGCAATTATTCCGAGAAGTGTAGCAGCTAACATCATGAGTGGTCTCCCACCGGGCCTCAGCGCTAGCTCGAACGCTACTCTTGAGCCTTCAGAGGAGCCATGGTATCACCTACGATATGGAAAAAGTTGTATTGAATAAATACACCAATCTTTGAATATGTTTAATTTCTTTAAATCTTTGGACTTCAATCTATATATCGAACTTCGTTTGCTATATACACCACAATATCGACCAACTGTTTCCGGCTTAGGGAACCCACTTCACCGGCAAATCGGACTTTCTCATATTCCTCTGTAAGGGTTTTAAAGACGGACAGTACTTGCTGATTCTTAAGTTCTTTTCCTAATCTAGCTAAAAACTCTCTATGAGTTTCCCATGGATTGACCGTTATTACTTTAGATAGTATGCCTACTGCTACCCAGTAAGCGGAAACGGTATCCTCAGGGAAACTGAGACTTGAAACGATTAAGTCTGAAGTTAGCTGGGCTTTACGTAAAAGCTTAGAGTAGTAAGTACGCGTGCGGAAGCTGAGAGAAGCGTGTGTAGCGGGAGGGACGAGCACGACAAGTAAAATTGCTATCAAGACAGGTTTGGGGACTTCGATGGGTTTAATTAAGAGTACCGCCCCATTATACCTAGAAGATATATCCGGCTCCGGTAGCGGTGGGATTGTTGACTTCGTGATAATAGAGGAAATCTCATCAATAGCCCTCCGCAAGTTGGTAATAGTTTCAGAATCTTCAACGTAACCTTCTTTGAGCTCGTTAGCTACATGTCCTATAAGCACTAAATAGTCAACACCGCTTAGCTCTCCATTAGAATAAAGGTGGTTTATTACCTTAATCAATCGACTTGCGTTTTTACTACTAATAGAGACATTACTTATTCTCGAAGATAGGTCCTCGGGTAGGTCTTTAGATAAACCTAGCAAGCTTCTTAGAGCTAGTGAAATCCTCTCGTCAACGAGTTGCAACTTGCTGATCAACTTGTTTAAAACTTCCCCAGAGTCTCGGACAGCAGTAGAGACATGCGCTACCCCATACTGCTTTAAGCTATTTAAAACCTCTGTAAGAGCCAAGACCTCGTTTTGAGTCCAGACATCACCATAGCTAGTTAAGCGGTACTGAAAATCAGGACTGTGCCTATCAAGACTCGAACTAGCTGAAGCAATGAGAGAGCTAGTTATCAGTGCTAGAAGTATTAGAAGCCATGATAGGGACGACAGCCTAGCTTTAATCAACTTAGTGCTAATCATTATGTTCTCTATCCATTAATATACTTAGTAAAGTGCCTAATTAAGTTGAGGTTTACTCAAACGATAAAAGTACGAGCTAAGTGCTACTTCTCGTGAGTTCTGCTACTAGCTGAGGCACTGCGTTTAGGCTCCTAGCGTTAGCACCTCGCCTCAGGGCCACGAGCTCGGCTGCTACGCTTATAGCTACTTCTTCTGGAGTATCAGCTCCTATATCTATACCTATTGGAGCTCTTAATCTCCTGATTAAGTCCTCGGAACTAAACCCCTCCGAAATTAGTTTCTTAACGAATTCGGCTACCTTCCTTCTGCTACCTAGTAGCCAGATGGTACTTGCCTCTGTTTTAAGTGATTCTTTGACAAACACGTAGTCTGCGTGTACGTCTCCATACACTACGAATACCTGATCTCCTCTTTTAGTGATCTCGCGTATCCTACTAGCTATTCCCTCTATAGTTCCCACGAAGACGGACGACAAACCCAAATCCCCGGCTATTCTCTCTGTTTCTTTATCTGTATCTAAAGCGTGAACTTCGAAACCCATTAGCTTCAAGATGTGGGATAGGGGTCTACCAACATTTCCTAGGCCAATAACTAGAGCTCTCTGAGGTGGCGCAAAAACATCTATAAAGACCCAGAGAACCCCACCACACAATAGACCGGTGTCTTTCGCTCCTTCAACAGCTTTACCAGTAAACGAGTACTTCACCAACCTCGACCTACCCTCCGCAATAGCTTTGAGAGCGTCTGATACAAGCTCAGATTCAAATAAACCACCACCAATCGTCCCTACTTTAAGCCCATCTTCACCGACGACTATCTTAGCTCCTACATCTCTAGGAGCCGAACCCTCTTTATATACTACCTCACAAAGAGCAACCTTCATCCCTTTCTTTAGGTACTCCATTATTGTTGATACAAGTACAACATCCTCCAAATCTACCGAACCCATTAATTAATTATTGCTAAGAAAATAAGATTAAGTAAAACAGGGCTTTCTTAGGTCTTAAACTAGGTGTCTGTACGCGTAGATGATCCTATCGATAAAGAGTATGGAGGATCCGACAAATTGTACGAAACATATAACAACGAGTACTCCAGGGATTTAAGGATGGTAATGACTTATACGATTCGTTGATTTTACTTGCCGAGCTAGCTATTACTTTAGAGCCCTACCAGTAGGTTTTTCTACTAAAACGCTGCCTCCGTCTACTACAAGCTCTCCTCTTAGAAATACTTTATCTATACGCCCCCTGAGCCTCCTCCCTATGTAGGGAGTAAGCTTGTTTTTATAGGCTAGAGACTCCCTCGCAATTGCGTACTCAACTGATGGGTCTATTACGACCATGTCTGCGTCCGCTCCGGGTAGTAGCGAGCCCTTCATAGGATAGAGACCGAATATTTTAGCTGGGTTTTCCGAACATAGCTCAACTACTTTACCTAGAGGTATGAGCCCGTCTAGAGCTGATGCCAACATGAGGGGAACTAGGTGTTGTACTGATGCCACCCCAGCTGCTGCTTCCCAGAAGTCGGTCTTCTTTTCGTGCTCAGCGTGTGGTGCGTGATCCGATGCTATAACGTCAATTAGTCCTCTAGCTAGGGCTGCCCAAAGTTTCGCTCTATTCTTATGGCTTCTTATTGGTGGATTCACTTTAACCAGTGTACCAAGACTTTCGTGCTCTTCGTAGTCGAAGAACAGATATGTTGGTGTTACTTCAACGTTGATGCTGGTCAAAGCCTTCCTATACTTGTCTATAATTCCTAAGGCTGAGGCGGTACTAAGATGAGCTATGTAGGCTCTTCCACCGGTTGCTTCAGCTATAGACGCTATGTACCCTATACTTAACTCCTCGCATAGCGGGGGCCTGGCTTCACTGTATGCTCGAAGACCCCCTTTTCCCTCCTTCCTTACCTTAGACGTGAAGAACTCGACACAGCCTCGGTCTTCAGCATGAAAGACCACAGTGTAGCCTAGCTTCTTGGAGAGCTCTAGTGCTGTATGAACGGTCATGAAGCTAGGTGGGGGAAGGTTCCCAGTAGTTTGAGCCATAAACGCTTTGAATGCTATGGCACCACTCTCAACTAACTCCACCATCCTCGAGCCTAGGCGATCTATGTCGTCAGCGTAGTCGTATAGTACTGCGTAAAGACCGAAATCTACGTAAGACCTGTTTGATAAGACAGACTTCTTTTCAAAAAGCTTAATGGGACTGTCTACCGGAGGAATGGTGTTGGGCATTTCGAGTACTGTAGTTACTCCTCCAAGAAGAGCCGCTTTGGAGGTATGAAGAAAATCGTCTTTGTACTCTAATCCGGGCTCTCTACCATGTACGTGAGGGTCGACGGCTCCAGGCATTATGAGCTTACCCCGCAAATCTACGGTTTTAGAGTAACCTGAGTCAACAGATCTTCCAACTCTTGATATCTTACCGTCTTCTATTAGGATATCCGCCTCGATGAGAGCGTCTCTAAATACTAAAGCACCGCCTCTAAGTAAAACCCCCATATCCCATCATCTCCGAAACTTAATAGGTACATACCAAATATTAGCTTCAGCTTTTATCTAAAGGTACTAGTAACCTGCAGGTGGAGTTAGTGTATGAATTTATAGGAAAAAGTCTACCACGCCATGACGGCTTCGCTAAGGCGTCTGGGCTTGTTGAGTACACCTTCGACATAGAGATCCCTGGCATGCTCTACGGGAGAATACTCAAGAGTCCTCACGCATTCGCTAGAGTTAGAAGAATTGATAGCTCTCTAGCAGAGGCCATGGGTGCTGTAGTTTTAACCCCGGAAGACGTTCCTGACGTGCTGTTTAATCCCAGGCTTGTTAGCGTGGAAGAGGACACATTTAAAGACTGGAGAATCCTGACAAGAGAACCCCGGTACGTCGGCGAACCAATAGCCGCTGTAGCTGCTGCTACAGAAGACTCAGCTCAGAAAGCTCTCGAGGCTTTAAGAGTGGAGTTCGAAGAAGTCTGCGAACCCATGCTAGACCCGTTTGGGGCTATGTCCCCGGGCACTAGGCTTATTCACGACAGAATTCAGAGAGGAAGGCAGTGGATAGAAGTAAGAAACAACGTTGCTGCTGAAATTAAGTACTCCGAGGGTGACCTAGAAACGGAAGAAGGAAAATCCAACGTCGTTATAGAGAGAAAGTTCCACGCATCCAGGAGATATCACGCGCAGCTGGAGCCCAAGGGAGCTGTCTGTAAGATAGAGGCAGACGGGTCTCTAACTGTGTGGACTACGACACAAACTATTCACAACACTAAGATACTGATCTCGCAAGTCTATGGAATACCCATGAATAAGTTAGAGGTAAGAAAGATTCCTATAGGGGGAGGTTTCGGGTCTAGCATACACACAAACCTAGTTACTTTGATAGCTGTTAGCTTATGCCTTAAATCCCGAAAGCCGGTGAAGTTAGTACTAACCCGAGAAGAAGACATGGTTCACGACCACACAAGCTACGAGTTCTATATGAAGGTTAGAGCTGGAGCTACTCGCGAGGGTATTATCACATTTGGAGAGCTAGAGAATATCGTTGATATAGGTGCTCATCAAATACAAGCTTATCCACTCCTCGGTGCTAGCTTGGGCTGGTTCGTCTCACTGTATAAGTGGAAGGCATTGAGGTATCACGGTAAGGCAGTTTACACAAATAAGGTACCTTCCTGTGCCATACGTGGCTATGGTGCCCCAGAAATCACTTGGGCGGTCGAGACGGTAATAGATGAGATAGCTGAAGAACTGAGAATCGACCCTCTTGATTTCAGGTTGGTAAACTATAGAGGGAAGGGCGAGATCTTCTGGGGTCAAGGTCCTACAGTTAGGTCTATCATTAGAAGCGACGGAGTCCCAGAGCTATTAAGTAAATGCTCAGAGCTCATAGGCTGGAAAAATAGGGGAAACCCAAAAGAAAAGACCGGTAGGTATAGAAGAGGCATCGGCGTTGGAAGGGGTTTTCATACTTCAGGAGCCGGAGGCCCTCTCTCGGGTGCCGTTATAGATTACACAGGCGCGATAGTTAAGGTAAACGAGGACGGGACGATCGACTACATAACCGCTCTCCAGGATCATGGTGGTGGTACTCTAGATGCCCACGCCAAGATCATTGCTGAGGAACTGAAGATTCCACCAAGTAAGATAAGAATAGTGTGGTCCGGCAGCTCGACAACCGTTTACGACGTGTGCACACACGCCTCTAGAGGAGTTTTTGCTGGTGGTGAGGCTGCCAGGAGAGCGGCTTCAGAGGTAAAAAAGAAGATTCTGGAATATGCTGCCAGAATACTAGATGCTGTTAGCCCAGAAGCCTTGAGGATCCAGTACGATAAGGAATTAAACGACGCCGTTATATTTGTCGAAGGGGCTCCAGAGAAGAGAATTTCCTTGAGTGAGGTAGCTAGAATCGCTTGGCAAAGGAATTGGGGCTCTATATCAGCTTCGGTGAGCTACAGAGCGACTGTCGCTCCACCCAGCTTTACAGTGTATTTCGTTGAAGTGGAAGTAGATACTGAAACCGGAATTATTAAACCCGTTAGAGTTGCGGCTGGGGCCGACATCGGTACAGTTATTAGCCCTGAGTTAGCGGCTGGTCAAATCCACGGGGGCTTTGCTATAGGGTGGAGCTGGGCCGTAGGAGACGAAGTAGTTTACTTAGAAGATGGTGAGCCCGCACACAGGCTAAGTCTATCCGACTACAAGTTACCCACAATTATGGACCTTCCGGGCGATGAGAGCTTTAAAGTAGTCTTTGCGTCTACCTACGAGCCCTACGGACCTTTCGGTGCTAAAGGTCTTGGAGAGGCGGCGTCGAACCCGGTAATCGCTGCTGTTGCTAATGCCATCTATAATGCTATCGGCATTAGGTTCTACGAGATTCCGATAACTCCCGAAAAAGTGCTTAAATCCCTCAAGGGAGGTGACTAGATGCTCGCAATAAACTCAGTGAACACTTATAGGATTCCACAAAAGTTTGAATACTACAAGCCCAGAGATCTTCGTGAAGCCCTCGAGCTTCTCAACAGTATCGAGGACGCTAAGATAGTGGCTGGTGGTACGGACCTCGTAGTAGACTTAAAGTATAGAAGAGTAGTGCCAAAGGCATTGATTGATGTATCGGAGCTTAGTGAGCTGAGGTTTATTAGAACAGACAGTAACTACATCGAGATTGGTAGTGCGGTAACTATGCAGGAATTAGTGGAGAGCGAGATCGTTAAGAAATCTCTGCCTCTACTAGTTGAAGCAGTAGAATCGATCGGGTCCTGGCAGATTAGAAACCTCGCTACCATAGGTGGAAACATATGCAACGCATCCCCTGCTGCTGACTCGGTACCTCCTCTACTTACATACGATGCTGAACTTGAGTTAGCATCACTCAACGGTCCCAGAATGGTTTCAATAGAGAAGTTCTTTACTGGACCAAAAAAGACTGTTCTCGAACGCAGAGAAATACTTCGCTCGATAAAAGTACCTCTAAGTCAGCAAAAGTTTGGCTGGAGTTATGCCAAAATTGGAAGAACATCTTTCGATTTAGCTAAAGTTAGTGTCGCCGTCCTCCTTAGAGCTGAGGACGGCATCGTATCTGAAGTAAGGATAGCTCTTGGTTCTGTAGCTCCCACACCAGTAAGGGCGAGGAATACGGAGAAGTCTATTACCGGTTTGAGCTTGGAGAAAGCTACCGTCCGAGCCTCTGAGCTCGTAGTAAGCGAGATAGCTCCGATAGACGACGTTAGGTCAACTGCTTGGTACAGGTCCCGTGTAGCGAAAATCCTTGTTAGAGACGCTATATGGAAAGCCTATGAGAGATTCCTCCAAGCAGGTGACAAATAATGAAGATCAAGTTTAGACTAAACGGGGTAGTCACTGAAGTAGAAGTAGAGCCTCACGAGACTCTTTTAAATGTCTTAAGGGACAAGCTGAAGGTAAAGAGCGTAAAGTATGGTTGTGGCGTTGGTGAGTGCGGTTCATGTACCGTACTCTTGAACGGTAAACCAGTAACTTCCTGCTTGGTATTAGCTGCCAAAGTTGACGGTTACGAGGTCGTCACACCAGACTATATAGCTCAAACACATGTAGGCAAGATAATCATAGACGCCATGCTTGAGGAAGGAGCTATTCAGTGCGGTTATTGTACTCCCGGCTTTCTCACTACAATATATGCCGCTATCACCAAAGGGATAAGAAACATAGAGGATGTTAAGAGAGCTTTAATCGGGAATATATGTAGGTGTACAGGATATATAAACATCCTGAGAGCCGTTAAAAAAATATTAAGCGAAACTAAGTAGCTCGCTCTTGAGCGATGCGCTGCCCGCTCTCAGTAGGAGGTTCAACTTTGATATGCGCTCGGGATGCCCGAGACCTCCAAATCTCGGTTTACCCGCGGGGAGAATCCTTACCCCATCTACGAGGCTCTCATCTCCCATCGAGTAACCTCCACGCAACTACCAAGCAACATAAAATAACACAAAACCCAAAACAGTTGCTTTAGGCTTTTGCGTTTAAGCCTTTCTCGGAAGAAACCAAAAGCGTGCCTTGATAAGTTCTCCGCTAATTATTCTCTGGTGTGTGGTGAGTGCATAGAGCAGAGATAAACCTCGAGCTTGGTTCCGAGGATGTGGCGACAGCTATTTGGAGGGCTTTAATTCCTGAGAGCAAGATTACTCTTAGGAATGTTAAGGTTTATCTAAAACTGCTCGGAAGCTGTCTCACCATCATCATCGACGCTGAAGATGAATCCGCACTTAGGGCAACACTTAATTCCCTGATTAGGTTAGCCTACCTATCGCTAGAAGTCATTAAAGTGGGTGAGAAGCTTGTTGAGACTCAGTAACTCGGTGGTAGTTAGAGTTTTAAACTTACGTAAGTCATTTGGGAAAAGAGAGGTCTTACGTGGAATAAACCTCGAGGTAACTGAAGGAGAGGTCTTCGGCATCGTTGGTCCAAACGGTGCCGGTAAGACCACCCTTCTCAGGATCGTGGCAGGACTGTTAAAACCTTCTGCTGGAGAGGTCGAAGTCTTTGGATTTAGAGTACCAAAGGATGTGGATAAAATCAGAAGGTTCGTAAGTTACCTTCCGGAGGAGGCAAATCTCTACGGAAGGCTTACTGGATCTGAGAACATGAAGCTATTCGCGATGACATACTTCGGCTCGAAAAACATCGATGAAATCGTGAGATTAGGTGTGTCCATTGCCGGCATCTCCGAACAAGACTTAAAGAGAAAAGCTGAGACCTATAGCAAGGGAATGTCTAGAAGAGTTGCTGTAGCATCAACCTTAATGGTTAAACCGCGCCTAGCTATACTTGACGAACCAACGGTAGGCTTAGATGTGGTTTCGGCAAGATACGTTAGAGAGATAATAAAGCAGTTTGCCAAAGAGTTTGGTACTACCATAATCTTCTCTTCTCATAACATGTTTGAAGTAAGTAAGCTATGTGATAGAGTAGCCTTAATTCATTCCGGAAGAATCGTTGCTGTTGGTAGTATAGAGCAGATATTAGCCGATGCGGGAGCGGGAGATCTTGAAGAAGCATTCGTTAAATTAGCCGGTGGCGAAAATGCGTGACCTCAGCATAGTCCTCTGGAAAGAAGTTAAGGAGATGCTTAGGGATAAAAAGACCTTGCTAATGGTCATTTTAACACCTATCGTGACCCTCCCGTTTATGGGTGTTGTACTCGTTTATCTACCAGCAGTTCAGGAAGTAGTCATAGCCGTAATAGACGAAGACCTATCTGAGGCGTCTATAGGTAACTTTAGTGTAAGCTCACAATCCATAGCGCTCTTCTTGCGAGATTATCTAACGCACTTTGGTTTTCTTACTACAAGTGAGGAAACCGAGGTAGCCCAAGTAATCCTCAAGATTCCGGTGGGCTTTGTAGCAAACTTAACTAGCTACGAACACCAAGCATCCGTAATTTTAGTTAAAAGACTTGGCTCGCCCAGGGTCGATCAAGCTGTTACCTACGTAGAGCTGTTGCTTAATCACATCTCAAGAGCGGTTTCGGAAGCTAAGATTTATAACCTTGGGAGGCTAGCTAATTTAGTTGTAAAAACAGAAGCCGTTCTTAACCCTATAGCTCTAAGGACTGTTGTGCTAACACCTGCCGGAAGACCTGCCGAAGCTGGGGAGGAGCTCCGCCTCTATTTGAGTAGAATGCTGGCGGTTAGTCTAGCGTTTGTAACAACACCAGCGGCGTCCTATATAGCTGACTCGCTAGTTGGAGAAAAAGAGAGAAAAACTCTTGAGAAGCTTCTCTCGACACCCATTAGCAGAAGATCTTTCATCCTAGGAAAGTCTCTCGCTGCTAGTTTAGTCGGCTTAGTCGGAGGTGTTAGTAGTGTAGTAGGTGCTGTACTACTTTACTTAGCACCAACTGTAGTATACTCAACCAATGTAGCTAAATATATCTCTCCAGAGGTTCTAGTAGTGCTCTTCTGTTCCTCCTACACCTCGATACTTGTGTCTCTCTCTATATCCCTCCCTATAGTCCTCAGGTCTCCATCCATAAGGGCAGCAAGCATCTCATCCGCATCAGTAATAGGGATAGCTTCAGTAACATATCTAGCCTCTTTATTTGTTAACCTAGACGAGTTCAGAGTGCCGATGTCTATATTACTAGCCATACCTTACGCCTCACTAGCGTCTGCGGTCATCAGGACATCGCTCGGAGAGCTTTTAAGAGCAGTTGCGTATTTAACTTATTCTTTAGCGTTCTCTATAGTACTAATCCTATTGAGTACTAAGCTGCTGGACCCAGAGAAAATGGTGATTTCAAGAACTTAGTTAGTGCGGACTATAAGTTGCCCGCGTATTTCGGTTTAGAGATTTCTTTAGTTCTCAACGACTCTAAAGTACTTTAATCTGAGGTGCTACCTACTAGCTCGATGAAATTAACCCCTTCGAGCTATCTTAATATTCAGTTTAGTGACCCATTAGCAAACCTAGGTTTCAGGGACTTATAGTTCCCATAGGAGAACTACCTGAAGGAGTGATAAGCACCTCTAGGCTGACTTGGAACAACCCAGAGTATAAACTGGGGTTTGAGCTATATTAGAGCCTTATTTTATCGTTTTAGTTTTCTCTACGGGCAAGCATGAGAACTCTACTCATACACGCTAGGAACTTTGAGTACAATGCCTTAGAGAAAGCTATAGATACTGCGGAACCCCTAACAACTGAGAACTCTTCTGGAAAGTTCTCTAATGCCTTAGTAGTTTTTATTACAGTTGAGAGAGGTGATGGCTCTGCTCTTCACGCTCTAGTAAGAAGTGCGGCTGATGATGTAGTTAAGGTCTTCACTAGCGTTAGGGCTGACACAGTCGTTCTCTATCCGTACGCCCACCTATCCAAGAATCTGGCAGATCCTGAGGAATCCCTACTGCTGCTCTCCGAGCTGGAGGCGGAGTTAGGGAGCAGAGGTATTAAAGTTTATAGAGCTCCTTTCGGCTGGTACAAAGAATTTAAACTCGAGTGCTTTGGACATCCACTGTCAGAGCTCTCACGAGAGTTTAAAGCTGAAGAAGTTAGAAAGGCTAAGACTGTCGAGAAAAGGTACGTTGTTTTACTGCCTACCGGTGAAGTAGTCGATCCTGGGAGTTACCTAAGTAATGGAGAAGATCAGGAACTTAAGATCCTCATATCGAAGGAGGTCTTCAAGAAGGAGCTTCCCGGGGGTGAGCCTGAGGTTTCTGAGGCCTGCAATAGGTTTGGATTCGAGTGGGAACCTATGTCCGATGCCGGTCACATGAGGTATGGGCCGCACGCTACGGTCATGGTAGAAGCTGTTTCGAATTATGCTTGGGAAGTTGCGAAGTCTCTCGGCATACCCTTGATGAGGGTTAGAGGCACTAACATGTTCAACACTAGGTTCAAGCCGATAAAGGAACACGCCGAGCTCTTTGGAGATAGGCTGTACGAAGTTGAAACTGACAGAGGTACTCACGTACTCAGATATGCTGCCTGCCACCAACAGTTCGCAATGGTTAAGGACTGGATAATCAGCTATAGAGATATGCCTTTCGGCGTCTTCGAAGTAGCTGATAGCTATAGATACGAACAACCAGGTGAACTACAGATATGCTTTAGGTTGAGAAAATTCTCAATGCCTGATCTCCACATATTCGCGAAAGATATTCAGGAAGCCTTAGAACTTAGTGAGCTAGTTCAAAGAAAGATACACGAAGAGATGGGGAGGCTCGGACGTAGGTATGTCGCTCTCTATAACGTGACGGAGGATTTCTATAGAGAACACTTTGATGACTTAGTTAAGCTCGTTAGGGGTGATGGTAGAGCTGCCCTAGTAGCCATACTACCCTCAGGCATGTATTATTGGGTTGTAAATGTTGAGTACATCATCATAGACACTTTGGGTAAGCCCGCCGAGATCGCTACTTTCCAGATCGACGTAGGTAACGCCAAGAGGTTCGGCATTAAGTACGTTAACGAAAACGGAGAGGAGAGCTACCCAATAATAATTCACACGGCTATTATAGGCTCTATTGAGAGATACATCTACGCCGTTATAGATACGGCTATATTCAGAAAGAAGCGTGGGCAAGTCCCAATAATTCCTACCTGGTTAGCTCCCATCCAAGCGAGAATAATCCCTGTATCCCAGAAGTACTTGGATTACGCAAGGGATGTATTAAACTACCTTGTAGGTTGCGGAATAAGAGCAGACCTAGACGATAGAGATCTCAGTCTCGCAAAGAAAATAAGAGAAGCTGGAGTAGAGTGGATTCCATACTGTGTAGTAGTTGGTGAGAGAGAATACAGTACAAAAACAGTTAATGTGAGAATCAGAGAGGGAGGGACGCAGAAAGCTATGAAGTTAGAAGAACTAGTCGAAGTCATCAAGAAAGATGTCGGCTCTTATCCCCAGATACCTCAAGCAACTCCCCTGTATTTAAGTAAGAGGCCTACACTAAACTACCTCCCGAAGTAGATTTTCTAGCGCTCTTACCGATTTTACACACGGATGGTTCCCCAGAGCTCCTGCTATCGTTCATATTCGTGTAGTCGGACTTGCTCTACGTCAGTGAATGATTGAATATCGTACCTTAAAAGACGATAGAAGACCCGTACCGGAATCTATGCGTTAAACTACGCTCTTGAAGAAGGTTTAGTTTTAACGTGAAGTGCCTATTTTTATTTACTAAAACGTATAAGTCTTGACGCTTGATGATGAGCGTTGCCGAGACGATTGATGAGTGAATGAACCTCCTCTGAGCAATCCATAACTCAACTTCTATGTGAGGAAATCGTGATGCATTTGAAAGGTGTATACTGCGCGTGATTTGACGTAGTTTATTATTCCCCGGAGCAATAAGCTTATGGGAGGATTGTGGCGAGGAAAAGCAAGAGGTCTGCTGACGAGGAAGAGCCGGCTAAGCAGAGCCGAGAGAAACCAAAGAAGCAGGTCGAAGAAAAGAAAGAGGAGCTCCGTAAGAAGCCTTCAAGTAAAAGAGAAGTGGATCTCGAGTCATGGATTGAGAAAAACATCGATGAAGTTGTGTCTAGAGCTGGCTTAGATTACCTTGGCATCAATAGAGAATTATGGGTCGAGGTACTGAAAGACATACTAGTAGAGCTCTACGGATCGACTAGTAGCTATAAGTCTGCTGAAGACATAGCAAAAAGACTGACTAGAAACTCAGACAAAGTTTTTCCAGTTATAGTAGCTAGACTTACAAATCTCCTCGAGAATCCGTCGGCAGATCAGCTAGAGTTTATTGTCGCATATGTTGGAGATCCTATACTCGAGCTAGCTCCTAAAATCTACCACTGGATCGTTAGGTTGGGTAGAAGCGACTTATTGGACTCACTGAGGTACAAATGGGGAGTTGCCTGGTCTAAAACCAGAACCCCGGTGCTTCCAGTTGCTTGCCCTAGGTGCGGTTTTAACTCATTGATGCCCGACTTAGTGTGTTTAATCTGTGGTGCCACAGTGTCAGAAAAGGAAGTTAAGGTATCTACAAACTTTTGCAACAGGCTCATGGAGGTACTGCTCTCGTTGGACTGCTCGGAGCTCGGGAAAATGTTAAAGTACGATTACGTCTTAATGAACGACCTAGAGATAAAGCTTCCGTCGGGTAACCGCCTCCCAGTAGACATAGAAGTATTCTTGAATAAATCCGAGAAAGAGATGGTAAAGAAAATATATCAGTCGAGGTGCTCAAATGAGACTACTAAGTGACGTAGAGGACGTGAGAAAGCTCGTTTACAGCAGTAGAATAGCTGTCGTTGCCTATTTAGGTAATAATGAGAAGTTAAACGACTACGTAATCAGAGTTCTTAGAGCTTTAGAAGATACCTCAAAGGAGGCTATAGCATACGGGTCATATAGAGTTAGTAGGGATTTAGAAGAGGTAGTGATCGTGGTGTATATAGACGGTAGAGAAGTCTTAGAGCAAAGATGCTACTTTATGAAGCTAGAGCTAGATGTAGTAGCTCTTAAGATGGGTATTCGGGAGGTCACAAACTCTCTTGGGATAGGGGCACCGTTTTAGTTGAGAAGCTGGATCTACCTGCTCTTACTGACTGCTACTCTTAGTTACGTATCTATTCAGCTCTCTTAGTGCTCTAACCAAACTCTGGACAGAGTCTTCCCGTATCTCAGCAACTAGTTCAACTAAGTTATTTCTAGTAAAAGCTGATAATCTGTATATATTCAACTCCACCGAATCGATAAACCTCTTCACAAGCTCTATGTCACCCGAGTCCTCGTAATAGACCATGTACTCACCCCTGGACGTCTCAATAGCTCGCTTAGATATCACCTCTTTTTTCGAACCGAGATCTCTAAGCAAAATATTAAGCAGCCTGCTGTCGCTCAAAGCAACTGCATGAAGGTCTCTCGCTACATAACGTTTAGAGTTCTCTATAGCTATCTCTATTCTATCTGTTCTCTTGAGAGCTTTCGCTATAGGGTAGTAGAGGATCGAGTGCCTAGGGGCTGTAGTAAATAGTATGTACACTCTATCGCCATTCTCTAGCTCGTACTTAGCTCTGTAGCCAACAAGATAGCCCAATAGAACGTACGTTTTATCTACGGGTTTAAACACCTTTTCTAGCTCCTCCGTTACTCTCTTGGTTAGCACCAGAGTTTTCCGCCTCATCCTAAAATACCAAGTTACTGAAGCTACTGCGAGGAAGGACAGAAAAGCTATGATTATAAGGTCGGCCAATACCGTCACTGCTTGAACACCCTTATCTTTCTCTTTAGCAATTCGAGGTCAGATACGCTCTCGGTAGGCTTCTTTAGGTGCTCTATTACAGCATAGTTAATACCGAAACTCTTGAGTTCGTTAAGGAAGTCCTGTTGCATCTTCAGCTGACCCAGCTCGGAAGCTAAGTCATCTGACAGTACTTTGTTAAGCACAAGAAGCTTAGGCCTTACCCCTAGGTTGTTCCTGAGGAATTCGTAGGTCTCCTTGAGTTCGTACATTGGTAGGGGTTCCGGCGTAGACACTATAACGTATGACGTTCTAGCGTCCGAGCGGAGTGCCGAGTCGAGAAGCTTAAACTCTTCACGCATATCGTATAGCTTGAGTAGCGCTCTATCCCGAACATCTACGCTTCTTCCCAAGGTCCTAGATATCACGTAACGTAGAGAGACTATCCTCTCTCTAATCTCGATTAGTTTACTCAACCAAGTGAGGTAGAGCCTGGGTAAGATAAGAGTTCGGAGTGTGACGCCAGTAGGGGGAGTATCTACCACGATGTAGTGGTACTCACTCCTTAACACCTCCTCTAACTTTCTGAGTAAGATCTCCTCCTCAACACCTGGAGTGTACTTTATGGCGCTGACTACGTTATCTAGATTCAGTACCACGAGAGACGGCATAAGCTCCCGAAGAAGCCCTGCATACTTGGATGTTAACTTACTCACTTCCTTCTCTACAGAGATCTGCATAGCGTGGAAGCAATTCTTAACCTCCTCGACACCTTCTCCTGAGAGGCCTAGGTACTTAGTTAAGTGTTTCGCCGGGTCTAGACTCAGCAACAGAGTTTTACCTCGGCGATTTAGCTCCATCGCAATCAATATAGACAACGTAGTCTTACCCACACCTCCCTTACCTATTACTACAACTAAGTGAGGACAGCAATTGAGTGGCTCAAGTGCTTCGGCTAAACTCATCACCACTCTCCTCCAAGTGCTGCCATTAAATCAGCTAAGACGTCTTCGCCTTTAAACGCCCTACTCTCTAGTATTCTTAACTCCGCAGATAGTGGCTCAAGTAGCTCTAGACTAAGTAGTGGGGTAATAGTCTTTACACCGACGAGAGGCCCTAAAACTAGTAAGAGGTAGGCACTCTCTAGCTCAATGAACTCTTCTTCAAGAGCACTCACACTCCCTTCTACTAGAGCCTGTCTAACGCCCTTAATGAACTTCACTAACTCGGTAACTGCTTTTCTCACAGTGTCCGACATTATTAAGACATCTCCTAAAATATTGCTGAACGAAAGCTTAAAAGAATTTGTGAATTACTAAGAAAGCAAAAAGGTTTAAGATTACATGCTCCTCGCGGCCATCAGTCCTCTAACAAAGAGGGCTATTAAGAGAAAGTCTAGTCCTACAGATACAGCTACGATTACTCCAGTACCGAGTATGTATAGTAACGGTAGGTACGGCACTATGAGGACGAGCCAGATTATGAGGGCTAGCGTAACTGTGACCCACAGGAACATTGCGGGCAGTAGCATCAAGAGGCTTGGCGCTCCCCTCACCTTTAGTACTGCGTAGACCCATAACGTGGATGTGAGTAGAGCTAGTGCTGCCAGTAACTGGTTAGTTCCGGCGAACGCAGGCCACAAGACTAGGTACGCTCTACCAATACCCGGGATCGTCGGGTAGGCCATTACGGCTCCGAGGATGACTGGAATGATCGCTGCAACCCACCTGTTCGCCAGGATCCGGTAGGTAGTTGGACTGCTCACCTTAAGCCAGTCGAACATCTCTACCCACGCAAACCTAGCTAACCTATTTGATGTATCTAGCGTCGTTAGAACAAACGACGTTAGTGCCCACGCCGCGAACGTTCTAAACCCTATGAATAGCTGTGGGAATAGCTCCACACCCATGAGTCTCGACCAGGCGAGAGCTTGAGCGAACCCGTAAGCTGTGTAGAACCTAGCTGCTCCAGTAAAACTTAGTATGTTAGGTGTAGCGGTTAGGTTTAAACCTGCCTTAAGCAGTAAGTTTGCCGATAAGCCGGCACTTTGTGCTACAGCAGCGAAATCCCACACTAAGGCAGCTGGGAGTATTACTGCTAGTGATGAGACAGCTCCCTCGGTTAGCATGCCACCGTATCCTACTAGCAACGCATCGAGCTCGTTGGAAAGCTGCTTTGATGTGGTTCCAGAGCCAACAACTGAGTGGAACCCCGATAGAGCGCCGCATGCTATGGTTAGCGGTACTGTAGGCCAGAACCACGCTATATATGCTCCAGATGGTGGTGTTCCTGTTGGCGCCCCTATAACTCCTCCCTTAGCTACGAAGCTCACTATTGGAGGACCGGTAAACCTAATAACTGGAAGTAGCAGAGGAGCTATAATAGCTAGTATTACGAAAGACCAGAGCAAGTAAGCGTTTAAGTAGTCTCTAGGTTGGAGCAAGTACCATACAGGTAAAGCCGCGGCGATTATGGAATAGAGGGCTAGTACGACAACCCAACCTTCGTATGTTAAGTGTGTAGGTGCGTAAAAGGAGTAAGCTATACCAGCTACAACTAAAGCAAGAGCTATTACCGTGGCGTATTTTACGTTGATACCTACTTTATACACTAGTATGCCGAAGAGTAGGGCTATGGGCATGTATATTATCGCCAAAGTAGCTGCTGTAGGCACATCAACATAGGTAGCTGATGCCACACTAAGGAATGCTGCGAGAACCAGTATTAGAGCAAACCACACGTATGCTAGGAAGATGTACCTAGCTTTCCTACCCATAACGTTTTCCGAGATGGTCATTATGGATATACCGCCGTGTCTAACGCTAGCCATTAGTGCCGTGTAGTCGTGAACTGCCCCAATGAAGATGTTTCCGAAGAGAACCCATAGCAGCGGGAGGAACCAGCCCCAGGCAAGCGCGGTTGCGGGTCCTACTATAGGTCCAGCTCCAGCGATGGAAGCAAAGTGGTGACCGTAGAGCACGTACTTATTTGCTGGAACGTAATCTACTCCATCGAATTTCTCATACGCCGGTGTCAGTCTGCTTGGGTCGGCCTTAACGATCCTTCTCTCAAGGAGGTTCTTTCCGTAAAGCACGTAGGCTACTCCATATATCAATAAGACGACTAATAGTATTAGAATGGGGTACACGCATCCCACCTCAGAGCTTTCTACCGGTTTTTGCCTCAATAAGCTTTTTCACAGCAACTGGTACTTCTCCGAGCCACAGCCAGGGACCTATTAGGATAAGTAGAAAGCCTAACGATATGAGAATAGCGTCATTCGTTATAGCCCCCTTTACGCCTATAGAGCCTGCCATTAGGTTAACGTACAGCAACTCGTATAGAATTAAGATGATGGCTATCACACTAATAATAACTCCAAGTGTCTCTTTAGGTTTCACTTAGAGACACCTACATACTATTGAGTTTTACCAGTATTTAAATATTAACTACTTAAGTTTGTCTTAAAGTATTACTAATCTACCAATAGTGTTCGTAGTAGCATGTATACTTAAATAGGGAGAGTAAACTTATTTACAATATTCTAGTACTGGAGATGGGGGTGTGATGAAGGCCGTATTACTCGCAGGTGGTTATGCTACCAGATTGAGGCCACTAACCCTTACTAGACCTAAACCTCTCCTACCCATCCTCGGACGACCTCTAATCCTCTGGCTTATCGACAGCCTTAAGAAAGCTGGTGTGCGTGAGCTAATAATATCCGTTAAGTACATGTCTAACCAGATAGTTGACCTCCTGGGAGATGGGGGTGAGTTAGGTGTGGCTATAGAGTACGTAGAGGAAGAGCACCCGCTCGGTGACGCTGGGCCCCTGAAGCTCGTAGACAAAAAGATAGGGTTGAGTGAGACCTTTCTCGTACTCTACGGAGACGTGTTTTCGGATGTCGACGTGCGCATGGTGGTAGAGCTTCACAAAATCAAGAATGCCTTAATGACCTTAACTGCTGTGCGAGTAGATAGCCCGGAGAGATACGGAATTCTTAGTGTCAATGGAGAAGGTAGAGTAGTAAACTTCGTTGAGAAGCCTACATATAGACCTCAGTCAAACCTCGCTAATGCTGGTGTGTACGTATTTGAACCCGAGATTCTTAAGTACGTCGATGATGGTAAAAAGCAGAAGATCTCCGTAGACCTCATGCCTAAAGTGCTGAAGGTCGGGAGAGTCTATGCGTATATTCACGAGGGAATATGGTTTGACATAGGCATCCCTGAAGACTACCTTAAAGCTAACATTGTCGCACTCAATACTCTCTATCCAAGCGGGTTCATATCGAGAGCTTCGGATATTCGAGGGGAAGTTGTGGGGCCAGCATACATAGGTAACGAGGTTATTGTAGGTAAAGGTAGCATCATAGGACCAAACACCGTTTTGCTTGACCAAGTATCAGTTGGCGACTTTTCTATGGTTAGGGGCTCTGTCGTAATGAAGGGTAGTAAAATAGGCTTTTCTACGTATATAAAGAACTCCGTAGTCGGAGAAAGCTGCTCAATAGGTAATTGGGTTAGAATAGAGAGTGGAACGATAATAGGAGATCAAGTGAGCATAGCCGATGAGGTGTTCATAAACAAGCGCAATTATATCTTACCATATAAAGAGATAAGTGAAAGCGTTTGGAATGAGGGAGAGGTAGTTTTATAGGGGTTCAGCTCTGATATAGGTTCGTATTTGTTGTTTCATCTCCTCATCCTCTTCCCCCGCATCCCGCTCGGGTTCTCATCGGGCTCGGGAGCGTTCGGGGCGACCCCTAGCACCCCACATTTTGTGTGACCGACTTCAGTGGCTGCTCTCGGGGGAGCCCGATTCTCAGCTCCCCTACGAGCTCTTGCACGCTCATCAAGAGGCTTCATTTTATAGAGAGACGTTTATAGGTGCCTCTAACGCATTACCGAGAGTAGCATCAATCACTACAAACCAGAAACAATTCTACAAGGCTTTCGTGTATATTGAATGTATGACGAAGGCGTTGCTTCCGGAATTGTTCGACTTTGTCCTACCAGTACACGCCACTTACTTATCTCTACCGGTCACAATTTCTTAAGTAGAACTCGTTGTCCTGGACTCGAAACTGTTCTCGAACTACCTAGGACGATAAAGGAAAACAAAAATCGGCTAAAATAGATATGGGTAATAAAACAGCGGGAAGTTACCGGTTAGTTATTTTCAGATCGTCGCGAGGTCGTCACAGATCTGCTCTTGGAGCGGCTTCATCACTCACTTAGGTAGTTCGCAAGTGAGTTAATATGTTAAAACTTAGTTATCACTCGCTTAAGAGAGTAAGCTACTGTCGAAATATCGCATTTAAGGAGGCAGATATGCGTTAAGACACTATCCTTCTGCTCTGAAGACTCTTTTCCTTTCGCCTGGAAGGTGGCTTATTCAAGAGCTTTATGTATAGCGGTATTCCTGGGACACCCAGGAACCCTTTTCTCACTTTAGAGCTGCCCATAGTTGCTGAGCTCGATTGGTGCCACTACTCCACTATGATATAGCTAGTACTCTACTGTGAACCCCAGAGCCAATGCGTGACTCACATAAGCCAACCTACAGCGACCTATGGCACTAAACAGGCTGTCGGATACCCTCATAGACTCCCAGTTGTTATACTTAAGTCCTAGCTCCAGTTAGTTTATATAGTTGTAGTGCATAGTCAGCTAAACACCAACTGTTTTAGGAACGCACTCCACCTCTCTTCTTCTAACTTTTTGAACTAACACTTCGACAACCTTGCCGCGCAGGTCTTCACGGCTTTTGACTATAGCAACAGGGCCGTGGGGTAAGGTGTAGCCAATGTAGGCATCTTTTCCGCTGATATCTACGACTGCGACTTTGAGGCTCTTCCCCAAGAGTTTCTTCTTAGCCGAGATCTCTAGTGTGTTCACGAAGTTTTTGAGGGCCCTTCCCTTGGGATCAGTGCGTGGAGGAGGATAGCCTCCTAAAGCTGAGGCCTTAAGGGGTCTGAACCTGTATAGAATTACTCTCTCAGCACCAAGCTTAGTAGCCTTCTTCAAAACCTTTATAGTTTTCCTGATTGTTCTCCAACTCTCCCCGGGCAGCCCGTAAATAGCGTACACGTAGGGTACGAGGCCTGAATCTCTCAATAGCTTAACAGCCCTTAAGACTTCTTCAATAGTAGACGGTCTCCCCAGTTGTTTGTGGTGCTCCCAGTCTCCCGTCTCTAAGCCTATGTTTATGGTACTTCCCCGCAAGTATCTTCCTAACACTTTTGCTACTTCTTCTGTAACTAAGTTCGGCTTCACATTCTCAGCCATCAAGTATGCCCTCCCTTTTTCTATTTCGGGTATAGAGGATATAGCGCTCAAGAGCTGTTCGAGGGCGTCTATGTTGGCAGGAGGGTACCTAGGGTCCGTGAGCGGCTTAGGTCTCACAAGCCAGTCCCGACCGTAGTCTAATATGTCGGGAGCACTCAACACTACCCTTACGACGCCGAGTTCAACAAGGTCCTCGATCTCCTTCACGATCTGGTTTACAGGTCTAGACCTTGCCGGACCGTGTAGTCTCGGAACTAGGCAGTAGCCGCAGCCTGGTGGGATCCCTAGAGGGCATGACAATCTTTCCTCTAAGTTGCTGGTTCTACAAATGTCACAGTGTTCACACTTAACCGTCTTGTTTTGTAACAATACTGGTAAAGTCGTTCTGTAGAAGTTACTGCAGCCTCTAACTGTCTCTACATAGACTCTACACGCCCAATAGTACTTATAGTTCTTTACAGACTCTACGTCGGGAGTAAAAGACCAGAGAAGAGGTTCCCGAGCGTAATCCTCAACTATTTTGGAAACTATATTACCGCCTTCTTCACTAAATATCAGATTTGGAACATCGCGTAGGTCACCAGCTCTCAAGGCCTTAACTAAGCTTGGAAGCGATATCTCTGCCTCACCCCAGACGACGGCATTAAACCCCAACCTCAAAAGGTCTTCGTAATCAACGCAAGCTGGACCTCCAGCGATAGACCATTCTACGTGTTTCCACTTCTTTAAGACCATCCCCATAGTGGCCACATCTGCCGACATTCCGGAAACCATTAATGCGTCAAAGTCCTGCCGACTACCTATAGGACCTTTTAAAGCAGTATTACACTCGAATAGGTAGACATCTACGCCGAGCTTCTTTAAAATACCGACTACAAGCCTTGGACCAGCCCCTATTACGTCAACACTAGAAACTCTTTTACCAGTTGGACTAGTAGCAAGACAATCTACTACAGCTATCCTCAACTTCATTCCCAAACGAGTTATTGATTTGTGTATTAAGAGTACTGTGGAGTTTCAGATCTAGTAACCGAAACTGAATACTTCACGAAAACTTTATTACACCTATCCTGGTTCAACCAGCAACCAAATAGCCGCTCCTTTGCTCTCTTCAAAACTTAAAAGCTATGATTGATAGTTACTTACGGCGGAAGCTAATGAGCGAGTATCCGTACGGCTATGTAGTGAGGGTTAAAGACAGAACCTACAACGTGCTCGTTAAACCTATTGGAGAGGGTAGATTTAGAGTACTAGTAGAGGACACAGAGCTCGACGTGTTCGTAGAGAGCGGGCAGGTTGCCGCAAGACCTCAACATAATACGAGTGCCACTAGCCCTACAGAACTTAAGACCTCCTCTACTGAGACCAAGCCTCCATCTGGTGAAGGCAGCAAGAAGCCTGAAGCCGATGCTGGAATAACGCTGAAGGCAGCAGTTCCAACAGCTGCACCTACGGCTCCAGTAGCTGCTACGGGCGGTGCTGCTATAGCTTCCCCGATTCCGGGTAAGGTTCTGAAAGTCTTGGTTAATCCGGGGGATCCCGTAAATCCCGGAAAGCTCGTCGCTACATTAGAGTCGATGAAGATGGAGGTAGAAATCTTTAGCGATAAGAGCGGTAAAGTAAAAGAAGTGAGAGTAAGACCTGGAGACTTCGTAAATGTTGGAGACCCCTTGATACTCTTAGACTAGCTCATCCTAGTAAAGCTGGAGCTTCCAGGCACAACTAGACTCTTAACCTATAGCCTGCGTGTATCTTAGTCATTTTATCGCCAAATCTCTCCAAGAGCTTTGCCTCTCCTCTCAATCCAGTACAGTGCCCTGCGTACACGTTGACAACACCCTCGTAAACTAGCTCTTCTACAACTTTAGCTATGGTCTCGGGGTCAGCATTCGCTAAGTGGAAGCCTCCTAGGACTACTACCTCCTTAGCACCTGTTAACCTTCTTGCTTGCTTAACAATATTAGCTACTCCAGAATGGGAGCAACCTGCGACTACTATAACTCTCTCACCTAAGCTGACTACTACAGCTGTGTCGTCTAGAAGCGGCTCATCCACTATAACACCACCAGATATGGTTTTAAAGTTTTTTATAGCGTACTTATTGTCGTAATACCTATCTACTTCACCCAAAAACCAAACACCCGGCGCTAGTTCTAGAGGCTCTTTAGCTAGCACTAACTCAAGCCTTTGAAGAGATCTTCTGACCGCAGGAGGTAGACCTACATCAAACCTAGTGAACCCGTGAGACTTGCTATAGCAAGGCTTGAGTACGTCGGGGTGAGCCACTACAGGTTTACTGCCTACAGCCTTTACTAGCTTAGCCAATCCTCCGCTGTGGTCATAGTGTCTGTGAGATAACACAATTATGTCTACAGACTCAAGGCTTACCCCTAGTGATGAAGCGTTCTTGAGGAGAACACCTCCGGAGCTACCAGTATCCACGAGAACTCTAAACACTCTTTCGCCACCATACAGTACAGAAACCAGCACACTAAATCCATGCTCTGCTAAGAACTTCGTAAACCCAGAGTAATCGTCGACCAGAACAGCAACTTCAACACCTACTACCTGGAGAGAGTCTGAGCTGGTCATTTAATAACCCATACTAATCGAGTCTTACTAATAAAAACACCCCTCGCTCTGACTCTCTTTCTCTTCATAGAGTATGTTTAGTGCTGAATCGCGCCCCCACGGAGCATGAATCCCTTGCCTCACAATAAAACACCTGCTTACGTGGGAGTGGTAGCCAGTCTAGAACAAGAAAGCGTTTAGGCTAGCTTACCTGTAAAGTCAAAATAGAACCACAGTTTGCGAGCGACTGTAGAGGTTGTTTTCTTAATGAGTGTTCGAGAGCTTTTCTTGTATAGAGGTTAGCTCGGATAGCATCGAGTAAGGAACATAGCCGCATATGTTAGGAATTTAGCTAGAGCTTCGTTACTTAATGATACTGTGTGTCCTATATCTGGTAAGACGTGGAGCTCAAAGGTCTTACCACGAGTTACAAGCTTGTTAACGAAGTTTAATACAGGCTGTATCGGTGTTCTAGAGTCGTTTTGAGGTTGTACTATGCATAGAGGGGATTCTAGGCTCTCTACATAAGTTGTTGGGGACCTCTCTTTGAACAACTCCTTCCTACCTGCGAAGAGAACCTCCTGAAAAGTCTTAAAGTACCTGTCAGCCAGCTCATACATCATCTCCCAGTCAGCTACTGGAGCACCAGCAACACCACATTTCCAAAGCTTAGGTCTAGTAGTTAACTGCATGAGTGTAGTATATCCGCCGTAGCTGTAGCCCACTATCGAGACATCACCATCTTTACTAAGCCCGCTTTCTACGGCCCATCTCCTAGCTGCTGCAACATCCTCCATGTCAGCACCACCTGGATCACCTATATCCATCAATCTAAACCTCTCGCCGTATCCTGTTGAGCCCCTAAAGTTAGGAGCAACTACGTGGTACCCTAAGGCAGCTAAAGCAGCTACTATAGGTGTCCAGGAGTTAGCTACTTCGGACCACGGACCTCCGTGCGGATATACTACGCTAGGTCCAGGCTTTTGTGAGGCTCTCGACTCGAGAACGTACGTCGGTATCTTCAGACCGTCGAATGACTCTATTTCGACAAACTTGACCTCACCCAGTCTCCCAGATATCTCATGAGGTAGTGGGTTATCTATAACAACGTCGGTGGCACCACTATCAACATCTACCGCCAGGATCTTCGAGGGAGTTTTAAGAGTCGAGTAAGCTATGTAGAACTTGCTACGATACAATGTAGCTGACGACACAAAGCCGGTGTCCGGTCCTAAACCTCTTCCATCTATGAACAGCTTCGAGTTACCCTGCTTCTTACCAATAGCCCAAACCCTACCGTCAGCAGTCCACCCGAAATCAACAAACTCAATAGGTCCATAACTGTCTATATCTGAGTACCTGAACCCCACTCTCTTAACTTCTCTCACATCGAGGTCCAATATGTAAAGCCTCATCCTGTCTCCATCTTCAAAGTTGCTGGTAAATAGTAACTTAGTTCCATGAAGCTTGGGGCGAGAATTGCTCGATCCCTCTTTAGGTGTGAATACCTCTTGAACACCTGTAAGGGTATCGACTATCAGTAGCTCTGTTGAAAACGGGTTGCCAGTGAGGTGACCGAAGCCGACTATGTACCTTTCGCTAACATCAGTGACAAATTCTCTACCCTTGGTTTCAGCAACTTTTTCGATGGTTCTTTTTGTCATATTAGCTAGATATATTCCGGCACCAGTTCTCGTTGCTCCAGACCACGCAACCCTAGCACCATCGAAAGCTAGTCCAGCTATTCTTTGCGGTTCGATACCCTCAGACACGACAATTTCTTCACCTGTCTCGATATCGTGAGCATAAACCTTTGATAGCTCAAATCCCTTACTTATATCCCTTAAGAATACGACCCTCGTAGAAGACTCATGAACTTCTATAAGCATGTGTACTTCCGGTGCTATAAGCTTCTTCATCCCCGTTTCTAGATCTATAGAGTACGCACTATACACACCCCCCTCAGTAGAGCCGTATACTAAATATCTTCTAGCAACACCTTCTACTGCGTACCTTGGGACGTAGACTAATGTCTCAATTATCTTAGAAATATCCACTAAGCTCTTGACTACCACGGATCGTGCACCAAGACATATCTCAACACCGGTATTAAATTATACTGATAATGGTATAGCTTGAGCAACACTCCCGAAAGAGAATACGACACACTTTTATATCTATCGCTTTTTATATAGTGGGGGTATTAGTGACTCGAGATAGAGTTATCGGAGGTCTGCTGTTAGTCGTTTCTGCCGCCATAGTAGTTATTTATGGCTGGTTAGTCTTTCTAACCGATTACTACCTATTGGTCTTAAAGCTCACCGGTTTTATAGCCATAGCCGGAGTGTTCGGCATTCTAGGCTGGATAGGTTACACATTAGCCACGACTCCTCCTCCTAAACCTATAGAGGAAATAGAGAAAGAGATTGAGGAGGAATTGAAGAAGCTTGAAAGCGAGACCAAGAGTGCTACTTTATCAACTGAATCACAGAGAACCTCCTCGAGCTAAATGGATGCCGTAGATGAAGGAGTCTGAAGTAAACACGATGTTTTAATTACTATTGATATCTCTCAATTCTCCTTAGTAATATACCTCAACTGAGGTGTTACAAGTTAGAGAGCGAGAACTAAATTCTGGTATAGTTGAGAGAATAGATCCATTAAAAGACGAGATTAAACCAATTGCGGTGTAAAGTTAGTGCTATTAAGATTCTACGTGATAATATGCTGGAGTGAGTAGTGGGTAGACTAGAGTCATACGAAGTACTGAAAAAGCTGTTCTGGATGTCAAGGTCCGGAGGGCTTAATTTGCCTGAGATAGAGTTGATAGTGACCGATAGGTCTACCACAAGAGGAGTGAAGACCTTTAGGCTATCAGATAGTGCTATCTTGATGAAGGACCGTGTCGTTTTAGCAGATTCCGATACTCAGATACCTTTACATCGTATTGTGGAGATAAGGGTTAGCGGTGAGCTTCTTTGGAAAAGAGGCCAGGGTGTCCAGACGAGACCCTGAAGAAGCTACCTGCTTATAGAGAAGTGAGAGAATACGTACTTAGAGTGAGTAAGGAACCTCTAGCTCTTCCGAGATCAGTCAGTAAGAAAGCTCTAGTTAAGTACTACACTAAAATCGACAAGATACGCGAGTACTTGATAAAAAACGTCTTAAACCCTCTATCAGCTTTGAGGGAAATTCTCGAAGTTAGCTTTTACGAAAAAATTGCTACGAACACGTTACCGAATGGAGTATCTGCTAAAGAAGTTACTAATAAGCTCTTGGGAAAGCTCAGAGTAGCTGACAAACTTTCGCTAGAGTACAAATCGAAAATTGCTGTAAGCTTCGATTCAGCTGAAGCTCGAGAGCTATATAGAGAGTATGTCGGAAGGGTTTTGTCTATAGTCAGAAGACTATCAAAGCTTATTGAGCTAGCTAATGATGCCATATTTGAACTCAAAAGAACTCCCTGCATAGACCCATCAGTTCCCGTGGTTGCAGTTGCTGGACTACCTCAAGTCGGAAAGTCTACCCTTGTCTCAGCGTTATCGACAGCTAAGCCTAAGTCCTCACCGTTCCCGTTTACCACTAGGGAGATAATTATGGGTCACGTAAACGTGGGATTCAGGAGGTTTCAGATCTTAGACCTACCGGGAATACTGGATAGACCTCCTAGCGATATGAACGAAGTTGAGAGGAAGGCCTTAATAGCTGTAACGGAAGTGGCTGATTTAGTCTTATTCTTGGTAGATCCATCAGAAGACTTCTACTACGGTTTAGAGAGCCAGCTTGATCTTCTAAAATCTCTCGAGAAGTGGGTTAATGCCAATATCTTGGTAGCAATTAACAAGGTCGATAGAGTGAGTATGGATAGAGTTGAGAAGGTTTCCGATTCTGTAGCTAGTGTATTGCCAAGTGCTAAGATAGTGGCGATAAGCGCTCTAAGAAAAGAGGGACTAAGTGAGCTGGTAGATGCTGTAGTAGAGTACTTAAGCAAAATCTCTAAATGAGAAAATCCAGAGGGCGATTACCGCCATAATTAGTGAAAATATCTGCAAAAGTCTCAATACACTATCTGAAGATAGATTTATTACGAAACCCAACAAAATAAGAATGCTCAATATTAAAGACTTACAGTAAATTCTTAGATAATTCTTAATCGGAGACCACCTCCTAGAAACTTGGATAAGGCATAAGATGATGCCGAGAGGATGATCAGATATGCTGATGGAAGCAGTAAGTACGAATATAAGTAAGAAACCGCGGTAGTTTGAATCGTATTGAGGTATCCAACAATATCTCCAACGTCTATGTAGTGTTTTTCCTCGACTTTTGGTCTAGGAACGTAGCTCCCAAGATAGTTCAGCTGGATTGAGTACCTTCCCTCACTAAATGAGATAAAGCACTCCTCAACCTCAAGCCCCTCCCAGCTAAATGAATTCCAACGACACTCTATGGGTTCTACTCCTATAAAGATATTTTCTACCTCAACCGACGCAAGTTTCAGAAAGCCTATAGTAGCTTCAGAACTCAATACTTCTAGGTCTAATATCACTGATTCCGACATGAGATTTATAGACGATATCTCCACTATCCCGATAACCACGACGGATAGACCTTTACCTGCGTAAAACATGTTGCTAATCCTTAGAGAGCCGGACCATGGAACCTTAATTACCTGCGGATCGGCTTCAAAGGCGTACCCCATGAACACTACTTCGGCTTTGAATTCATCTTCTAATGCCAGCAAGTCCTGAGGCGGGCCTACATAAAACCTGCCCTCAGAGTCTCCTAAAACCACGACAACAGGGTCTCTCGAACTCCTATAAAGCTTTACTACAGCGTGGGGAATAGGACTCCCAAGCGCATCTACAATGCTCCCCGTGATAGCACCGTATCTGTCGTAAGCTATTGGCAGTGGAGATGATTCAAATGCTGATGCGAATGCTGGCATGAGTGGTAATCCAATGTAATAAACTATTGAAAGAGCTATCATTGCGGCTCCCACACTCTTCCCCATCCTCAAGGGGATAGTGTATAGAAGAATCCCTATAGCAAGTATTTTATCTCTAAGGCTATAGACAACGGTGGATACTAAGTAGATCATCTTTATAGCAGTAAGGGAAGTAGCTACTAGACTGCTGACGTGCTTCATTAGCTCAACTAAGATGTCTGCTCCAGAAACCCTAAGTGCTGCCGCTATAGACTGAATAGCTAGGTATGAAACTACAAGAGTAGTTGCTCTACCCGTTAACCAGGCTATGAAGTTGGGCCAGCTCGCGTTCAGGATAGCGAGAAAGTAGTCTCCCAGTTTTAATAACAAACTGTAGGTAGATACTAGTACTGCTGAAGCTAAGCCATCATACATCATAAGCACTCCCCATTTCTTTACGGATTTAAGTGGTAGTGGAGAGCCGTAAAAAACCGCACCCAGACTGTAAGTAAGCAAAGAAAGCATGTATGCTAACGAGAGGAACTCCATTAGAGACACTCCATTACGGCGTTGGTGGAGGAGGCATTGGAAGAGAGATAGAGGAAGCTATGTACGAGATTAAGGCAAATATAGTCGTCCCAAGCGCGAGCCAGAAGGCTGCTAAAACAGAGTCCTCTATTAAACTCTGCCCAGTCCTCTTTAAGTTCCTGAAAGGTATTGGAGAGCCTCTTAGTGCCCAACCAACTGCCCAGGATACTAAGAATACAAACCATGCTACACTCATGACTGCAACTGTTACTTGCCTAACGAACTCAGCTAAGTTCAATACCGCACCCACTTCTTCCGTACACTTATATAGCGTTACATACCCTTATTACCGAGGGTTCGACCTTGGGCGTCACTGCGCACTTCGTATCGAAAAGGGCTGTAATAGGCTTTGTCGCTTACCTCATGCCTCCGCTTACTATCCTTGGACCTACTCACGTAGGTTCCGGATCTATTTTATTTAGCTACACCTTCCTGGGGTTTCCTATAAAGAAAAAGTTGGTCGAGCTTTTCAAAACTAACCAAGCAGCTCTTGAGGAACTAGATAAGCTCAGCTCAGGCAGCAGACTTGGAACAAAAGTCACGATTAGGTCTCACTGCGTGATATATGAAAACGTGGAGCTACACGACGAAGTCGAACTCGGTCACAACGTCCTCATTAGGGAGGGTACCGTGGTGAATGCGAAAACGAAGATCGGGACTGGCACCATAGTTGATGGGCACACTACTATCGGAAATAACAGCAACATACAATCCGGAGTCTATATACCGATATCAACTAAAATAGGCAATAGGGTCTTTATAGGCCCTAGAGCCGTTATAACTAACGATAGATACCCCCCAAGCAAGAGAATCGTCGAAACAATAATAGAAGATGACGCTGTAATAGGTGCGAACTCGACTATAGTTGCCGGAGTTAGGATCGGGAGAAGAGCTGTCGTTGCTGCTGGAGCTGTTGTTACGAAGGATGTAGACTCAGATACCGTTGTTGCTGGAGTGCCGGCTAAGCCGATCATGAAAAGAGATGAGTACGAAGCAAGAAAGAAACGCTACGAAGAATCCGGTAACACCTCACTTAAATAGTTCAGGCGAACAGTTTATGTGTTTTTATTATTTCTGGGTGTAAGTATTCGAGCGGTAAATGAAAGTATGTTTAATCTTAGAGAGATAGCTGAAAGCATTTTAAAGAAGCCCGGAGTCTTTCTCGATGAAACAAAGCTTTATCCGGAGTACGTTCCAGACGTTCTACCGCATAGAGAGGAGCAGTTTAAGCAGCTCACTAAGATGTTTAAACACGTCATTATATCGCCCGGTTCCTCCTCTGCCAGGGTCGTTCTCTACGGGTCGCTAGGAACAGGTAAGACGGCGACGGCCATATCTTTTGGTAAGGTTATCACCAGGCTGGCCAGTGAGAAAGGTGTAAAACTTAGATACGTACACGTAAACTGCGCTAGCTCCAAGTCAGCGCTCTCAGTACTCAGAGAGATAAAGAACCAGCTCGGTCTAAGCATACCGGATAGGGGACTAGGTTTCTCGGAGTTTGCTCAAGCACTACTGAAAGAAATGGACATGGAGGATTTATATGCTGTAGTTACTCTTGATGAATTCGATTCTGTTCTCCTCAATTTTAAGACCGAAGATAAGTACTCTCTCGTAAGGTTTTACGATGTGTTCCATGCGGAAGTAATGAGGTTGAACTTTATATACATAAGCAGAATGCGGTTAAATGACATCATTAGGACTCTAGACGAGATATCGGGTAGCTACATGATGAGGAACACTATAGTCTTTAATCCCTATAAATCAAAAGAACTTTACGACATACTCAAGTACAGAGCCGAGGAAGCTTTCTATCCTGGCGTCGTCGGTAGCGAAGTATTTGAGTACATATCGAACCTCGTGGGTTATGAGACTGGTGGTGATGGTAATGCCAGAAAAGCCCTGGCAATACTTTACGCAGCTGGAAAGCTAGCAGAGAGAGAAATTGAAGAAGGTAGAGCTTCGAGAATACTCGTTGAGCACGTTCGAGCAGTTTCAGCTAGTGAGGACCTAAGTCTAATACACGTTCTAGATTCACTAAACTACTTAAACATTCACCAGCTACTACTGCTTAAATCAATAGCCTTAGGGCTTAGGGAAACCGGAGACAATTACGTAAGCATAGGGTACGTCGAAGAAGTATACAAAAGGCTCTGCAGTAGCCTAGGCCTCAAGCCTAGAAAACATACCCAAGTCTATTACTACGTATCAGAACTAGCGAGTCGTGGAATCATAATGACTAAGAAGACCTTGAAGGGAAGAAGAGGTAGAAGCAGTTACGTCAGCTTCGGTGCCGCTCCATTAGATAGCCTTCTAAACGTTCTCGAGAAGGTAATAGCTATGAGGCGTGAAGTCGGTGAGTAGCTCAAGAGACTTAGTAGTCGAAGTAATGTCTAGCAGAGTGAGAGTCAAGATACTGAGGTTGTTAGTAGAGAGGGAGTCTCTCAATATATCTGCTATAGTTAGAGAAACCAAGCTCAACCACAAAATAGTTAAAGAAAACCTAGATTACTTAGTCGAGCAAGGCATAGTCAACGAGATAATCATCGGAAGAGTTAGAGCCTATAGGTTGAACTACTCTAACCCCGTAGCTAGAGCAATAAGAGACCTATTTACCTCTTAAAGAAGTCTTCTAAACCCTTAGAACTCTTTACCTCTCTTTTCTCGGTGTGCCTAGAGCCGAGTCTACCTTCAGGAATCTTGTTAGTCGTTTTACTTTCTGCCTTCGTCTTCCTGATTTCTTGTCTGAACTTATCAACTTGCTTTAATATTATATCTCCTCTGCTTTCTGAAAGGTACTTGATCATGGAGTCACTTAGGTTTAGCCCTAGTGCCAGTTTTGCTGCGTACTCAGGGTTGTTGTCGAAGATTACTTTCAGATAAGGTATTACATCAGATTTAGCTACTGAAATAGAGCACTTTAAGTGAGACGCTATCAGCTTAGCTAAATCCTCTCTCACCTGCCTAACTTCCCTAGTCTTAGCCATAAGTCGTACTGTTTCAGGAAATGAGTACTTAACCCATTTATACTTGTAGTTTTCGTTCTTTATAGAGAGAGCGACACCCGAGGTCATCATATCGACAGCATAAGATAAAAGATCCCAGTTGCCACTTCTCACTATTCGGGAAAGGTATACGTCTGCCCTAGAAAGAGCCTCGTAAGCTCTCCAAAGATCTTCGGGGTCTAAAGCTTGTCTAGGTAGATTCTCGTGGACCCATTTAATCAGCTCGTCAGGAGCTAGGTCTGTTTGAGTAGAAGCCTCTCTAGCTTGCCAGGCATACTTCGATATCATTATTCTTCTGACAACATCGAACACATTAAGGTCTCTATCTCTAGCTCTAAGAAGAACTCTAGCGATAGCGAGAGTGACTTTACCAAATCCTTCTCCAACAGCCTCTAGGTCGTTTATAGCAGACCTGAGATCTCCTTCGGCTTTTTCCGCAATGTAGTTTACTGCCTCCTCTTCGCACTCTAGTCTTTCACTCAAGCAAATGCTACGTAGGACTTTTTTCACATCTGTCTTAGTTAATCTCCTGAACTCTATCATCACGCAAGCGTTACGTAGATCTCTAAGCTTGGGATCCCACGGGTCGTTTGCTATTAGTACAACGGGGTGCGATGTGTTTTCAATTAGGTTCATTATTGATTCGACTGCGCCGAGGTCTGCTGTAGCAGATACACCATCTACCTCATCTAATACTATGATCTTCCCACGCGCACTCTTTAGACTTCCACCCCTTGAAGACACTGCGGCTATTCTCTCTATATCAGTAGACCGTCTGTAGTCACTAGCATTCATTTCAATAATCTCTAACCCTCTCTCTCTAGCTATCGCCTCAACAAGCGAGTTCTTACCCGACCCCGGAGGTCCGTGTAAGAGAACAGCTTTTTTCTCTGGTTTCCCTTGAGACCAAGAATTTAGCCAATCAATAAAGAGTCTCTTGGCTTCTTCTTGGTTAACTACATCATCGACCTTCCTTGGTCTGTACTTAAACACCCAAGGAAGTTTTTTAGTTAGAGACATTGATTCACCGCTTTGCGGGCTTAGCAGGCTGGAGTTGCTGTCTAAGAGGCTTACCCAGTAGGATGAGCTTAGCTAAGAGAGCGCTAAGCTGTATTTCATCGTCTGCTCCTTCGACTAGTCTGTACTGTACCTCACCTAAGTAGTCTGCTATTTCTACTCTTAATTCCTCCGGCATAGAAACCTCTGAGCTGAATATCTCTCTATGTAGCTGCTTAACTATGTCTACACCAGACAATCCATATGTAACCATAAGCTTTCTAAGGGTATCTCTAGACTTTAAGAAATCCCCCTCGAAAAGAGCGGTCTTCAGTAAAGCTCTGACTTCAGCAGGTGTAGCTAAGCCAACGACTTTGTACACGTTAGATAGGTTTACTTCACCTAGCGCCGCCGCTGCCTGCAGGACGTTTATAGCCCTCCTCATGTCTCCCCCAGATACCTCGTATATTGCTTCCAACCCCCTATCGTCGCAAACCACCTTCTCGTGCGAGCATATCCACTTCAGTCTGGCTACCACATCCTCCTTCTTGAGAGACGTAAACCTAAAGACAGCACACCTAGACTGAATAGGCTCTATTATCTTACTTGGGTAGTTAGCAATAAGTATGAACCTAGTTACATCCACATACATCTCCATGAGCCTCCTTAGTGCTTGCTGCGCATCTGCTGTCATGTTGTCTGCCTCATCTAGTAGCACTATCTTAAAAGGTATACCCACCGGTAGCTTGCTTCGAGAAAACTCTTTTACCTTGGTTCTAATAACATCAATACCCCTCTCATCTGAGGCGTTTAGTTCTAGCATGTATAGCCTGTAGTCTTCACCGTACAGATCGTGTGCCAGAGCGTGCGCAGCTGTAGTCTTACCAGTCCCCGGAGGGCCTGCGAAGAGTAAGTGAGGCATGTTCTTCTCTTTAACGAATACTTGTAGCCTTTTGACAACATCTTCCTGATTCACCATTTCCTGTAGAGACTTGGGTCTATACTTTTCAGCCCATAAAAGCTCTGTCAAAGCGCTCCTAGAGCCCATCAACACACCGAAGTAATCTTAGCCTCTTAAACTTAAATACCTCTAACCTCTTCACTGGAGAGCCCTCTACTCTACATCATAGCGTAGTTCACCGTACAGCGGTCGTACGCCTCCATATCCCCTTTCAATGCCTTTGCTACATACTTCACAAACTCCTACCGCAACATGGTGTGAATACGAACACTGACAAGCACGCACGATTAATTGGCTTCTCACGCTGCAGCATTATCCGTGTGGTAACTTTAAATTTCTCGACATAACACGTTGAGGGTTATTATGCCGTGACGAGCCGTGTAAAGCTTCACAATGTAGAAGTCTCCTCCCACTAACTCGGGAGTTCCTTGAATCTCCCACTCACACTTGACTAACTTATCGCCTGGACCTACTGGCTGGTCTACGGAAGGTTCGATTACTACTATATAACCTCGAAAACCAGCTTCTATTAGCACCTCTTTTACACATAGAAAGCTGCCACCACCGGCCATAATCTCGACCTTGAGTAAGGTCTCAGATCTGGCTCCATCATTATGAACGTAGATTGAGAGAACTGGGACAGGGTTTAACCCACTATAGGTTATATACAGTAGTGGTTTGAGCTCGAAGTATTCTTTAGTCGATATTACTAAGCTATATATGTAACTTACGATAGCTAAAATTAAGACTAGGGCTACAGCCACTAATAGGACCCTAACAATCAATGGATAAATCCCGCGTCTAAACTTTCTGAGAGAATATCTTCCGACCATGCTACACTACCCCTATATAGTATAGAGTGACTATGGTTGTAGATATGGACACTAGCGTCATGGCTATTATGTGCTTAAAGCCAGCACATACGACCTGCTCTGATGTAATACCTGCTATTAAGCCCATAATCATGGAATTAATGTACGAGCCCATAGTTAAAGACGTTACTATGGGAATCAAGCTCGCGGGTTGCACTGTTCCTACGAAAGAGGTGAGCATCCACAGTATTATAACTGGTGCTGAAGCAAGTAGAATTGACCCAAAATAGGGTAATAATACGTAAGCCCTCAACCTTCTCCTAAGCTCTATCTCGGACTCCGCGAGAACTGTCGTGAACCTAGCAAGAGAGTCCACTATTTCTGGTGAACCTCCACCTACCGATATCGAGTCCACTAAGAACCTAAACACTACTAGAGTAAACCAGTCCCGGACCCCTGTTAAGGCTTTTCTAACAGCGATATCGACAGACATGCCAGAGTAGAGAGCAGCAGCTGCTTTCCTTATTACAGGAGATAGTGCCCCATAGGGTCTCGCCGAAAGGTTTATGATGCATCTCTCAGGACTTAAACCGGTTTTTCGTGTCTCACTTAGGTCTCTTAGGAACGACGCTGTATTCCTCACTAATCCTCTCTGCTTCCTTGATATCCTGAAGTAATCCACTGCCGGTGGAGTAAAAGCTACTATAGTGAATACGGCTAACCCAATAAGTAGTGACGCTAGATCCTTGCCATTCGCGATACCACCAATCAGCCTGGGAGATAGTGTGAGTGCTGTAGCAACTCCAATTATAGCCCCTATAGGTAGAGTGATTAGCAGGAGTAGCAAGGGCTCCCTCATGCCTATGGGTGTTCGCGGTATTGTGCTGTATATAGCAAACAGAACAAGCATTCCTATTGCTGGGACAACTACGAAGTTGTAAAGAGTGGGGAATGTGGTGTCTGTAGATAACCCTACTGGAAGAGCTATAGTTGCTCCACCTGCTGCGAGTCCCACCGCCCCCATAGAGGCAAATAAGACAAAGACTGTTAAGGATACTACTACACCGAATACTATATACGCCTCCAAGTACGAAGCTAGTCTGCTGACTAGAGCTCTAATATCGTTCATTCTGTTATTAAGTATTTCTTCCGTTCTTATCTGTAGATAGTGAAGAACGTCACCCCCAGTCTTTAATGTCGTCGTGTACCCTAAGATAACGTCTCTAAACCTGCTGTTCGGGTGGTCTATAGCCACCTTCTCTATAGCTGTTACAGGATCCTCGCCGAAGAACTTATATCTAGCTAAAACCCTTTGCGCTTCCGCCCTCATGCCCACAAACAACTTGAGGCTTGCCACTCTCTCCATAACTTTTTCAAGACTTACTCCACCTCTAAATAGAGTCGCAGCATAAACAAGAAAGAAGGGAAGCTCGTTCGAGACAGAGGTATTCCTGGATGAGACCTTTAGGTACGGATAGGCGAATCCGAAGGCAAGTACGATTATAGGGACTATTATAGCCACCATAGCGGATATTACTCTAACAACTATTGGTAGGTTCATAGTTATAGCCGTAATAAGTAATGGGACACTTATAGCAACAGCAGATATTGTGGTGTTTAGAACTATCTTCGCTGAGTAGGCTACAGGATGTGACGTTATAGCAGCACGCCTAAATACTGTATCTAGCTGAAATACCTCGGACATTTTTCTCGCTGCTTTCTCAAAGAGTACGAGAGCTAGTGCTGTATAAGCTTCGGAGAGACTGTAGGTAGGCTTACCCTTCTTTGAAGCCAATTTCTTTAAGCACCTCTCCAGGTTTATGGTAGTAGTTGTAAACGTATGTAGCTATCTCCTTATACGATCTCCTCCCGGTGGCCACTAGGTAGTCGAGTATGGACTTTCTCTTTATTATATCTTCTACAACCTCTCCGACGTCAAGACCCTTCATCCTTGCTATTCTCTCCACAATAAGTGACTCCTTAAGGTTCACTTTAAACCTATCCCTTACCGGGTCCCAAGAAGCTAGCTCCTTGTACTTACTGTAGTCTTCTATTTCCCATATAGCTGTGATCCTTCTTACGGGTCTAGGCCTTCCGGTTTCATCAAGCTTAGTTACTCGCTTTATTACTAACGCCATGTTGACTAAAGGTATGTAAGCATTAGGTATGTTCATAGGTGGGGACGTAAGCCTCTTCACCGCAGCATCTATATCCTCTGCGTGTAGTGTAGTTATTCCGCTGTGTCCAGTAGCTATTGCTTGAAAGAGTACGTAGGCCTCCTCACCTCTAACCTCACCAACTATAACTACGTCAGGTCTATACCTAAGGGATATCTTGACCAAATCGTAGAGCTTTATTTCGGAAACTCCGGAGACAAGGTATGAGGGTCTACCTGTTAGCTGAACCCAGTTCTCCTGAGGTAACCTAAGCTCCGGAGTGTCCTCTATCGTGACGATTTTGTAGGTAGGCCTGAGAAGATTGGCTAGAGCGTTCAGAGTTGAGGTTTTACCCGCACCTGTCACACCCAGGATGAGGGTCGTCATCTTAAAGTCCATTGCAAGCCAGAAGTACGCCGCTATCTCGGGCGATATAGTACCATAGTTTACAAGGTCTACTATCGTTATCGGGTCTTCCTTAAACTTTCTTATAGTGAACGTTGAACCCTTAGTGCTAATCTCTTTCTGAAAAGTTGCTGCCACTCTATGTCCTCCGGGTATTATAGCATCCAAAACTGGGTAAGCAACTGAGATATGTTTACCAGCGAGGTGTGCTAGTTTCACTACGAACTCGTCTAGCTCTTGCGAAGTTCTGAAAACTACTGATGTCGGCAGGTACTCATACCTTCTGTGCCAAACATAGACTGGGATTCCTGGACCGTTACAAGATATATCCTCGATACTAGGGTCCCTCATTAGGGGATCTATAGGACCGTACCCAATAATATTTCTCTCTATGTAGTATCCTATCTTACTCCACGATAAACCAGGCGTTCTCCCGAGTCTAAGCTGAAAAAGCCTTATAGCCCTCCTAGCAAACCTAGAGATATACTCCCTTACGTCCTCTATGGGGATCTTGGGCGGCTCTAGCTCCCACATTATGTAGTCCACGATATTCTTGTAGACGGACTCCTCTTGGGGAGTCAGACCTATCTCGTATACTACGTAGTTTATAGTGCCAGTAGCTAAGTCCTCTGTTATGTAAGCGTAGGCCCATGGCTCATAGAGCGCGTAAGTCTCAAGAAGCTTAGCATCTCCGCGAACCACTGATAGTCTGAGCCTTTCCGGGCTCACTATCGGTTTAACCGGCTCAACATCTACTATAGAGTCTGTTACATCCTTATCTTTACCTTCTGAACTCTTCTTCACCAAAAGCTTAGGTAGTTTCAACTTCACCTAATAGTGCCCCCGTAGATTTGTTATTTGCCAATAAATATCCGTTAGATAAATTTTAGGAGGTGTAGCGCGTGGTATGGTTTAAGTACTCGGTAGTACTACTAATTCTAGCTTTAGTTGGAACAGTGGCACCAGTAATTACACCCGAGGCCTCGCCCGCTATCAGGTACGCAGATATTCCACACCCGATAGTTTTAAAATATGATTTCAACTTCACAATAGTCGACGTCTTAGCTCTAAACACTACCCACTTAGTATTAGTAGTAAGTTATAGGGAGCACTCAGCTGTCGTTGTAGTTAGCTTGGAGGACCCCATAGAAGGACCGAGGATAGTGCAATCCTATCCCTTAGCTGGTAAAGTAACAACTACAGCTGTAGACGGCTATCCGCCAACTCGATTCGCAGTAGGTAGTGATAGAGGTGAGATATACCTCTTCAAGATTGATAGGGGAAGACTTTATCAGCTACTACACCTTATACAGGGTGCTGACTTTAGAGTCCTTAACCTCTTTGTAGCTAGAGCTGCCGGTAGATATAAGATAATAGCAACAGTAAGTGAAGGACTTCCAACAGGTTTATGCACTAACTGCTACGTGTATATCTTCGATGAGGACCTCTTAGGGGCTTTCGTAATTTCTCCTCACACGATTACTACTGCAACTACTTACTATAAGCGTGTTTACCCTCAAGTCGCTGTTCCAGCTAGGCTCTACACTCCCGACGGCTACTACTATAGGGCAGACAGCGTAGCCCTCTTTTGGGCACCTTATGTAGACACGGTGATCGCGGAATTAAACGTGAGTCACGCTGTTAACGCAACTCTGATTGAGCCGGCTGGGGGAGCTCTAATCGAGGTATCACTACGAGACCCTGTCACTAAGGTAAGAAGGGTTTATGGTTGGAATACCGATAGTAATGGTAAAGCTCTTATTCCAGTACCTAGGGGCTACCTAGCCAACATAACAGTAATCGGGACAGCTAGGAGATTTCTGGTAAGAGAGAACATCAATACGTCGGCTATAGCAAAGAAATTTAGAGTCGAAGTAACCATACCGGAAAGGGCCTCTACGGAATTAGCAGAGGAGGTATACGGAATACCATTCTTTGCTAAATACTACATAGACTTTCTAGACACCACAAACGCTCCAGCAGGCTATAGAGTTATAAAGTCTCTCGATAAGGAGTTTTATCCAACCGTAGCTTTACCTCACTTTATCGATTATGGAGGAGGCTACATAATTGCCATAATGAATAAGACTTCCATGGAGCTCTACAACCTCGATTACACGTTTAGCTTAAGACCCTCCACCTCCGCTGGTACGGAATACCTAGGAATGTCACCGGTATCTATAGTAGACATAATAGCGTACTCTAGAGACAATATAGTCGTGGGGTTCTCGGATGGCAGAGTTAAGCATTACAGGTTCGATAGCTTAAGGAACAGCTACGATTTTGCTCAATCAATAGTCACCCTAGGTTCCTTAGTGAGGATGCTGCCGGTGTCTGACTCATCTTACTTTACTTTCTCCACTAGAGGTGTGCAGGTTGTAACTCTTACACCATACCAGCTACCAATACTGAGAGTCGGTTTTCAAGCTGAGTTCTCAGTCGAGGGATTGGTTTCAGCCTCATCACTACCTGGGGCCGGGCTGCTAGCTTTGGTAACACCATCTAAGCTTTATGTAGTTATGAACCTGGGTCTAGCTATAGCATCGCCTTCCCCGGTAAACTTGAGTGATTATTTAGCACCATCGCTATTCGTTAGGGTACTACCACCTGCTCCTCAAGAACAGGTTAATGGTTCGAGAGTGATTCTAGAATACGAAATTGGAGGTATAAAGAAGGAAATAACTAAGATATTTACACGAGGAGATGTGGAGTTCACGAATATAGTTCCTGGTATGAGGTACTCTGTATCCGTAATACCACCGAAGGACTATATATGCAATTACACCACTGTGGTTGACGTCCAGTACTGTGAGGAAAAATGCCAGAACATAATAATCCCAGCAAATCTAAAATACAGAGACTTTTCTTTTAACCTAATTCTAAGAGACGAATTCGGAGGCTCCCTACTTGGGAGGCTAAATGTTGCTATAGACGGAAAGGTTTACAGCTATAGGGCACCAGAAGGGTTAAGCTTGAGGCTACTTTACGGCTATCACGAAATTCTCATAGAATCACTTGATCAGTACTACCTAACTTACAGCACCCAGGTTAAGATAGAGACAAATAAGGAGGTAACCCTAGTGCTTAGGAGGGTAAGGTATAACCTGACGATGCTATTTATTGATGGGTTAACTAAGCGAGCGGTAGAACCTCGCCTAGTTGTTTACATCAATGGTTCAGTGCACTATCCGAACCAAGAATCCGTTCTCTCAGTAACTGTCCCGGCAGGGGCAATCAACGTTACCGTTATTCCGTCAAAAGAGGTGAGCGATATATACAGCAAGCACTCCTTCATAGCGGTAGTCAATAGAAGTGCCACCTTAGATGTCGTTATTAGTAGAGTAATGTACAGCCTCACTGTATCAGCTCTCGACGAGCTCACCAGACTAGAAGTTCCTATTAGAGCGTCGGTATACATCAATGGAACTGAAGCATACAGAGGTCTATTACCGAAAGTCTTTAGTCTACTGTATGCCTACTACTCCATTGAAGTAATCCCACTAGAGGAGCACGCCAACATCTACTCAGCTGGTGTTGCTGAGCTCACTCTTAGCTCTGACATAAAGGTGCCGGTACTAGTATTTAGAAAAGTATATGTTCTCGAAATTGTTTTCAGAGATAAGTACTCTGAGAAGCCCGTAGTACCATTAAAAGTCTTAATTAACGGCAGCCTCTACTCGACAACGGTCGCACCAGTCATATCGCTTCCACTAAGGGCAGCAAACTATGTCGTTAGTGTAGAACCCATCGAGGAACATCCGAACAGCTATATTCCTCTCGAGAAAACTCTTAGTTTGCTATCGAATAGTAGGCTGATACTTGATATTGTTAGACAGAACTATACTCTAACCCTGAAGTTCACTGATATTAGTGCCCGCGGATACCTAGAGGGGAAGTTTAGGGTCAGTCTAAATACAACAGCGACTTTAGTAGTTGATGGACCTACAGCATCACGAGGTTTCAACGTATCCATACCTTACGGTAAGTACTTGCTGACGATAACACCCGCAGATGTTACTGAAAAGGTTTATGCGGCACCATCACCGATAATCATTAACGTGTTCTCTGATGTTAGCCACACTATTAGACTGAACAGGAGGCTATATACGCTTGTAGTGATAGTAGTAAACGATCTTGAGGAAAGACTAAGTAACGTATACATACAGGCTCTTGACCCAAGTACTGGACTGGAGATATCGTCAGTCTATACTGATGAAAATGGTGAAGCTAGGATTAGCATACCTGCTGGAGCCACATCAGTAAGGGTTATGAAAGGAGGTTATCAAGAGTACGCGGACATGGTTTACCTAGATAGAGACAGCACCTTAACACCAAGATTAAGACCAACTCTAATAACCCTAGTTGGCAGGTTCGCACACATCATCGCACTCGCAGTCGTAGCCATCGCAGTAGTTATAATAGCCTTAAAGTTGAGAACTAAACTAGCAGAGAGACTGGTAACAGCGGAGGAGACCTTCTAAATCACGCATTCTCGTATTTTTAAGTTACCTCTTAGCTTAGAAAGCCTGTTTAGTATTTGATGTTCTCTGTGGTCATTTCTAAATAACTGTGAATATGTCTTTATTCTTCCACCAATACCGTTACCTTGATTCCGTTTCCATGGTGTTTTAGTAGTTTCTCTTTTTCCTTACCCGACTCCGGTATTGTTGGTTTATCACCACCAAACATCACAATCCTGGACTCGAACGCATATATGCGACACATAGATATCATAAAAGAGAATAAATAATGGATGTTTTAAGTAGGAAGACTAGTGCTGGAAAGATACAGAAGAAGTATTTACCCTCTATGTTCTTACTCGCATTAATTCGCTATAAGCATTTATATGGAGCTCATGGCTTTAGCGCTCTACTAAACTGCAAGCTTCCGTGCGTAGCTAGAGTAGCGTGATTTGATCAGGGGGCTCCTAAGTCTTCACCTATCCGAGACCGCCACACTCATCACTTAGTCGATTTTCCGATATGTAGTCATCTATACATTTAAACCTTTTAATGTATTTCTCGATTAAGTGTCTCGCTTTGTCACTATATACTAAATTCACGCTCTTTTTTCTCAAGTGCTGTGGGGATCTTTATTTCACCGAACCTTTTCTCGAAGCTCTGCAAGTTATTAAGTAGAGCAAGTGTAAGAGACTTCACTCCAACTGGAGACAGTTTTATCTCAACTAATAGTTCTCGCTCAACAGTCTCAATAGCCATAGAGCCATCCGGATTAACTCTTGGAACCGGTTTCTCAATGAAGAATATTATGGTTGCCTCATTTGGATTTAAGGTAACGATAGCTCCGCTGGCATGAAGAGTCTTATAGTCTTCAGCTTTCTTCAGCTCAAACCTAGGTATAGACATGAGACCACCAAAAGATAGAGTTTTCTAGGTAATAATAATTCTCGGCTACTAATTAGCTGCTATCGCTATCGAATTTAAGCCCAATCAATGAAAACACCTTATATGTTTCCATCTCTACTATTCTCGGTGAGAGTTTGGAGAAAGTGAAGACCACGGTTTCTGTAATTAAAGCTGACATAGGCTCAGTTGCCGGACACGTAGTTGTTCACCCAGATACTGTTGCTACTGCTACTAGAGTTCTTGCTGAAGCTAAAGCTAGGGGGGTCATATTCGATTTCTACGTAACTAACGCAGGTGATGACCTCGAGCTCATAATGACTCATAGGAAGGGAGTTGACTCACCCGAAGTTCACGAATTAGCGTGGACTGCGTTTAGAGAGGCGGCTAAGGTTGCTAGAGAACTAGGTCTTTACGCAGCGGGTCAGGACTTACTAAGTGATGCGTTCTCAGGTAACGTGCGCGGGTTAGGACCTGGTGTCGCCGAAATGGAGTTCTACGAGAGGCCGTCCGAACCAGTAGCTGTGTTTATGGCGGACAAGACTGAGCCGGGGGCCTTCAACTTGCCGATGTTCAGAATTTTCGCTGACCCGTTTAATACTGCTGGTTTAGTCATCGACCCAAAGCTTCATGCTGGGTTTAAGTTTGAGGTATACGATGTATTCGAAGGTAGGTCTGTCCTACTGAACTCCCCAGAGGAAATATACGACATTTTGGCGCTGATTGGAACTCCTGGGAGATATATTGTGAGAAGAGTCTATAGAAGGTTAGATGATGAAATTGCTGCAACAGTCAGTGTAGAGAGATTAAGCCTAATAGCCGGGAGATACGTCGGTAAAGACGACCCAGTCGCAGTAGTTAGAGCTCAAGCAGGTTTCCCAGCGATCGGTGAGATACTAGAAGCATTCGCACTTCCACACTTAGTAGCTGGGTGGATGAGGGGATCTCACCACGGTCCCCTCATGCCCGTACCGCAGAGATACTCTAGATGCACTAGGTTTGATGGACCACCAAGGCTAGTAGGCTTAGGATTCCAAGTTAAGAACTCTAAGCTGATAGGCCCAGTAGATCTCTTTGACGATCCTGCTTTCGACGAAACCAGGAGGTTAGCTCAGACAATAGCTGACTATGTGAGGAGACATGGACCATTCATGCCGCATAGGCTTGGACCAGAGGAAATGGAGTACACTACCTTACCTGAAGTTCTGGAAAAGCTAAAGCATAGGTTTACTAAGGTCGAAGGAGCCGCTAAAGCAGTTGAACCTAAACTAAAAACAGACCTACTCAGTAAGGAGACTAAGGAGGGAGATTAGCTTAACAAGAAGAGGGTCGACATGATCTCAGTGGCTTTGAAAGAGCCGCTACTCGTTGTAAACTTCAAGGTGTACGATTCCTCCATAGGAAGAAGAGCCCTCGCCATAGGTAAAGCCGCCGAGAAAGTACACCTAGACTTCGAAGGCTTAGCTACAGTAATCATTGCTCCACCATTTACTGAACTGAGAACACTCTCAGAGACCCTAGAAATCCCGGTTTTCGCTCAACACGCTGACCCCGTAGAGCTGGGTGCCAATACTGGTGCCATACCTCCAGAAGCGATTAAGGATGCTGGAGCTGTTGGATTTATAGCTAACCACAGTGAGAGGAGACTCAGACTTGACGAAATAAGCTTCCTCATAGAGAGAGCTAAGCACCTGGAGCTAAGGACTTTAGTGTGCGCTACAAAACCTGAAGAAGCAGCTGCTATCTCGATACTGAAACCGGACATGGTGGCTGTAGAGCCACCCGAGCTGATTGGCACTGGACTCGCGGTATCTAGAGTAAAACCTGAAGTAATCACTAACTCTACTATAACTATAAGGCGATATAACAAGGACATCATAATACTTACTGGTGCTGGGATATCTTCAGCCGAAGATTCGGAAGCCGCAGTTCTCTTAGGAACTAGTGGGGTATTAGTATCGTCCGCAGTAATGAAGTCCCACAATCCCGAGGGAGTTTTGAGAAGCATGGTTGAGGCTATGCTGAAAGCTATTGAGAAGCGCGAGCTCTCTCAAGCATAACCTTAGTCCTCATTAATCTGACTTTTTCTTCTCTCTCCATTTCGTCGAACTTCATCTTGAGGTATGCTATCGTCCTCATAATCCTAGGTATGAGGACTTTCTCCAGCATCATTACTTTCCTCCTCGTTCTAGCTATCTCGCTACCTATTAGTATAAGAGATTTTTCGTACTCTGCCAGTAGAACAATTAACTCAAGCAATTCCCTCCTCTTGAGCTGGATCCTGTAGGACTCTATGGGAATTAAAGGAGAGCTTTGAGGTACGTCTCTTAGTTCCAGCATGGGCACAGAGACACCTACAGCATTCCTAGTTCCAGCAACAACCCTGAGGTCTACCGCAACAGAACTAGAGATAGAGTCTAAGAGTTCGTAGCTGTGGATTCTCAGCGTACTATAGTAGCTTTGGTATACCTCCAATAGCATCTCATTGAACTTCCTTCTTAGTTCAAGTGCCTTCCGCAAAGCTATATAGAACTCTTGCACAAGAAGGGTTAATCTATCGCGCAGTATTCTATGTAATCTCCTGGCTAGTATAAGCCTCCTTCTCAGCCTTATTAGCTCAATTTTGGTAGGTCTAGAGATCTTTATTATATCTCCAGAACTCATCTACCTCCTACCTACTAGCTCTAGCCTATACTTGGGGTGGTACTTCTTTAGCGTTTGGGGGCTTATCTGCTTTAGCTCTTCCTCAGGTAGTAGAGAAAGCATCTCCCACCCTAGGTCTAAAGTTAGTTCAAAAGTTCTTCTCTCATACTCCCCCTGATTTATGAACTTTCTTTCGAAGAGGTCTGCGAACTCTAGATACCTCTTATCTCTGAGAGAAAGAGACTCCGTTCCAACAATAGCCGACAGCTCTCTAAGGTATTGCGCTTCAGCATATGCCGATATGAGCTGAGAGAATAGCTCTCTGTGGTCCTCCCTGGTTTTGTCCTTACCTATACCCTCCTTCATCAGCCTCGACAGAGAGAGAAAAACGTCGACTGGTGGGTATATACCTTTACGCCACATATCCCTAGACAAAACTATCTGACCCTCGGTTATGTACCCAGTTAGGTCTGGAATCGGGTGAGTTATATCGTCATCAGGCATGGTGAGTATGGGCATTATAGTCATGCTTCCCTTCCTAGTCCCAACTCTACCGGCTCTCTCGTATATAGTCGCTAAGTCAGTATACATGTAACCGGGATAGCCCCTTCTGCCCGGTACTTCCTCTCTAGCAGCTGAAATCTCCTTAAGGGATTCCGCATAGTTTGTCATATCCGTTAGTATAGTTAAGACATGCATATCGTAATTCCAAGCTAGAAACTCGGCTACGGTGAGAGCAGTTCTTGGTAGTGCTAGTTTCTCGACCGTAGAAGCTGAAGCAGGGGCTATGAAGGCAACGGTTCTATCTAGAGCACCCATAGACCTAAGCTCACGCAGAAAATAAGCTGCTTCCTCGTAAGTGACTCCTATAGCACCGAAGACAACAACGAATCTCTCCTCTGACCCCCTAACAGCTGCCTGTCTAACGACCTGCATCGCTATTCTGTTATGAGGAAGCCCGGAACCACTAAATATGGGTAGCTTCTGACCTCTCACTAAAGTCAGAAGTCCGTCTATTACCGAAATACCTGTTTCAATAGGCTCTGAAGGCGGAACTCTAAGAGCTGGATTAAGAGCGCTTCCATGAATGTCTAAGTAGTCTTCTGGAATTACCTGAGGACCTCCATCAATGGGTCTAGATAATCCATCAAAAATCCTACCGAGCATGTCTAAAGATACTGGAATCTTTATTGTTTCACCATAGAACTTCACGATACTTACTCCAGGAGTTATTCCAGTAGTGCTACCAAAAACCTGAATAATCGCTACGTCTCTACTGACGTCTATAACCTGACCCAGTATTGAGGAACCGTTAATTGATACCTCAACTAATTCGCCATATCTTATTCCCCCTATAGCTCTCACGAATAGTAGTGAGCCTCTAACCCCAAAGATCTGCTTAGTGGACTTAACGTAGAGCCTCTCGCGCAGCAATTTAATCACCCACTAGCCCCTTGAAATCCGCTTTAATGCTCTCAATAATCTTGTTGTACGCTCCCTCCTTTAGTTGTTCGAAAGTGTAATACTTCATTTGAGCTATTTCAGACCTACTCTTGAGTTCCCTAATTCTAGAGACAGTGACACCCTTGGTTAAAGCCTTTCTGGAGAGCCGGTAGAACTCCATGATAGCCTCCATAATCATCGCATCTTTTTCTGGTGGAGAATACGCATCAACAGGATTTAAAGCGCTCTGCTGCAGAAAGTCCTCACGTATCATCCTAGAGACTTCCAACACTAGCTTATCCTCTTCTGGAAGTGCTTCAGGACCGACTAATCTTACTATATCGCTTAGTTCTGCCTCGCGCTGTAAAATCTTTAACGCAGCATCTCTATACTCACTCCAGCTACTCAGCTTGTTCCAGTAATCTCTAACGAAGTCTATGTACAGACTGTAGCTGAGGAGCCAATTGATTGCCGGGAAGTGGCGACGAGTAGCTAAACCATAGTCTAGTGCGTAAAAGCACTGAACATACCTAACAGTCGATCTAACAACTGGCTCACTAAAGTCTCCACCTGGAGGTGACACGGCTCCAAATACCGTGAGGCTACCGTACCTCTCAGGTCTACCCAAGGTCATGACCCTACCAGCTCTCTCGTAAAACTCGGCAAGTCTACTCGATAAATATGCTGGAAAACCCTCCTCACCAGGCATTTCCTCCATTCTGCCACTTATTTCTCGCATTGCCTCCGCCCATCGGCTAGTGGAATCAGCAACCATGACCACATCATAGCCCATATCTCTAAAATACTCTCCGATAGTTATACCTAGAAACACGCTAGTTTCTCTGGCAGCTACCGGCATGTTACTCGTATTGGCTATGAACACCGACCTCTCCATCATGGGCCTACCCCTCCTCGGATCCATGAGCTTCATGAAGCTCGTGAGAGCATCTGACATCTCATTACCTCTTTCACCGCAGCCTACGTAGATAGCTATATCGGAGTGGCTCCACTTAGTTATTTCCTGGAGAGCTACGGTTTTGCCCGTACCAAAGCCTCCAGGTATGGCTGCTTTACCTCCTTTTGCTATAGGGAACAAATAATCTATTACCCTTATACCCGTAATTAGCGGCTCCACGGGACTAAGCTTCTCAGAGTAGGGTCTCGGCTTTCTAATGGGCCAAAGCTGATACATCTTTACTTCGTACTCTCTATCACCTGAAGCCACTATGGCCACAGAATAATCAACAGTGTACTCACCATCTTCAGCAATCCACTTGATGTACCCGCTTACCCCGGGTGAGATCATTATCTTGTGCACCACCAACGGTGTCTCCCTAACAAACCCGATTACATCTCCTGGGAGTACTTTGTCCCCAGGCTTTACATCCCTACTTCTCTCATAACTCCACTTGACCTCTCGGTTTAGAGATGGAACGCTAACGCCACGCTTTATGAATATACTCCCAGTTCTAACACCTATATCTTTCTCCGGTCTTTGAAGACCATCATAGATCGAACCTATTAAACCAGGACCTAGTTCAGCCGATAGAGGTCTACCGGTAGCCGAAACTTTTTCACCAACAGTTAAACCTGAAGTTTCTTCGTAAACCTGAATGTAGGCTCTATCGCCCCTAATAGCGATTACCTCACCTATTAGACCTTCTTCACCTACTTTAACGACTTCGTACATCATAACGCCCACTAGACCTTCAGCTACGATGAGAGGACCCGAGATCCTGTATATCCTTCCAACATTATCCACACTACTCACCTAAGTAAACCTCATACCCGATAAACTTACGTATGAGATCTCGATAGTACTCCTGAGGGTCTGCTGTGAGATCCCTGGGTTCGTCGGGGATCTCTATCAGTATAGGATAGAGTCTAGCGTAGACCTCCGCAGGCACTTTCATTGCTCTAAAAAGAGATTTTTGTACGGCTATTACTGCTACATCTCCCGATCTCAAGAACTCTGTTACAGCCATAGACGCTCCTACCCCATCGTCAACGCCTACCACGTTAGTTGTTCCCAAGATCTTGACTAGAGGCACTAGCTCTTTCTTTACTACCGCAGCCAGCTTGAGCTTTTTAACTCCGGACATACTTACCACCTCTTAAGCATCTTGGGTAGAAAAACGTATCGCAGTATCTTAGATTCGTAGTACTTAGTCACTAAGTAGAGAGTTAGTAAATTGATTAGCCCATCTCTGTGTGACAGTAGCCTATTAGCTATGTTGAGAGCTTCGACTGCCTCATAAACAGTGTACTTAATTAACCCTGCCTTATCAACTCGCTCCAGTGATTCAACTGCTCTCTTAAGGGGTATCTCAGTAAGAGGACTTAAGTTAAGGAGTCTTAGAAACTGATCGAGTTTAGGAGATACTAAACCGAGGAGCTCGGCGTTTCTTAAATACCTAAAGTAGTGTAGCACAGCTAATGACTTGATCACCTCGTAAACCCATGTGCAGTCTTCGCCTATTTCGTTAAAGGAATTTCGCACCTTATTTAAGTACTCTATTAATAGACCTTCGATTCCGTTTCTACAGGTACCATGCTCAAAATGAGTGATAACGGCTGACTTCTCCTCCACATCTTTGCCAGTTAGTAGAGATAGAGCGTAAGATGCTGGTCCTGCAGCCTTGGAAGAACCTAGACACCTAAGCTCTAGCTCCCCTAATTCAAAAAATGCCTTAACGTAGTTAAGGTAAACCTGTGGCAAATACTTTACAACCTCACCGATCTCATTCTTAAGAACTGCGTGTATTTGCCGATCAAGTTCTTCGTAAGACCTCACATCACGGAGGTTTATGAGCATTAGCCTAAAACCGTACTGTTGAGATGCCGTTTCTATGCTAATGTCTAAATCTCTTAAAGCTATTTCGAGCATATCGAGCATTCTGGGAGGTCTACTCATTAGGGTCTGGATCAAACCTACTGACACTTCTCTTGAAGGCCTCAAAGACCCACCTCTTGTATGACGTCTTTGCTCAACCTGGAGAGAAATACTTTGATCCTGGAGTTGTAACTGTTATCTATTCTTATTCTACCCTCGGGGTCTTCAACAATAACACCACCAGAAATCCCTGCTGTCCGCAGTTCTAGCTCTATCCTACGGGTCACAGCTAGCTCCTCTACAACTTCTCTAGCCAGTTCTAAGTCTCTCTCAGATACATACGCTATTAGCTTGCTTAGTTTTCCTAAACTATTCTCAGCTACATCGATGGCTTCCTCCAAGAGATTCTTCAAGGATAGAAACCTATACTCAGGCTTTAATTCCTCTAGGAACAGCGCTGCCTTAGAGGTAGCTTTGTTAACAAGCTCGTACCTAGCTTTATTCACGGTGAGTCTAGCTTTCATCTTAGCTTCAGCTATTTTAGCCTCATAGCTTAGTTCTGATATTACCTTCTTTCTCTCTGATTCGACGATGGCTCTCTTCCTATCCCTAGCTTCCTCTAAAATTTTTCTAGCCTCTTCTTGAGCAGCAGCAACTATTCTCTCAGCATCTTCACGCGCCTTCTTTAAAACAGCTTCTCTCAGTGACTCTATAGAACTCATTAAACCACCAATGAAACCATAAGAAAACCGTATACTAATCCTAACATTCCGAAGAGCTCTTCATAGGCAGCTAAGATTAGCCCCATAGAGAATATGCCTCCCCTAGTCTTCACTAGGAGGGATATGGCATCTGCGCACACTATCCCCTGCATCCACGCCGAAAACAGCTGTGCGAATCCTACGAACAGTGATACTCCTAAGAACGCTAACGCGGTTGTTATCGGTATAATACCTCCATATTTAGCTAAAGCTGCTGGTAAATACTGTGAATACATAAAGTAAACGAACACGAAGCCATATATGAGGGTTTGAGACGCTGGAAAGAACGTTAAGAGCAGTACGGGTGCTCGCATAGCAGGCTCCTCAGATATTATAGAGAGACCGACAGAAGCAGCTCTCCTAATACCCAGAGTTGTCCCTATGACAGCTAAAGCTTCAGCTAAAGCGGGAGCCAGATACGCTATTACACCCGCCTCCATGTTTAAATCTCCTAAATCAACTATAGAATCACTATATAAGCATTACAGCCCCACGGTAGTAGGTATGAATTAACTTAATGTTTTTAGTTTACTTAAAGAGTTGTTTCCTACTAACCGGTTGTCTTCGTCTAGAAGCCGTGGAGTCTTTATATAGGCACTCTATATGCTTTCAATGAGGGGTTAAATGCTTCATCCCGACACTTACCGTCTTTTAGCTATTCTTAGAAGAACCATCAGCAAATATCACTTACGCTTCTTACGTAATGATTACGAGACGACTCTTAGATTGAGGTCTATGTTAGGTACTTTACGTCACAATGTATTGAGGTTTATGTGTTGCTATATGATTATTTTCCCGATAACTACCTTTACCGGCTTGATCCTCCTTCCTTGAGCTTCAAAAAACTTAGACGATATCTCAAATAAGCAGAGTCTTAACGAATGGACAAACGGGCTCACAGCTGAGAGGGCTAAATTTAAAGTATGTATAATCAACACTAAGAATACTCCAGCAACTAAACCTATAACGTAGTTGAACTCTATTATACTGCCGACTACTCCAGAGAGTATGCTATTAAACGCTTCTGCTAAGAAAGCCGTGCCACCAGCTATACCGGCTATCCTAACGTAAGAGAACACATCACCCACTATCCCCACGACATCGAAAAGCCACAGAAAACTTCCAACACTGCCAGTTGTCTTGATCTTAGCAAAGATTATCATAGCTATGCCTACAATAGTTAAAGATTGTGTTGTTGTGTAGAGTTCATCAGCGACGTACATCCAACCTAAATTAAATACACGCGTCACAACGAATAATCCCCCAATCATTAAGACCAGTATGCCCACTTCGTATATTGAGTCATAGTTCTTACGAAGCTTTATGTTCTTAGCTAAAGCTATGAGGTGCGATACAAAAGTGAATGCGAAACCTATGATTAGGCTAAGTCCTATTAGCTCCATTATGTTAAAAGTGTTAATAAGTGGTTTTTCTATCGGTATAAATCTACCCACTAGAGAGCCGAGAAAGCTCTTGGATGCTATCCCAGCAACTATGCTGAGAACTCCTCCAATATAGAGAATTTTCTTTAACCTCAAGAATCCTGGAGACTCTGGATCTGAAGCGAACTTAGGTAATATGTACCTTGTAGCTAGAATGACCCCCAACCCGTAACCCGCATCAGACATCATTAAGGAAAAGAAGAGCAGAAAGGAGTAAGTTAGTAGTGGAGTTGGATCCCACTCATGTGGTGATGGCATACCGTAAAGCTCTGTCAGTAGCTCAAATGGTTTAAAGGGTTCAAGATTATTGAACTCTACTGGAGGATTTCCATCAGAGATCATGTTAATGTAGATAGGGTAGGAGCTTAATGATCTAAGAAGGTCTCTTACCTTGGATTTAAGTACCCAACCCGATATCACAGTAACGTACTTAGAGCTCATAGCACTCCGAAGAATTTTAAGCCTTTCATGCTCGCTTTCAACTAAGGACTTCAATAATGCTATATCCCTGATTACAGATTTGAGTAATTCACTTTTTCTACTATTTAGTTCCTCTATAGACTTACCTATCTCAGCTATCTTTTCCCCGAGCTTGACAATGAAAGTCTCTAAGCGTTCATCTGAATACTCTCTAACGTCCAGTACCCTCAAATCTATTCCGGAGGTCTTAACTAAGTCTTCGAATACTCCTGGGGCAAACGCTAAAGAGGCTACTACTTTCCTCCCATGCTGAATCTCTCCAAGCACGGCAACAGACTTTTCTCTTATTTGTTCGTAGGATCCTTCGGTAGCTACTACTGACCTGATGACTACGAGCCTCCCGGTGTAATTTAGCAGTGAAACCTTACCGCCGGGGTATCTACTAATTAGTACTTCCGCTATTTTCTTTGTTGCCTCTAATTCCTCTAGTTCTGCTCTACGCAAAGAGATTAACTCATTAATGTTCCTAACTCTTTTGCTTACTTCTTCCAAGCTGTTGGTTAGAGACTCTAGCACTGCCTTGAGGCTATCCTGAGGTACCTCTATACGCACTACGGTCTTCTCCTCGAGATTTGACTCAAGGTACTGATACACTTCTTTTGCTTTATCTAAAAAAGTAAAGTAGGTTTCGATTTCTTTAAGCGCCGGACTCCCTGATTCCAGAACTACTGGTTCTATTACTCCTCTCCTCACCATGAGCTCTGTAACTTTACTGACGTAGTCTTTTGGCACTATCACCACAATTTTCACAGCTACATCTGGATCGCTTAGAATAGCCTGTCTAATACTACTCAATCTGAATCCCCGCAACTTTCGAAGCAATCTTCTTAGCAAGCCTGTCCAAAGTATCTTCAGACAAAGACATCAGCCTTCTCACTTCCTCTTCAGCACGCAAAGTTATCTCTCGAATCTCTTTCTCTAAAGACCTTTCTAATGACGCTTTGAGCTCCTCGAGTTCTTTCCTATAGCTCTCGTCAGCAAGAATCCTCTCAGCTTCAGCTTTAGCCTCAGTTAGTATAGCTTGAGCTCTCTTCCTGGCCCTCTCAAGTACCTTCTCTGCCTCAGCTTCTATACTCATTACGATATCGCTCAATCAGACACCAAACACTTAGGAATGAACCAAGTAAATATAGGTTTTATCATGTACCGTACTTTTAATATTATCAGCTTAATAGTCCTCGTGAAGCCTAAAGCAACTGTTTCGGGTTTTATATCTTTTCTTATTGGTTGATGTATATGGAAACGTTACTCAAGATGTGGGTGTCTGGGGCCGCCCGAACGCCCCAAAGCCCGATGAGGCCCCGAGCGGAATGAGGGTGAACAGAGATAAGGCGATGACACCACCTGATATAAACCTATATAGGAGCTGAACCCCTCCACTACACAGAGTTGCTTCAAGCAGTCCTCTCTAACAGAATTCACCTTTAACGAAGCATTAAGCTTTATCGTCAGGCAGTAAGCAGGGGCGGTTCAGCTTCATAAAAGCTTAAATAGAAGAATTTTATGTTAAAACTATGGGGTATAAGATGGCAGAAAAAGCCAAAGCTGCATTGGTACCGACACAGGGTATACCCGTACTCATACTAAAAGAAGGCTCTACGCGAACAGCAGGGTTCGAAGCTCTAAGAAACAACATGATGGCTGCCATAACGGTAGCAGAAATGCTTAGAACAACCTACGGACCTCGCGGTATGGACAAGATGCTGGTTGACACTATCGGAGACATAACTATAACTAATGATGGCGCTACTATACTCGACAAAATGGATGTTCAGCACCCCACAGCTAAGATGCTTGTTCAGATAGCTAAGGGTCAGGACGAAGAAGTAGGTGATGGAACCAAGACATCCGTGATATTCGCTGGGGAGTTGCTTAAAGCAGCTGAGGAACTTCTACTGAAAAATGTCCATCCAACAGTTATAATTAACGGGTATAAGAAAGCTTTAGAAGAGGCTTCTAGGTATGCCAGTGAAATAGCGGAGGATATAGACCCGCAGAACTTCGAGCTCCTCAAAAAGATAGCTTCAACGGCTTTAACTAGTAAAGCAGTTCACGGAGTTAAAGACCACTTTGCTGAAATAGCTGTCAGAGCCGTGCAGCAGGTTGTTGAAGAGAGAGGTGGAAGGAAGTACGTCGATATAGACAACATACAGATAATAAAGAAGCATGGAGGTTCTCTTGCCGATACTAAGTTAGTCTATGGGATAATACTCGATAAAGAAGTAGTTCACCCAGGGATGCCGAAGAGAGTGGAGAAAGCTGGAATAATACTCTTAGATGCTCCACTAGAGATCGAAAAGACCGAGATAGATGCTGAGATAAGAATCAGTGACCCAGAACAGATGAGGAGATTCCTCGAGGAAAAGGAAAACATTCTCAAATCCATGGTCGACAAGATCGTTGCTGTTGGTGCTAGTGTAGTTGTGTGTCAGAAGGGTATTGACGATGTTGCTCAGCACTTCTTAGCTAAGAAGGGTATTCTAGCTGTTAGAAGAGTGAAGAGGTCTGACATGGAGAAACTAGAGAGAGCAACAGGAGGAAGGATAATCAGCAACATCGAGGACCTGACGGAGAACGACCTAGGATACGCAGAACTCGTAGAAGAGAGAAAGGTTGGCGAAGACAAGATGGTGTTCGTTGAGGGCACTAAAAACCCGAAGGCGGTCAGCATATTGATTCGGGGAGGTCTCGAGAGAGTAGTCGACGAAGCTGAGAGAGTATTTAGGGACGCTCTCAGCGTTGTAGCTGACGTAGTTAAGGTACCTAAGGTAGTCTACGGAGCTGGAGCCTTTGAGATAGAGCTAGCTAGACACATAAGAGATTACGCCAACAAAGTGGGAGGTAAGGAGTCCTTAGCAATAGAGGCTTTTGCTAAAGCTCTTGAAGGAATTGTTGCCACATTAATGGAAAACGCTGGACTAGACCCAATAGAAAAACTTAGTGAACTCAGGAGAGCTCACAGTCAGGCTGATGGTAGATACTTCGGTATTAATGTATACACAGGGTCGATCGATGACTCTAGAAGAATGGGGGTAGTGGAGCCATTGATAGTTAAGACTAATGCTTTGAAAGCAGGAACTGAGGCAGCTACGATGATACTGAGAATTGACGACATCATAGCTGCCTCGAGAGCTAAGGAAGAAAAGAAAGAAGAGAAGAAGAAGGAAGAAGAATAGCGTAAACTTTCCTGGTAAACTGAGAAGAGAGTTTTTCACGAATCGTATCTTAAAACATTTTCAAAATGTTAGTCAAACCACTAGTTCTCTGTTTACTTATGTGATATCGTAGCCACCTAGTTTTTCTTCGATCCACTGATGCTCGTTTAACTAGCTAGCGCACTCTCGTACTTAGCTACTTCTATCCACAGTAAAGTAGCGAGCATATGTCGAACTTTACGGCGCGAGTCTTCTATCCACGCTACCGAGTTTCCCTTATGAATAGTTTTGGTCACGATCTTCGCTACTACTCGATATTACTGAGAGAGCTGAGTCGTAACAGGTTCGAGAAGCGACGCGAAAGCAACGCCACAAATTCGTGAAAACGAGCAACAACCATTGGCGGAATGTGAATGTGTTATTTCAGTTCTTCACGATCTCTATTACCATGTCTGCTATGTGTTCAGCAGGGTTGATTCCCGTGGTCCTCATGAAGCCCTCCCACTGTGGAGTAGCATTAACCTCGTATACTACATAACCTTCGTCTGTTTCACCAATATCTACACCGGTGTAGAAAAGATTTAATGCTCTCGCAGCTTTTAGAGCTACTTCTGTCAGTTCTATAGTTAACTCAGCAGTCTCGGTTCTAGCTCCTTGAGATACGTTAGTTTTCCATGTTCCTTCTGGGCAGTATCTATACATAGCTCCCAAGACTCTGTCTTTTACTACGAATACTCTAATGTCTCGTTCGTACTTTCGGACGTACTTTTGTATGTAAATAGGTAGTCCGTGCATCTGTAGGAGTCTACCGACGTTGTATACCATATCAGGGTCGCTTGCGAGAATGCTTCCATATCCCATGCTACCTATGAGCGGTTTTATGACGACTTTACCCCACTTTTTAGCTATCTCCACAGCATCAAACACGTCTTCTACTACAGCAGTTTCGGGAACTGCGAGACCGGCTCTACGTAATTCCATGATAGAGAGGTGCTTATCGCGAGCTACCATGATAGAGTTTACAGGGTTTACCACCACAGTTCCTCGCGACTCTAGTTGCTTTAGTAAGTTAACTCTACGGAGGAGTGTTTCAAGTGTAGCAACACTACCGAGGCCTCGAATTATAGCAGCATCAAGCTCTTCAAGCTTCGCGTCTGAGCCAACACTAACCCAACCCTCGCTACTTGAAATATAGGACACTAACCGGGAGAGTCTCAAGTACATTACTTTTACAGCACGCTTCATAAACGCCATCATAAGCTGCCTGCTAGCTGAGGTCGGTACCGGTGCTTCATGAATTATGGCTATCTTCATCTAGCTCCCTATAGCAGTAAACTTACGGAGCTTTTAACTACCGTATCTAAAGCATTACTGCATACGAGACACGGCTCCTGAGGTAGGTGGCTGAACCCATTTGACCTCTGAATAGAAAATTTACATACTCTTTGATCTATCTGAGTATCTCTCAAATTCCACCCAACTACTTGCTCACTCTTTGAACTGCTTTCGAAACGGCTTCAAAGTTGGTGGAGGCTTAAGCACAAAAGCTTATAAATGTCTAATCTCCTAGTGTTTAAGGTGAGCTACTACGAAGTTCTGCCCTAAGTGTGGAACAGTAATGGTGCCTCAGAAAAGAGATAATAACTACATATACAAATGCCCAAGTTGCGGTTATGAAGAGGTATCTAAGAGAGGAGAAAAGTACAGGCTATCTGGTAAAGCAGGTTCGGAATCTAAAGTAAAGACTACGTCTATCGTGAGTGAAGGGAGAGGGCTGACGAGAAGCCAGGAGGAAATTGAGCAGGAGAAAGAAGAGTTCTACGAAATTCTCTTAGACCTCCTCAGCGAAGAGGAAGGAGGCGGCGAGGAAACTAGCTAATCAGCGGATATCTTAGTATAGCTACGACTCCGCCAAAAGCCTTCTTAAGCCACTCGTATTCCATGAACTCTTCACTAACAACTACTATTCTAGTACCCCTCGACTCAGCTAGATTCTTCAGCTCTGCTAGCTTAGGATAATCCTCTACGATGATGAGTGCCTCAACAGCACCTAACTCAAGTCCCCTAGCTATCTCTAGCTCACCGTACGTGGCCAGTCCATCGTCTTTTGCTAGGTGGTACTTAAACTCATCTAAGACCTCCTTAGTCTTATGATACTTCGTCTCCTTGATAAATTCTTTTGCTTTTTCAATTAGTTCCCTGAGACCAGGCTCACCCTGAGAGCTCACGTCTAGAGGGTTCCCTAGAACCGCTTTCTGAAGGCGATAGTCAAGGTATCCACCCTTAACGAAATCCAGCTTCGAGTACCCAGGACCTCCGACTATGACACCCCTTAGCTTGCCTCCTTCTAGTAGTGGTATAAAGTAGCTACCAGCTTTCTCACCAACTTTTTTATAGAACTCCTCGACCATCTCCTCAATTATTCTATCGTATCTCCTCTGGGACCATCCTCCCTTACTGTGTTTTCCAGGTATGTATGCCTCTAGTTCATCTAGAACTACTACAGCTCCACCCTTTAAGAGGCCTATAGTTGCCTCATCGCGCTCAATGACTATTAGACCGTATACGTCACTCTCCTCTACCATGCTCTCAAGAAACTCCGTGTGGAAGTACTTATCCGTCCTATAGAAAAACACGTTGATTGGTTCAGGAGGTGAGAACACTAGCACTATAGTTTCACCCGTTTCATCGTGTTCTCCAGCAAACACTACGAGTCCATTTCTGGGTATCTTCGGTATTTTCAAGAGCCTATCTATAGCTGACTCAAGAGCGAACTGAACTCTAGACCTGGTTCTTTTTAGCTTTATGTTCTCAGTAATAGAGAGCTCTTGTCTAAGCATATTCACTACGTCGCCTATTGGTCTACCTGAAGGTACGTAAAGAGATAGAAGGGTTGTTGCGTGAGCATTCCACTTCTTTAACTCCTTGATGAGGGGCTTGAGCCCCTCCTTGCTAATCTCGAGGTTTTCAAAGCTAAATGCTCGACACCCAAGAACTATATAAGAAGGCTCTTTTAAGTTCTCAGCTCTGCTGGGCAGCAGACCTGATGGTGACGATACTGTTATCGGCTATTCCCTGAGTTCTCAAATCGGCAGAACCCCACACTTCACCCTGCGGAACTTTCTCGCTTACTACAACTTTCAGCTTTACTCTCTTTCCGTGAACTGAGATCTCGGCGTAATCACCTATGGAGAGCTCTCTAGCCAGCTCTGGGTTTACGTGGAGACTACCGGTCTTTACTACAGAGTTGTACTTCAGCTTCACTCTCCTCTCTTGTGGAGAGCTCCTTTGTTTTCTCAAGGCTTCTGCTGGAGGTATCACTGAGAGGAGGACTTTTATATCCCTCTTCTTTTCAATCTCACCTTCCGATGACACTTAAGTAGCTCACCGAGTATTCTTTATAACCTAGTTTAATAAGTTATCCGCAGTACTTCGTTAAGTTATTTAGGCCATCGGAGATAGCTATCGGCGTCATAATTAGTGCCGCGGCCGGGATTTGAACCCGGGTCACGGGCTCGAAAGGCCCGCATACTTGGCCGGGCTATACTACCGCGGCACCAGATACACTTTGATGATACTGGCTTATAAAGGTTGGCTACTGAAACAACACGTTGGAAGTAAGGTTGCTGGCGTTGTTGGGTGCCGAGAAGTGGGTAAGGCTATGAAGTTTGTGAGTGCTAGTGAAGCCCTCGAGAGACTCGTTAGCGAGATCTCAGTAGACATTGGAGGAGAGATCGTCGATGTTCAGGATGCTATTGGAAGGTATGTCTATAGAGACTACGTCTCAAAAGTCGATCTACCTCCATTCGATAGGTCTGCTGTAGACGGTGTTGCGGCAAGATTCTCCGATATCGCTGGAGCCTCAGAGAGCTCACCCGTGCTACTTAAGTTAGTTGGTAGAGTAGACGTAGACAGTAGTGACGTTACGTCGATTGGTCGATCTGAAGCAGCGCTAGTGTCAACTGGAGCCCCAATACCTAGTGGAGCTGATGTGGTGATCCCCCTCGAGTACTGCCTCGTAAGGGATGACTTAGTTTATTTATACAGAACGTACTCAAGGTACTCTAATATATCATTTCGTGGAGAGGACCTTAGAGTAGGAGATACCATAGTTCGTAAAGGCACCAAGCTAAAGCCATGGCATGTAGCTACCCTAGCCGCATCAGGTTACGATAGAATCGAGGTTTTTAGAAAGCCGAGGATCGCAGTATTAAATACCGGCGATGAAATACTGAAGAGACTAGTTCCTAACACAACTTACTACCTGATCGCCGCATACATTAAAGAGATGGGTGGAGAAGTTGTTTACGCTAAAGTGATTCCCGATGACATTGAGGAGATAGCGGAAGCCTTGAGAAACGCATTACGGGTTTCTGATGTAGCAATTATTACTGGAGGAACTTCAGTTGGGTCGCGAGACCTAGCCCCAGATGCTGTTCTAAGGCTAGAGTCATCTAGAGAGATTTTTCGCGGTGTTAGAATTAGACCAGGAAGAACTGCTAGTGCCTATGTCGTAAACGGTAAGCCTGTACTCCTAATATCGGGTCTTCCGGTAGCAGCATACATAAGCTTAGAGCTACTTCTGACCCCTATACTGAATAAAGCCTTCGGTAGCTCTTTAGAGGTTAAACCGACAATTAGTGGGAAGTTAGTGCGAAGACTATCCAACGAGGTGGGATTCAGGTCTTTCTATAGAGTCATTGCGTGTCAAGACCGAGGTGAAGTCATGATAGTGCCACTCAGACTCACGGGCTCAGGTATACTTTCAACTTTGTTAAAAGCCAATGCCATCCTTGAGATACCTGAGGATCTTGAGGGATACGATGAGGGTAGCAAAGTCGAAGTTACCTTAATTGGGCCGCTAAAAGAGTGTTCTAGCATACCATATCTAGAAACTGGGAGTTCTACGGAATAGGCATAGTACTTAGTACGTTTAATACGCCGATATCTTGAGCATATTACCCGCAAGAGCTATTGTTAGATGGGAAGGTTATGGGGAGTGATGACTTGGTTGAAGTACTGCTAAGAGAGGAACTCAAGATAGCCAATAAGCATCTCCCCCATTACAGGAAGTCTCTAAAAGAGTTACTGAAAGAGGAATTTCCCAGCGTATCGTGCAGAGATGGGACACAGCACTTTTTCAGGCGGAGCGAACTAGAGAGGGTTTCAGCACTTATTGATAGTGAGAACTGGGACCGCGTTCTCCTACCAATCGTTATAACTATAATTCCAGAAGCGAAAGGCTTCGTTGGCGTAATCGAGGATAAATACGCTGTAGAGCTAGTAAGTAAAATATTAGGCATTGAGTATCAAAGTGAGAGATTACTTATTTACGAACCCCAGCTATTTGAGTTAAGAAGAAATTACTCTACTATATTTCAACTAGCTCTATCTTACCCATATGACTTTGCCCTAGATTTAGAGAGACCGGCAAACTTTGAGTTAAGATAAGCTGTACCCTATAAACCTTAGCGTAGTCGCCTCCTCCTAATGGGGTTCAGCTCCTGTGTTGGTTTGTGTTTGTTGATTTCATTACCTCAATTCCCCCCGCATCGGTCTTGGGTTTGCACCACCCTTGGGGGCGTCCGGGGCGACTCCGGGCACCCCACATCTTGAGCAACGTTTCCATATACGTCAACTAATAAGAAAGATATAAAACCCGAAGCAGTTGCGTTAGGCTCCCGGTACTAACACCTAAGCGCGTGGAGAGTTCATTAAGGCAGTTTTGTCCGCCCAACGTTGGAACCGTGCTTTGAAAGACATGGTTAGTTGGGCAGCTCGTTTAACAAAATGTTGCCGCCATGGTTTCATAGGAGACAGAAGCTCACGGTAGCTTTAATGCCTTTTTAAAGAGAATTGGAGACTAAGTACGTTGATGTGAGCAACACCTCACCCTCTTGCTCAAGATGTAATGATAAGCCCGGACGCTATTTACCGTTGTAGAGACATGGTTGAGGGCATAAATCCGTTCTTGAAGCTTGAAGTACTCAAGATTTGGAGTATCTGGAGTCTCCTTGAACGCCCCCGAGGACGACGGAAAACCTGAGACCAATGCTGGGAAAGAAGTGCAGTGACGACACTAACTTACATAAACCAATGCGAGAGCTGATTCGAAGCACCTTAACCACCGGATACTACAGGAAGTATATCGACGCAGTCCTCTCTACCGAGCACCACGTTAAACTCTCTCCTGGATACGGGCTTTTCGTTTACTAAAATCAAAAAGCCCTCATTATCTATTAGTTTCGCAAGCTCGTCGTATTTTTCCTTTAAAGCTCTCAGTAGCTCGTCAAGCCTTGCTACGTCTAAGTCCAACGAATCTTTACCTACTATAGCCCTAAGAGAGCCGAAAAACCTAACTTTAACCAAAGGACCACCTAACTGATCGATATTCATAAACCAAATAAGTACTTTAACTCCCTTAAGCTATATATTTCCACTGATCCTAGCATTTAGGGATCAAGAAGTGCCAAAACAAAAAAGAAGAACTCTTCCGGGGGCTTTACTCCTTCTAGTCTTAGTAGGCTCCGCCATAGCTCTCGGGATCTACGGCAACAAACTACTTACCTCTGGGACTGGAACTATTAAGACTGAAACCCCGATCGAGACTTCTACATACACTGAGACTCCGGGGACTCCACCACAAAGCACCTACACTAACGAGACTTCTACTACCTCCCCAACCTAAAGTCTAGTGCTCCAACTCTAAATAAGCAACTGCCAACACTATGAAAGAATATACGTAAACCCATAGACCTGCTAAGCTGTCCTTCTCTGCCATCACAGAAGTCGCAAAGTTTTAGTTAAATCAATAGTGAGGCATAACCTCGACACTGTGGGCATAATCTAAAACAGTACGTGTTATGGATTATACTGACAGAAATGTAACGTAGACTGCTCTAAAACCTTAGAGTATCATCGGAATCTTGATAGGACTTTTTTCAAGGTCCTTAATCATTTCGAACGTGTACTTAACCTCCAGAAAGTTCTTGCGGAACTCTATGATTTTCTTTTTAACTTCTCTAGGGTCTTTTCCGTCAATGACTACTTCTCTAATTAATCGAGCTAGATACCTAAAGTCTTCTTCCCTCATTCCGAACCGGGTCATTTCCTGTGTCCCAAGTCTTATACCACTCGGATCTCTCACTGCCTCTGGAGGATCCCAGGGTAGGAGATTCTTATTTACTATAATGTTCGCATCCTCTAGAGCCTTCGCTACTTTAGCTCCTCCACCATGCTGCCTCACATCAACAACTATTGTATGCGACCTAGTGTAACCCAATTGCTCGGCCAGTACCTTAAAGCCCTCCATCGCTAGAGCTTCGGCAAAGGCTATAGAGTTCCTTATTATTTGAT